>JANLPS010000027.1:0-95649 GCA_031367385.1 Archangium sp. | reverse complement strand
CGCAACAGCCGGGCGCCCGTGGTGCTCAAGAAGGTCGTGAAGCAGGCCTCGGCTTGGGCGCCCGTGACGGTGCGAGCCGCGCAGCCGTACACCGACTGGGCAATCGCATCGGTCGACAGCGACCAGGCGGCCACCGCGTCGGCGGTATCGGCCAGTGACTCGAGGGTCACGCTGGTCTGAAGCGAGCCAGCCGTCTCGAAGGTGAAGTTTCGGTCCGTGGCGGGTGAGAGCCCAACCGTCTCTGCGACCGTCGCCGCACCCGGGCCGAGGCGAGCGCCGAGCTCAGCCAAATACGCAGATTTCCACAGCAATCGCATCTTCGCCGAGGTGCCCTGCCCCGGCGCCTTGCAGCGGAGCGCCAGCTGCGGAGCGTCGATGCCGGGGGTGACATCGGTCAGGGTGCCCCGAATATCGATGCTTCCTTCGCAGGCGGTGAGCAGCGACACGGTCAGGAGCCACAGAGCGCGATTCATCTGCCTCAGATGACGCTCTGACGGGGGCCCGAAGCTCACGCGAATGGATCAGCGGGGAGCGCACATCTGCCCACTGAGAACAGGGGTGAACACCTACGGTTTATTGAGGCTGGCGGCCATCGCACGCACCACGGCGCGAGGCCCGAAGCGAATGGCCTGCGAGCCGACCCAGTTCATGAAGCCATGCACCTTGAGCACCTCGCCGCCCATCATCGCCTCGAAGGCGTCGTCGACCACCGCCTCGGGCTTGGCCACGCCCATGCGGGTGAAGAGCGCGCTCTTGTCATTGCCGGCGCGGCGGGCGAACTCGGTGTCGGTCGCTCCGGGGCATGAGCAGGTGACCTTCACGCCGCTGTCTTTGAGCTCGTACGCCAGCGCCTCGGAGAACGAGATGACGAAGGCCTTGGTCGCGTAATACGTGGCCATGTAGGGGCCCGGCTGAAACCCGGCCGTCGAGGCGATGTTCAGAATGTGCCCGCTCTTGCGCTCACGCATCGGCGCCCCGAAGAGGTGGCACAGGCGCAGCAACGCGGTGCAGTTGAGGTCAACCATCTCGGCTTCTTTTTCAGGGTTCAGGTCGAGAAACGCCCCGTTGCTGCCGAAGCCCGCGTTGTTCACCAGGCACTCGATTTCGAGGCCCTTGGCTTTGACCGCCTCGAAGAGCGCGCGGGGCGCGGCGGGGTCGCTCAGGTCGAAGGGCATCACGGTGGGCTTCACTTTGTGCAGCCGCACCCGCTCGGCGACCGCCTCGAGCCGGGCGGCGTTGCGGGCGACCAACACCACGTCGTAGCCATCACGTGCGAAGCGAAGGGCGAACTGTTCTCCAAGGCCGATGGAGGCACCGGTAATCAACGCGACGCGAGCGGTCATGGCGAAGGTGAATAGCCTGTGACCGGGTCATTTTCGAGCCGGGCTTTTTTTGCAGATCGAGCGGGAGCGTCAACTTGATCTCTCACGGACCGGCGGCCATATTCCTCCGGCTGCAAGCACACTGCCCGGGGGTCGCGCCGAAAATGCAATCAGAGCTGCCGCGGGCCGGGCTCGAGCCCACCAAGGTGCTTCGTGTCTTGCTGGTCGAAGACAACGATGACGACGCGGCATTGGTCGAGCGAACGATTCGCAAGTCGGGCTGGAACATCGAGCTTCGCCGGGTCGAGACCGCGGCCTCGTTTCAAGCAGCCATCAACGAGCACCCCTGGGACGTGGTGCTGTCAGACTTTCACCTGCCCTCGTTCGACGCCTTCAGCGCGCTCCGCATCGCGCAGGCCTCGAAGTCAGACGCGCCGTTCATCATCGTCTCGGGCACGGTCGGTGAAGACTCTGCCGTGGCGGCGATGAAGGCCGGCGCGCACGACTACGTGATGAAATCGAACCTGACCCGGCTGGTGCCTGCGGTCGAGCGTGAGATTCAAGAGGCGGCCAACCGACGAGAGCGCCGCTCCCTCGAGGTGCAGCTTCGCCAGGCACAGAAGCTCGACGCGATCGGCCAGCTTGCGGGCGGTGTGGCGCACGACTTCAACAACCTGCTGACCGTGATTCTCAGCTACGGCACGCTGCTGATCAACGATCTGGCCCCAGACGACCCGAAGCGCGAAGACCTGAATCAAATCATCGAGTGCGGGCGCCGCGCGGCTGAGCTGACCCGGCAGCTGTTGACCTTCGGGCGGCGGCAGGTGTTCGAGATGAAGCAGGTCGAGCTCAACGCGACCCTGACCAACATCGTGAAGATGTTGCGGCGGTTGTTGCCCGAGAGCATCGAGTTCTCGGTGCAGCCCGGCCACGGCATTTGGCCCATCAACGGAGACGCCGGAGGCCTCGAACAAGTCATCGTCAACCTGGTGGTCAACGCCCGAGACGCGATGCCCTCTGGTGGCAAGATTTCGGTCACCACCTTGAACTTCGAGGTCAGCACGCTCGACTCGGCGCGCATCGGGGCCAAGCCGGGCGACTACGTGATGTTGGCGGTGGCTGACACCGGCATCGGCATGAGCGCCGAGACCCAGGCGCGCATCTTCGAGCCGTTTTTCACGACCAAAGAAGCGGGCAAGGGCACCGGCCTGGGTCTGGCGACGGTGCACGGCATCGTGCGGCAGCTGGGAGGCGCGATCTCAATCGACAGCGAGCTGGGCAAGGGCACGACTTTTCGGGTGTATTTGCCCAAAGCCACCCAGAGCTCGAAGGCCACAGAGGCGCCGAGCATGGCGCTCCGGCCCACCACCGGCACCGAGCGGGTGTTGGTGGTCGAAGACGAGCCTGGGCTCCGCGCGATGACCTGCCGCGTGCTGCGCTCAGCAGGGTATCGGGTCGCCGACGCGAGTAAGCCGAGCTTGGCGCTCAAGGCCGCCGAGAACGAGGGCTTCGATGTGGTGATTACCGACGTGGTGCTGCCCGAGATGAACGGCCGCGAGCTGGTCACCCGGTTGCGGGCGCTCAAACCGACGCTGCGGGTGCTGTACATGTCGGGGTACCCGGGTGGAGCGCTCACCGCACAGCAGCTGGCCGACGACGGCGTGCCGTTCATGCCCAAGCCGTTCACGCCTGATGTGTTGTTGCAGAAGGTGCGCGAGGCGCTCGATGGCACCGGCGCGGTGAAGCCCGTGGCGATGTAAAACGTGGGGCGCTGAGAAACGTGCGGCGCTGAGAAACGTGCGGCGCTGAGAACCGTACGGCGCTGAGAACCGTGCGGCGCCGAGAAACGTCGTTGAGCCACGGCGCGTTGAGCCATGGCGCCAGGACGCCACGATGGCCGCCGCACCGCGAACCCACGACTTTCATTGCCGCGGCGCGTGTGGACTGCGGCGCAACGACGCACACCGCACCCGGCAATCTCACGGCGCATTCGGCCCACGGGGCTCAGAAGCCTTCGGTCTGGAAAACTCAAGCCTGCGCGCGTCTGCGAATGGCGAGGGCCGCGAGCAGCAACGCGATGAGCGAGCCGCCGGTGTCGACCGAGCCGCAACCACACCCCACCTTGTACGCGGTGACCCCTCCACGACCCGCATCGCCGTCGAGGACCGCGCCCGCGTCATTCGCCGTGCCCGCGTCATTCACCGCACCGGAGTCGAACCCCTCACCCGACACACCGGCATCGCTGCCTGCGTCGTCGAAGGTGCCAGCGTCAGAGGGCACTCCGCCGTCGGTGAGCTCGCCTGCGTCGTCAGTACCCGCGTCCGTGGGAGCACCCCCCGCGTCCACTCCCGCGTCGAAGGGAATGCAGAGCCCCGCGGCGCAGGTGCCGTTGGGGCACGCCACCGGGCAGCAGAGGCCCCCCACGCACGAGCCCGAGATGCACGCGTCGTCTGATGGGCAGGCCCGGCCATCTTCGAGAATCAGCAACGGCGAGACGATGACCCGAGAAATCGCGCGGTCACCACCGTCGATCTGCGCGGCGCTCACCACGGCGAAGCGCTCTGTGTCGAGTCGAGTGAGAAAAGAATAGGGGCCGATGAGGGGGTCTTGCTGGCGAACGCGGAGCCCTCCATCGGGGCTGGAGACCGCCCAATAGACGCCGCCATCACTGAGCGAAACGCGCGCGTGGATCACCTCGTCATCGGCGAGCAGCGTCGGGTAGCCGCCCTGCGGCAGCAGCGAGTCGCGCTGAACACCGCCATCATCGAGCACGCATCGCAACCGCAGCCCCGTGCCCTCCATGCTGGTCTGACACAGCGCGCTCGGCGTTCGAACCAGCCCGTTGGTGAAAACTGACAAGACGGTGGTCACTGGCGCCGGGTCACGATCGCCGAGCTCGAAGAGCCGCCCAGCGTCGAGATCAGGTGCGAAAAAGGCACGCGCGCCAACCCACCCGCGGCGGCCATCGGCGGTTGCGGTCACCCACAGCAACCCGTCGAACCCGATGAATGCGTACGGGCCCGACAGCTCCAGCGCCGGCTCGGCGCTGCCGTCGGCGTGAATTCGGTTGAGCCATTGAACGTACCGGCCCAGGCCGAAGTCGTAGTCGGTGGTCACCAGCCAGACGGTCTCGGTGCCCGAGGCGGCTCTGCAGTAGTTGTTCAGGTTCGGCGTGTTGATCACACCCGAGACCGAAACGCCCCCGTCAGCGTCGAGCGTGGCCACCACCCGCTGGTCGTAGCCAAACTGAATGACCGCCTGCGAGCCCAACACCGCGATGCAGCGCTGGGTGCCAACCGGGTTGGCGGTGATCGGCACTGCACTGCCACGCGGCCCGTTCACGTCGAAGGGTCGCAGGTACTCCACTGAGGAGGTGGTCGGCGTGTAACGGTCGTCTTGCCAGACCACCCAGCCCAGACCGCTGGCGGCCGCCGCCACGACCAGCCGCTCCTCATTCAGCCCGACCGTCAGGGCCTCGAGCGGGCCAAGCATCGTCGCGCTCGAATCGAGTGTGCGCCGATACGAGCGACCACCATTGCCATTGACGAACAGCCACGGCCGCGCGCTCCAGATGACATGAAAGAGGCCATCGTAGATCGGCGAGACCGGCAGGGGAGCACCCACCGCGCCACTGATGCTGAAGGTCTTGAGGTACGTCGACCCGGAGATCAGCGAGCCGATGAGAAAGCCGTCTCCGGCTCGGTCGAGGTTGATGAGGTACGGCTCGGTCGCCGCAGCCCCCACCTGTGAGCAGCTCGAGGAGACCGGCCGAATCGCCACGCTTGGAGTGTCGGCGACCGCGATGGCCGCAACGCCCAGATCGCTGGCCGCGGCCCAGACCCCGTTGTAGTTCTGGTCGCGGGTGAAGCTGGTCTGGGTGTGGCTCACGCCCTGGTAACAATCGACGCTGACCGTGGCGCCGTTGGGAGCCGCAGGCGCGCTCGCCAGCCACACCGAATCGCGCACCGCCGCGAGGGCGATGTTCACATCGGGGCGCTCGAAGTACGTGGTCGGTGACAGCCCGCCGTCGAGGTCTTCGAAAAAGAGCGCGATGTGGGCGCCGCCATCGACCCCGATCACGCTGGTCGACACCCACCACCCGGCATCGACCCCTGCGGCCACAATACTGCCCGAGCCATTGCCCATCACCGTCGGAGGCCCCAGCCACTGGCAGTCATCGCTCAGTCGCCGCACGCCCCTGACCTGGCCCTGGAAGTACGACACCAGGTGCTGGCCATCGCTCGCCGCCAGGCCCGCGAGAAACCCTCCGGCGTCGTTCACCAGAAAGGTCGAGCCGAGCAACCCGCCGTCGAGGTCCGAGTACCGACACTCCAGTGGCGCGCCCTGAAGGAGCAGCACCAGATGCCCCGCCGCCGCGGCGTACGAGGTCGGCGTTCGGGCCACCGCGCCGGTCACCGGCGCATCGATGAAGTAGCCAGGCAACAGCAGCGGGTCGAGCACCGCCGGCCAGGTCGACTGCGCGAGCACCTCGGCCGGCACTTCGATTTCGAGCGCCGCGCCGCGCGCCCGGGTGACCAACGAGAACTGCTGCCCCATCGCATCGACCCAGGTCGACGGCCCCAGCAGCGCATCGCCCAGTTGAATGCCCGGCGCGCCCGCCGAGCGCCCGACGACCGAGGTTGAGAACGACACGACCAGCGGTCCTTCTCCCCGGGGAGCGGCGGCGAACTGCCACGACAGCTCAAAGCCCGGGCCACGGGGCTCGACCGACTCCGTCATGCTGACTGGGGCGCCGTCACGGGTCGCCTGCCGAGGGCCAAGCTCGAGCGGTTCACCAGGCGCACCGAAGACGAGGGGCCGCTCAGGGTGACCGGGCGACTGCCGCAGCGCGAACGCGGCGACCGCGAGCAGGGCCACCATCAACGTCAGCGCTCGCGTCCTTCGCATCGAAGAATGATGTCCCGACGGCACCGGTTGGGGAAGGATCATCTCTCAGCGATTCAGAGCGCCCGAGCCGTCTGGCAACGTCACCGGTGACCTTCGGTCGGCACAGTGAGGCGAAACGGGCCCCGACGAAGGGCCTCAGGTTCGGCAGACCCCTTCACCTTCTCGAGCGAAAGCCCATGTGTCAGCACCTTCGCGGCAGCGAAGTCCCAGCTGAAGAGTCGATCAATGGTTTTGCCCGGCGGAGGCTGCTCGAATTGCTCGACGAAGGGGAGCACCAGCTGCACCGTCTGGTGGTCGGGCCCAATTCGAAAGTCATACTCGAGGCGGTGTGCCTTCTCGTTCTGAGTCACCTTCATCAGCTCGAGCGAGACCAGGTGACCGTTGACCTGCACCTCGAGTGAGTCTCGTTCGCCGAGCACAAAGGGCTCGCCTGCTCGAAGGTGGCGCACCACCAGCTGAGCACCCTCGAGCCCGTTGGGCACGAGCGAGAACATGAACCCGAGGTAGTTGAACGAGCCCTGGTTGAACGAGAACGTCTGACCGTGGTGCTCGACCTCGACGGGCATGACCCAATACGAGCCGTACTCGCTGACGTGCGCGAGGCTCTTCACCGTCACCTTCAGATCTTTCACCGTGAAGGCGCGGCCGAGCTCGACGGGCCGAGGCGCGGCCAGGGGCTCGAACTCGCTCGTGTCACAGGTGAATGAAAACGGAGTCACCCGGACCATTGCCGTCTTGAGCGTGCTCGACGCCAGCGCCACGAGCGACTGGCCCCACACCACTGCGTTTCTGGCGTACTCCCCAACAGTGACTTCATCTTGACCGCCAACCTCGAGCGTGACGGCAGCCTTCACCCGACCCGGTGTCGGGTCTGACGGGTAGGGTGCCACCCGCATGAGCTTCAGCGTGACGCCGCCGACCGACGAAGTCTGCCCGACCTTGAGCGTCGCCACATCGGGAGTGGTTGCCATGGCCGAAGCAGACAAGACCAGGATCAACGGTGCCGCAAGAGGAGCCGCACGGAGGGCCCTCAAGACGCGAGCGCCACGTGCTGATTGGTGTCGATGAAGCGTTTGCATCGTCAAAACAGGAGACCTTTCGAACCCTTTTCAGTGTTTGAGCGCCACCACCGAGGAAAGTCGCTCTTCGCAGGCACGCTGCGCCTCCGCGTCACCCAGCACCCGGTAGATTTCAATCAGGTTCTTGAGCGCCGCCGCGATGCCCTCGCTGTCTTTGATTGTCTCGAAGCCCGTGACTGCCTCAGCCATCAACGCCGCAGCGACGCCAGGCGCGCCCAACCGAAACTCGGCTTCTGCCAGAAATTCGTTCATCAATGGCAGCAGCGTGTCGACCGCAGACCCCTGCAACGCTCGCGCTTCGGCGCGTATCTTTTCGAGCCGGGGCTTGGCACTGGCGTAGTCACCGCGGTCGTTGAGCGCGCGGCATTCGCGCAGCTCGCTTTGCCACTTCGGAATGGGGTTGCTTGAGCCGCCCTGCATTTTCGCCATCAGCGACGAATCGCCCCGCTGCTCGAAGAGCTGAGCGACCCTCAGCATGCGGCCCACGTAGCCAGAGACCTGGGCCGGGTCGCTGCGCATTGCGAGTGGTACCTTGAGCCAGTTGGCGAACGAGGCTGCGATGTCGGCCCGGCGCTCGGTACACAGCGTGGCAAGCTCGGCTTCTGAGGCCTTGAGCACTGCGTCGATCAACGGCGGCTGGGCACCAAAGAGACCGAAGAACCCCATCAGGCCCGCACGATACTCACTTCGAGCTGCCGAGCGGGGCTTCTTTAGAAATCGTCGAGGGCTTGAATTCGTTGCTCGAGGTCGGCCTGCAGACTGCCATCGCGCTGGCCGTGCGGCGTCTCGAGCGCGGTGCGCCAGGTGGCCTTCGCTTGTTCGGGCTGGTTCAGGCCAACGTAGGCGTCGCCCAGCGCGACCAGAGCGGCCGCGTAGGTGCCATCGAGCCTCACCGCGTCGCTCAAGCAGGCCACGCTCTCGGCGAAGCGCTTCTCATCGAGGTAGTACCGCCCCAGTGAAAAGTGGCCCATCGGCGAATCGGGAAATTCGCGCACCAGCTCTTTGAACTGCGTCTCGCGGTCGGCGCTCATGGCGCCACGGGTGGTAGCACGCTCAGAGTCTTTTGGCGCGCGCGCGGCAGGTGTGCTGTGACTGCTTGCTTGCAAGTGACGACCGACATGAAGACGCTGGCCCAGGCGGCCAAGCGGGCCTCGCGCGCGATGAGCGTGGCGAGCACCGCACAGAAAAACCAGGCGCTGACCGCGATGGCCCAGCAGGTGCGCTCTCACTCGCCGGCCATTCGAAGCGCCAACGCGCTCGACGTCGAGGCCGCGACCGCCGCCGGCAAGAACGCCGCGTTCATCGACCGGCTGCTGCTCGATGAGAAGCGGGTCGAGGCGATGGCCAGCGCGATAGAGCAGTTGGTCTTGCTCGACGACCCCATCGGAGAAGTCACCGAGACCTGGAGACGCCCCAACGGCCTCGAGGTGCGCAAGGTGCGGCTGCCGCTGGGCGTGGTGATGATGATCTACGAGTCGCGCCCCAACGTGACCAGCGACGCGGCGGCCCTGTGCCTGAAGAGCGGCAACGCCTGCATCTTGCGCGGCGGCTCCGAGGCCTTTCGCTCGTCGCAGGCCATCGCCCAAGCGCTCGCGGCCGGGCTGCGGCAGGCCGGGCTCCCCGCCGAGGCCATTCAGCTGGTCCCCACCACCGACCGCGAGTCGATGCTCGAGCTCTTGACCCTCGACGGCTTGATCGACCTCTGCATACCCCGCGGAGGCGAGGCTTTGATTCGCTTCGTGGTGCAACACGCGCGCATACCCGTGGTGAAGCACTACCAGGGGGTGTGTCACGTCTACGTACACGCCGAGGCCGACCTGGCGATGGCCGAACGAATCATTCTCAACGCCAAGGCCTCGCGACCCGGAGTGTGCAACGCCGCCGAGTGTCTGCTGGTCGACGCCGCGGTGGCCGACGCGTTTCTGCCCGCCGCGGGCAAGGCGCTGGCGATGGCCAAGGTCGAGCTGCGCGCAGACCCTCGCGCCCTGGCGGTGTTTCAACGCGCCACGCTCGAAGCGAAGGCTGCCCAGCCCGGCGACTTCGGCAAAGAATTTCTCGACCTGATTCTGGCGGTGAAGGTGGTCGACGGGCTCGACCAGGCTTTGGAGCACATCGCCCAGTTCGGCAGCGAGCACACCGAGGCCATCGTCACCCGCTCCCGCGATGCCGCCCGGCGCTTCACCCGGGAGGTCTGCGCCTCGGCGGTGGTGGTCAACGCCTCGACGCGCTTCAATGACGGCGGTGAGCTGGGGCTGGGGGCCGAGGTCGGCATCTCCACCTCGCGGCTGCACGCCTTCGGGCCGATGGGCCTCAAAGAGCTGACCGCACAGAAGTTCGTGCTCGAAGGCGACGGCCAGACCCGCGGCACGTGAGCTTCTTTCTCGCCGTTGACCTCGATGAGCCGGTTCGGGCGGTGGTGGCCGCGTGCATCGAACGCCACCGCGCCGAGATCACCGCGAAGTGGCTGCGCACCGACAAGTTGCACGTGACGCTGCGCTTTCTGGGGCACCCGACGGCCGCCGAGCTTGCCGACCTGCACCCGGTGGTCGAGGCCATCACCCGTGAGGCCCAGCCCTTCACGCTGTCGCTTCGCGGCGTGGGCTTCTTCGCCACCGCTCGCGCGCCCTCGGTGGTGTGGCTCGGCGTCGACGGTCAGCTGCCCCAGCTTCACGCGTTGCAGCGCGCGCTTCACCCGGCCGATGATCGCCCCTTCGTGCCGCACGTCACGCTCGCCCGCGCCCAGACCAGCGGCAGCCTCGAGCGCCTCGAGCCGGCCTTGCGGGGCTTCACTTCGCCGCCATTCGTCATCGACCACGTGACGCTTTATGAGAGCACCCACGAGCACTATCGGCCGCTCTTTCGCTGCACCCTGGCGGGCCGCGGTTAAACTGTTCGAAGCCCGATGTCTGCGCAGCCGCCACCGCGAGTCGTTCGCTACGAATTCACCCGCCCCGGGGGCGCGCCAGTGGCGTTCACCGTCACCCTCGACCCGAAGACCCTGTTGAACCTCGCCGCAGCGCCGGCAGAAGTGCCTGAATGGGCCAAGCTCTCGTTTCAGAAATGCCCGAACTGCCCGCTCCAAGACACCGCGGGCTCGGCGTGCCCGGTGGCGTCGAACCTCGCCGACGTGGTGAAGGGCTTCGCCGACGTCTTTTCGTTCGACCGGGTGGCGGTGCGGGTGACCACCCCTGAGAGAACCTACGAGCGGCTCGACATGTCGGTGCAGGCGGCGCTGAGCCCGTTGCTGGGGCTGCTGATGGTGACCAGCGGGTGCCCCATCTTGGCGAAGCTGCGGCCGCAGACCCGCTTTCACCTGCCCTTCGCCACCGAGCTCGAGACGATTACCCGCGCCACGTCGCTGTACCTGTTGGCCCAGTATTTCGTGGCCGAAAAAGGCGGCACGCCCGACTGGGGCCTCGAGGGGTTGGCTCACATCTACCGGGAGGCCGAGGTGGTGAACCGGGCCTTCGCGAACCGGCTGCGCGCGGCGGCGCCGAAAGACGCCAACGTCAACGCGTTGATTCGCTTGAACACCTTCGCCCACGCGATGCCCGAGACCATCGAGAACCACATGCAGGAGCTGCGGTTTCTCTTCGAGTAAGGCCCGGGGGTCTACGGCAGCCGCAACCGCGCTCCGAAGCTGGCGATGAACGAGGTCGGGTCGTTGCGCCGGGTGATGATCAGGTGCTGACCGCCGATCTGCGCGAAGATGGCGACCCACTTGAGGGGAAAATACTCCGCGCCCCCCGCGCCACCCAGGCCAAGCGACACGGTGGCGGCGCCGGTCGCGCTCGCGGGTTGCCCAGTGATCCACAAGGGGACCTGGGCTTCGAGAAAGACGTTCACGAAGTCGAGAATCGGCAGCACGAACGCGAACCGCGGCACCACCCCGAAGAAGGGAAAAACCCGCGCCCACAAGCCGACCCGAAAGTACGAAAAGTCGAACCCGCCGCCGACCTCGATGGCCCCCGTCACGTCGGGCACGTTCGAGGGCACCTCGATGACGCCACGAAGGTCGCCGAACGGCTTGAGCGGGCGCTCGAGCGGCAGATCAGACGAAGGCGTGTTGACGCGCTCGACGGCGCCCTGCACCCATTCGAGGTGCATCTCTTTCTTCGGCCGAATCTGCACCTCGCTGGCGGTGCTGGGGCCCTGCCCCCACTTGGCCTCGACGTGGTGCTTGCCGACCGCGACGCTCACGGTTTGCGGGGCAACACCAATCGGCTTGTTGTCGAGGGTGATCGCCGCGCCAGAAGGGGAGCTGCCCATCACCAGGGTGCCGGTCAACCGGCCGCGCACCGAATCGAGCATCTTCACCAGCGTGGGGTCGACCCGCGCGGGGTCGAGCGAGGCATCGGGGTTGGCCTCGAGGGCGAGCGCAAAGGCCTCTTCGGCCCGGGCGAAGTCTTGCCGGGCGGCGAACACCTGGGCGCGCAGCAAATGAATCTTCTCGAGCGTGGGAGCGTCGGTGGTCTCGGCCGCGGCGGCGTCGAGGTGCTTGAGCGCGACGTCGAACTCGCCCTGGTTGAAGAAGCGCACCCCCAGCTCGAGGCGCGTAGCCTTGACCGCGGGGGCGGGGGCAACCAGCACGACAGCGGTGAGCACGGCGACGGCAGAGAACGTCATGGAGTCGACAGTCTTCTTAGCCGACGCCCCTGAAATTTCACGACTTTGCTACTGAACCAAATCGACCCTCACCGAGGTCGACTTGCCCGAAACCAGCCGCACTTCGCGCTCTTGCGTTCGAAAGCCGGCCCGCTCGACGCGCACCATGTAGCGACCTGCAGCCAAATCGAGGCCCAACGGGGTGCGGCCCTTCGACACCCCATCGATGAAAACGGTGGCCCAGTAGGGCTCTCCCTGGTGGGCCGACATCACACTCAGGTGCCCTTTTCGCCTCGGCTGCGTGGCGTTGGCGATGCGCTTGCCGCCATCGGCGACCTCGGTCACCGCCAGCAGCCCGGCGTCATCGAAGTCGTCGTCACCCGCGTCTCCGCTGACCGACGCGACGAAGAGCTCAGCGCCGGCGTCGACGTCATCGAGGGCGAGCAGGCCAGCATCGAAGACGGGCACGGCGGCCAACGGCAGGCCCGCATCGACGAAACCCGCGGCGCCGCTCGACCACGGGTGCCACACCCACACCGCCGCGACCGCCACCACGCTGGCCACCACCACCGCCCAGCGACGCCCCCGCCCCGGCTGCATCGCGTTGACGAGCTCGTGGGTGTTCAGCGGCGGGTGGCTCGGGGGTGGGCCTGCGCCGCCTCCGACATCGACCGGGTTCGCCTGATTCGCGCGCCAGCTGGGCGAGGTCTTCGCGGGGCTGCTCAGGCTGGGTTGCTCCCGCAGCGGCGCGGCCTGGTGGCCCTTCGACTCGCGGTAGGCAGACTCCAGGGCCTTGACCAGCTCAGCGGCCGACGAGAACCGGTCTTCGGGGCGCTTGGCCAGCGCGCGACGCACCACGTCAGCCACGGGCTTCGAGATCCACGGGGCGCGGTCGAGAATTTCGGGCGGCGGCGAGTGGGCCTGCATTTGAATCAGCCGCAGCTCAGAATCGGCCTCGAACGGCAGGGTGCCGGTCAGACACTCGAAGAGCACCACCGCCAGCGCGTACAAATCGACCCGGTGGTCGACGTCTTTGAGGCCCAGCGCCTGCTCGGGCGCCATGTAGTGCGGCGTGCCCATCACCATGCCGGTGCGGGTCAGCCCCTTCGAGCCATCGCGGCTGCGCAAGATGCCGAAGTCGAGAATGGTGGCCAGGCCATCACCGGCGATGAAGATGTTGCCGGCCTTGATGTCGCGGTGAATGAAGCCCTTCTCGTGAATGTAATCGAGCCCGGCGCCGATCTGCTTCATCAGCCGCAGGGTCTCGTCGCTGGTCAGGCCGCCCTTGTTGCGCAGCACGCCGGCGAGCGTGTCGCCCTGGAGCAGCTTCATCACGATGAACGGCCGGCCCTCGTGGCGGCCGACGTCGTAGATGGGCACGATGTTCGGGTGGTCGAGCTTGGCGGTCAGCTTGGCTTCGCGCTCGAAGCGCTCGACGATTTCGGGGTCGTTGACCAGGTTCGAGGCGAGCAGCTTCACCGCGACCTTGCGATCGAGCTCCGAATCGTCGCCGGTGTAAACGGTGCCCATACCGCCCTCGCCGATTTTTCCTTCGAGGCGGTAGCGGTTCGAGAGCAGGTCGTTGACCCGAACCGGGGCGACGGTCTTCTCTTCTCGGTCGCTGATTCGCGGCAAACTTCGCTGTGAAACCGAGGTGTTTGCCAGCGGTGAGGGGTTGTCAGGGTGCGAGGGCGCCGGAGCGCCGACATCGCCCTGAACCGGGGTGCCGCATTGCGGGCAGACTCGGTCTTTGTCGCCCAAGAGGTGATTGCACGCCGCGCACTTCACGCGCGCGGGACTGTAGCAGGTGCAGGGGCTCGGGCGAGGAGCACTTTCGAGGGGCCCGCTCGACCGACCGACAGGTTACGAGCTCGCCAGCGAGGCGTTCAAGGTGATGGTGGTGCCGGCGAGGGCCTTCGACACCGGGCAGCCCTTCTTGGTCTCTTCGGCCAGGGTTTGAAACTTTTGAGCGTCGATGCCCGAGACCGCCGCGGTGGTGGTGAGCGCGATGCCGGTGATGGCGAACCCGTCGCCCTGGCGTTCGAGCTTCACGTCGGCCGAGGTCTTGACGCTCTGGGGTTTGCAGCCCGCCTTCTCGAGGCCGACCGTGAGCGCCATTGAGAAGCAGCCGGCCAGCGCCGCGCCGATCAGCTCTTCGGGGTTGCTGCCCTGCTGCCCTTCGAAACGCGAGCCAGCCGAGTATTGACTCTCGCCGCCGTGTGCCGGCTTCATCATGCCGCGGCCGTCTTTGAGGCCTCCGTCCCACTGCGCGCTGCCTTTGCTGATGCCCATGGTCGTGCTCCCTCTTGAAATGTGAGCTGGCTCCAATGTGCGTGCGGTTGGCGGGTTGCAAGTCAAACTGGTCGCGGCACGCCACGGTGTCTCAGGGCGCCCGGGTGCCACAGCGAACTTCGGCACTCTTTCAATGATCTCGGTCGGCTGTGAGGAGGCGTAGGGTTTGCATTTTGGGCGGAGCAGGAGACCCGTCTCATGCTCAGCACGACCTTTTTTCGCGACTGGCGTCGCAGCAAGCTGACCGTACCGGCAGCGGTGGCAGCGGGGGCGTTCGCGGGCGTGAAGCTCTTTCGCCGGTTGCATCGGTACAACCTGGTGCACCGCAACGCGCTGGTGACCGGGGGCTCGCGCGGGCTGGGGCTGGAGATCAGCCGGGTGCTGGTCGAGAAGGGCTGCAGCGTGGCCATCGTCGCGCGCGACCCGCTCGAGATTGAGCATGCCCTGGCCGACCTGAGGCCTCGCGCGACGCGAAAGAACCGGGTCGTCGGGGTGGTCTGCGACCTGACCGAAGCGGGCGACATCGACGAGATGCTGAACACGGTGCGCCTCAAGCTCGGCCCCATCGACGTGCTGGTCAACAACGCGGGCGTAATTCAGGTGGGCCCTCTCGACGCGCTCAAGCCCGAAGACTTCGAAGACGAGATGAAGCTGCACTGCTACGCGCCGCTGCGCACCATGCTCGGGGTGCGCGATGACATGCGGCGGCGAGGCGGGGGGCGAATCGCCAACATTGCCTCGGTGGGTGGGGTCATCGCAGTGCCGCACTTGATGCCCTACAGCACGAGCAAGTTCGCGTTGATGGGGTTGTCGCAGGGCATGCACGCCGAGCTGGCGAGAGATCACATCGCGGTCTCGACCATCGTGCCGGGGTTGATGCGCACCGGCAGCACTGGGCACGTGATGCTCAAGGGCGACCATCAAAAAGAATACGCGTGGTTCACCATCAGCGACTCGCTGCCGGTCATTTCGATGTCGTCGACGCGGGCGGCGAAGCGGGTCGTCGCGGCGATTGAGTACGGCACGCCCTACGTGGTGCTCGGGTTGCCAGCGAAGATCATGGCGGTCGCGAGCGGCCTGTTCCCCAATGTGATGAATGGATTGATGTCGCTGGTGACCACGCTGTTGCCCACCAGCGCTGACCCCCGGGTGAAGATGGGCCGCGAGGCCGAGACGCGAATCACCCGGTCGTTCTTGACGATGGCAACGCGCAAGGCGGCGCTGCGAAACAACGAATGTTAGTCGGTCTTCACGCCGAGAATCAGGCGGCCCACGAAGCGTTCGTTGTCTCGCACCTCGAGCGGCTCGCCGTTGCCGCGGTCGTCGCGGGCCTTGTCGGCGCCGGCCTGCACCAGAAACCCGAACGCCACCCACCACCGCTTCGCGGCCCAGGTGAACACCGGGCCTCCTGAGTAGGCGGTGCCTTGGTATGTCGAACGCTGGAGCGCCTCACGAGCGCGCACCTCGACGCCTGCCGAGAACGACTCCTGCACCTGGTAGCGAGCGCCGAAGCTCTGCTCGAAGCGGGTATCGATGCCGGTTCTGCCCGACCAGAACTGCGAGCGCGTCGCCGACGCGTTGAGCCCGAGCCACAGCCGGCCGAGCTGCTTGTCGAGCACCAGGCGCACCTCGAGCTCGCCGTGGTCGAGGCCCAGGCCGATGCGGCTCACCACCGCGAGGCCCACCGCCTCGGTCGACCGCAGCAGCGAGTATCGCCAGGTGCTCGAGACCCGAGCCTCGACCGCCCTCGAGTCGAGACCGAATGACGAGAGGTCGACGTCGAGGCCGAACATCGTGTCGACCCTGCCGGTCACCGCTTGCATCGCCTGCAGGCGCAGATCGAATTCGGTGTACCCGATGTCTTGCCGCCCGTAGCGCGCGGTGACCCACGACTGAAACTCATGGGTGCCCGGAGCGAGGGTCTGCGAATCCCACGTGAAGGGGAAGGCGCGCTGGGCCCAGGCGGGCAGTGAAACGATGAGCAGCAGCGACGCGAGACGAAACACCGATGACGAGTTACGTGCATGGCCGCGCAGAATCAAGATTCGCGTACCGCAAGCGTGTTAGCTCTGAGCGCTGTGAAACGCCTCGGAGCCGTCTTGCTCTTCGTGCTCGCCGCCTGCCTGCAGGGTGAGAACGCTCCGTGTCAGCAGAACGCTGAGTGCTCGCAGACGCTGTGCTTCATCACCGAGAGCTGCAGCGCGCGCAGCACCTGCTTCGGCGCCTGCAGGGCCTCGTGCTCGGCCAGCAACACGTCGTGCCCGAGCGGCCAGGCGTGCGAGTGCGGCCTGGCCGGAGTGCGCGATGGTGGCTGTGCCTGTCTCACCGCCGATGCCGGCGGGCCATGAAGGAAATCAGCCCTGCGCTCGACGCTTGAGCGCATGCGCCACCATCGCGCCGGCGATGTCTTGCTTGGTGGCCTGCTCGAGCCCCTCGAAGCCGGGGCTGGAGTTGAGCTCCATCACGCGGGGGCCTTCGCGGCCTTCGAGCATATCGACACCGCAGATCTCGAGCCCGATGATCTTGGCGGCCGAGACGGCGGTCTTCACGTAGTGCTCGTCGAGGGTCACGCTCTGGCCTTCGCCCCCGCGGTGAATGTTCGAGCGAAATTCGCCTTCTTTCGCGGTGCGGCGCATCGCTCCGACCACCTCGTCACCGACGACCAGGGCCCGCACGTCGCGGCCCTTCGATTCGACGATGAACTCTTGCAAACAGACGTCTTGGCCGAGCTCGGTGAAGGTCTGAACGATGGTCTTGGCCTCTGCGAGGGTGTTGGCGATCATCACGCCGACGCCTTGGGTGCCACGCAGCAGCTTGATGATGCACGGCAACCCGCCGACCTCTTCGACCAGCCGCTTGATGCTGCGAGAGTCGTGGGCCATGACGGTGCGTGGCACGTCGATTCGCGCGGCGGCGAGCAGCTGCAGACACCGCACCTTGTCGCGGCTGCGGGCGATGGCCGGAGCGCGATTGATCACCGGCACGCCCATGGCGTCGAGGTGGTTGACGACCGCCATGCCGTAGCTGGTAATCGACGTACCGATTCGGGGAATGACGACGGCCAGGTCGCGCACCTCAGCGCCGCGATAGAGCAGCTTCGAGCCTTTGGGGCCCACGACCATGGTGCATTTGAGGGTGTCGAGCACCACCGGTCTGACGCCGGCGCGCTTGCTCGCCTCGACCAGCCGCGAGGTCGAATAGAGGCTGCGCTTGCGCGACAAAATACACAGCCGCTGGGCGCGAACCGTCATGGCGCTCGTCGTACGCGAGGCGCGAGAGGGTGTCGACCAGCGTGTGTGTGAGCCGATTCGAGGCCCGCGAGACTCATTGCGCGTGTGCGACCTCTGGTTCTTCTCGTGATGCTGGGCGTATCGGCGTGTCTGGGCCCTGTCTCTGACCAACGGCGGGTGTTGGCCGATGCCGGGTCAGGGCCCACAGTGTGTGGGTTGGCGATTTCCGGCGCGGTGACCGGCGCGGCCGGGTGCCCGGTCATTTCGGTTCAACCGCCCAACCCCGGCGACGACCGGTGGGTCGCCTACGTCATGCTTCAGCAGGGGCAGATTCAGTCAACGCTGGGCTTGCTCTGGGTGGGGGTCGACGTGCCTCGGGGGCCCCTCGAGCCGTTGGTGAGCGGGGCGACGGGCTTCGTGACGTTTCACCCTGACGATCTGTTGTCGCACCGCCGCGAGTTCTTCTTGAACGTGCACAACTCGCTTGACGACACCTCGGCAGGGCGCGGCGGCGGCACCCTCGCCCTCTCATGGGATGGTGCTCACCTTCATGGGACGGCGGAGCTGCAGTTGGTGGAGCAAATCTTGGCCGAAGACGCGGGGACGCCGGGGGTCATCACCGCGACGCTGACGTTGCCTTGAGCGTGCGTTAGCGGCTGAGCGGGCACCACGCCGCCTCGAAGGACCCGCTGAACGGGCCTTCGATGGGGCCAGGGCTTTCGAGGCGACCCAACACGACGTCAATTCGACCGCTGACGCCTGAGTCAGATGCGAACCCGACGACGGCTCCACCGACCGTCTCGGCGATCTCGGTGACCTGCGTATAGCCCTCGGCGAAATTTCGAAAATACAGCAGTGACCCCGGCATCGGCCCGCCGGGCGCGCCCTCGGTGAACCGCACCGCGGCGGAGCGGTACGGCTCGAAGAAGCTCGGGTCACTCAGACACGTGCTCGCGGCGCTCTCTGAAAGCAGCACTGCGATGGTCTTCTCAGAGAGCCGTTGCGCGGTGGCCGAACGAACGACGAAGCCCCATTTCCCCTCGAGCGGGGGGCCACCAGTCGGCTCGTGCGACGGCCCACAAGCCAATGCAACAAGGTTCAGTGCAGATGAGGCGAGCAGCCATTTCATCGGCGCCCGTGACGATCGGCGCCCGAAGGCATTGCCGGCGATCTTTAGGCCTCTCGTCGCAGCAACGGCGACAAGGCTCGCGCGCGTCGATGATCTGCATCGCCCAACTGAACCCAGGGGCCTTGGGCTCCGCAGAGCACGGAGTGAATCCGGCCAGGCTCAGGTTTCACAGTTCTGATTGGCGCCCACCGCTCATCTGTTTTTCAGAGGGTGCGCGCGCAGTGATTCGGACCTTGAACCATCACCGCTGTCGCGCGCACCTTTCTCGACCGGTGCATCGAGGCAATCATCGATGGGTCGCTCGACAACGTGACAGCCTCGATGGCCAAGCTGTGGAGGACCGACATGCAGTGCAAGGTCATCGACGACTGTCTTCAGCTCTTTGGCGGGTATGGCTACACGCGCGAGTACCCCATCGCGCAGATGTACGCAGAAGCCCGATTGAGCGCATCTACGGAGGTGCCAACGAAGTGATGAAAAAGCTCATCGCCAGGTCGCTCTAAACATGCGCTCTCGCGGTCACGTGCCAAAGCGAGCCAGCCTGAGCCTTCACCGCCTCGTGCCCGAGCGCGTCGGTGTGCTGGAGATGGGCCAGGGTCGCGTCGATCGCCCCGTCGACTTTGAGCAGCGGCGCGGCCTTCTCGGTGATCATCGCGACGAGCTCAACCTTCTTGGCGCCCACGGTCACCGTGGCCGACGCTTCGGCGGCCGTCAGGGGCGGGTAGACGACTTTTGTCGCCGTCACGGTCAGCGGGCCCTCGGGGTCTTTGACCGTGCCAGTGAGGTGGCCGCGCAGGCCCAGCGAACCCTCAGCAGAGGTATTGACGGCCCGCAACCCCGAGTCACGCAGCTGCTCAATCGATACTCCAGCGACTTCAGCGTCGGCGGTGAGCGGGAGCGTCTTCAGGCTGGCCGCGGTTGGGAGCTGCTCGCGCAGCCCGTTGATGGTCAACGGCGTGTCGAGCTCGACCCTGGCAGACCCACCGAAGCTTGTTGCGGTCACCTTCGCGGCGATGTCTCCGCTGTCGCGGGTCAGCACCTCGAGTGACACCTTGGTCATCACCAGCGGGGCCGCTTGCTGACCGAGCTGCGCAGTGACCTCGGGCGAGTCGACGACGATGGTCACGTGCGGCTTGTCGGCGGTACCGCTCACGCCGAGGAGTGCTTCGAGCTTCGCGGTGACTTGCCGCTCTCGCTTGAAGAACGTCGCAACTCGGGTCACGTCGACGCCGGTGACCTCGATGTGTGCCGACAGGAACGGGGCGCCCTTGAGTGAGGTGTCGAGGCGGTCGGTGCGCGCGCAGGTCGCGTTGGTGTCGCAAGAGCCGGTGCCCCTCTCGGGCAGCGCGCGTTGAGAGCCTGCGGGTCGGCGATGGAGGCCGGAGCGGTCGTCGAGGAGGGCGCGCGCGACGAGCTGATGGCCCGAGGTGGGTTGTATGAGCGGTTGGTCAAGGCGGGCACGTGGAGCGCCCGACCCGATGCCGTTGCGGCCGAGCCGCAGTTAGTCGATCTTTTTCCCGTAGGCGGCAAGGTCTGCAGTGGCTGCGTCGAGCGCCTTCGCGACGACCTCCTCCACTTCAGGGGCACGGGTCAGCAAATCAAGCGTCTGCTTCTCGGTGTACTGAATCGCAGTCGTGTAGCGGAATGCGTCGGGCGTGCGACAGGTGTATTCGAACTGAAGGTGGGGTCGCTTTTCGCCGTTCGACACCTTGTAGTCGAAGCGAGCCGAGGTCTGCACGCTCACGTCGGTGTCGAGACACCCTGCTGGAGCGCTCTTGGCGTCCTTCGGCTGGAGCACCATGGCGGTTCGCCGACTCGTCGGGATTCCCTCAAGAACCGAGGCAGACCCGATGGTTGCGAACGCCTCCTTTATGTCTTGTGCCCCACTTTTTTGCTGTCGTTCGGCGCGTCCTTCGGCGCTGATGAAGTTCTTGGTTGCGGTAGCGATGCGGTCAATGGTGCCGGCCATGTGAATTCCTTTGCGATGGGAAGGTGTAATGAGTTGTCGACACTGACGTGAACCAGTTGCGTGTAAAATCGCTCTCTCGAATGTTGAGAATGAGACAAACCACACGCCGCGATGGGCGCCAAAGCGCCCCAATCGGCTTTCGCCTGGCGCAGCGTGCGGTGCAGAATTCTGGCCACGTCGTCGTCTCGCGGGGCCGAAAGTTCGACGCACTCACCCGCCTGGGCCCACAGCGCCTCGGGCACCAAGACATGCAGATGCGGCGTCAACTGAAGGCGACTCCCAAACCACTGCGTAAAGCAGACGCCAGCCCCGAGAGTGAAGCCTGCCCCATGCCCGGCACGCTTGGCCATCTGGCGCTGCCAACGCCAGATGGCCTTGAGTAACCGCCGCTCAAGACACTTGAGCAGTCGTGGTTGCTTCACGACGGCCAGCCGTACGCGAAAAGGCAGACTCAGCGTCCACTGCCGATGGGTGACGCGCGGCAAGACAGTCGCCAAGTGCAGCCCCGTCTCCGCCGCTCGTCGCGCCTTGCACGACGGGCACCACCCTCGACTCACTGCAGCTCTCACACGTCACTTCAACAAAGCCGAAGCGGAGTTGCCCGCAGTCGAGGTACCGCAGTGCCTCGGCCTTCACTCGCGTTGGCACGCACCCAGACACGGAGGCCCAGCCCCGCCGAAAGGCCTCCAACAGCACCGAGTTCTCCGGCGCCCGCCGCCGGCCCTCCTCCACGCCAACCACGCAGCGGCTCTACTACCCACCCCTGACATCCCCTGTCGTTGACCGCGCACGTGAGTGCACGACCGGCGGTGGCGGACCGCGATGAGAACTCGTCGAGGGTCACGCTCTGGCCCTCGCCCCCGCGGTGAATGTTCGACCGAAATTCGCCTTCTTTCGCGGTGCGGCGCATTGCTCCGACCACCTTGTCACCGACGACCAGGGCCCGCACGTCGCGGCCCTTCGACTCGACGATAAATTCTTGCAAGCACACGTCTTGGCCGAACTCGGTGAAGGTCTGAACGAAGGTCTTGGCCTCTGCGAGGGTGTTGGCGATCATCACTCCGACGCCTTGGGTACCTCGCAGCAGCTTGATAATGCACGGCCGCCTGTTGGTCGATGCCGGGTCAGGGGCCACAGTGTGTGGGTTGGCGATTTCCGGTGCGTGACGGGCGCGGCGGGGTGCCCGGTCATTTCGGTTCAGCCGCCCAACCCGGGCGAGGGGCCCTGGGCTCCGCAGAGCACGGAGTGAATCCGGCCACGCTCAGGTTTCACAGTTCTGATTGGCGCCCACCGCTCATCTGTTTTTCAGAGGGTGCGCGCGCGTGTGATTCGGACCTTGAGCAAGGTTACAAAAATGAAACGCATGCATTGACTCAGCCTGCCCGGGTTCGCCATTTACGAGCTCCCCGCACCTCCGGCGCCCCCTGACAGCGTCCCTTCGGAGAAAGCGGCTCGCTGCGCGTCGGCTTGGGCAACGGGCGTGGAGCGCTCTGAGCCGCCCCTCGGCCTCGCGGCGGCCTGCAGCAATCGCCGCGGGCCACATGACGTTCAGGGCAGTCGATACGAGGGGAGGTTTCATCGGCGCCCGGCGACCTCCGATTGCGGCAAAGCCGCTAGGCCCTGCGACGCGTGATGAGCAAGGCGGCGAACACGGCGCTCAGCATGAGCACGATGGCGGCGCCTGAGGGCACGTTGAGCTGCGTCGAGACGAGCACGCCGCCGACGCTGCTGATCAACGCGACCGCGATGCTCCAGACGGCGAGCCCGCGAGCACTGCGCGCGACCAGGCGGCCAGCCGCCGCGGGCACCACCAGCATCGCCTCGACCATCAACGCGCCCATCACCTTGACCGAGACCACGATGCTCGCGACGAGCAACGAAACGAAAAGGTACTCGAGCGCCGCCCCTCGCAACCCACGTGCCGCCGAGAGCGAAGGGTCGAGGCCCTCGAGCACCAGGTCGTTGAATTTCAAGCCGATCACGCCGAGCACCGCCACCATGACCGCGGCGAGCAGCACCAGGTCGGCCGTCGAAACGGTCAAGACGCTCCCGAACATCACCGCCTCGAGCTGGTGCACATTGAAGCGCTTGGTCACCGCGACCAGCAAGCACACACCCAGACCCAGGGTCAGCGCGAGCAGCACGCCAATCAACGTGTCGGGTGAGAGCCGCGAACGCCGGCGCACGAAGACGAGCCCCACGCCCACGAGCAGCGAGAACCCGAACACGCTGCCCCACGGCGCATCGAGCGGCTCGCCCAGCAGCACGCCGAGCGAGACGCCGGTCAGCACCGCCTGGCCGAGGGCAGCGCTCAAGAACGCCAGCCGCCGCCCGACCACCAACGGCGACAACCCGCCCAACAACGGAGCCGCCAGCACCACCGCCAGCAGCGCCCGCTGCACGAAGGGCCATTCCCAAAGCGACTCAGACACGGCGGCCTCCGAGCAGCCGGGTGACGTCATCGGCCAACCTCGAAACACGCGCTTCGTCGTGGCTGATCAACAGCATCGTGACCCGCTGCGCTTTGAGCGAGGTGACAGTGCGTTCGAGCCACTCCAGCGAATCAGCGTCGAGGCCCGACTCGGGCTCATCGAGGAGCAGCAGCTCAGGCAACGGGTCGAGCGCGTTGATGAGCAGCACTCGGCGCAGCTCCCCGCCCGACAATTCGTGAATCTGCTTCGAGCCCAACGCCAACGCGTTCGCGCTCTCGAGCAGCTGATCGACTCGCACTCTCGTCGCCTTCGACAGGCCCAGCGCCACGGGTCGCCGCGTTCTCGTCAGCGCCAGAAAATCACGCACCGTCAACGCCATCGCGCCGTCGTGGGTGAACCGCTGGGGCACCACGGCGAGCCGAGTCGCCGCGAGCGTCACCGTGCCCGAATGCGCCTCGAGGCCCAGCACGCAATTGAGCACCGTGCTCTTGCCCGACCCATTGGGCCCGAGCAGCGCGTGCAGCGTGCCGGTGCGCACGGTGAACGAAACGCCCGTCAGTCGCCCGGGCACGGTCAGCTGGTCGACCACCAACGCCGCCTCACCCATCACGGAGCGCCAAGCGCCGACGCCAACGCGTCGACATTGCTTTGCATTTCGCGCTCGAAGCGCTCTGCGGTGAACGGGCCCGACGAGATGTGGGTCACTTGCGTCACCTTCGCCCCCGCCTGCGCCAGCACCTCGGCCAGCCCAGGAGGAAATGCCTCTTCGGCCAGCACCACAGTGACCCGCTCGCGTTGGAGCTGCTTGACCAGCGCACTCAGCTCGCCCGCCGAAGGCAGCAGCCCGTGCGCCGGCTCAATCACCGCGACCAGCTCGATGCCGAGCTCTTGAAGCAAATACGCGTAGCCGTCGTGCACGGTGATGACCCGGGCTTCTTTCGCACGCAGCAGCCGCTGCATCGCGGCCGAGCGCAGGGTGCGCAGGCGCTTCGCGTAGGCCATCGCGTTCTCTTGCAATTTGAGGCTCAGCTCGGGCCGCAGGGCGCCCAACGTTCGCGCGATGACGTACGTCTGCTGAATCGCGTTCGAGAACGACAAGAAGGTGTGCGAGTTGGCCGCGTCACCGCGCCGGTTTTTCAGCAGCGGCGTGACCTCATTCGGGCGAATCACCACGCACTTCGCGTTGCCCGAGGCCTTGAGCATCTCGAGAATGAAGTCGTCGTGCCCGATGCCGTTGATGATCAGCGCGTCGAGATCTTTGAGCTTGGCGACGTCTTGCGGCCGCGGCTGATAGCTGCCGACGTCGACGTCTGGGGGCAGCACCGCGCGCACTTCAATCGGCAACGAGGTCGCGACCATCGAGGCCCACGAAAAATACGGGTGCAGCGTCGTGCCCACCTTCAACGGGGCCGTCGCCGACAGAGCCATCAACATCAGCGCGTACATGAGCGGCACCCTACACTTTCATCTTGAGCCGGTGCTCGTGAACGCCCTCGGGCGGAGCCTCTTTGGCCGCCGCCTGCTTGAGCAGCTTGGCGACGTACGGGCCCAGCACGTCGAGCTCGGTCGAGGTGAATTTTTCGCCGCCGAACGCCGCGAGCTGCGCGGTCTGACGGGCCAGCACCACCGAGTCTTGCGCGAAGATGCGCTGCGCGACCGGCATCACGAAGGGCTTCACCAACCAGCCCGGCAACGGCAGCCGAAAGGTGACGACCGCGAAGACCACGGTGAGCTCGTCAGACACCGGCGTCAGCACCGAGGTCGAGATCAAATGGCTGCCTTGCCCGAGCCGATACTCGACCTGGGCGATCGACGGCAGCAAGAAGCGGTCGGTGTGCTCGACGACTCCGCCGCCGGGCGCGAGCAGCTTGCCAATCAACCCGGTGGGCCGAGGCTCACCGATGAACTCGGCTTCGGCGAAGGTCGGGTGACGGCGCACCACCACGTCGATGACGTTCTTCTTCTCGGCGGTGCGAAAGAGGCCCCCGTGCAGAAACGCGGTGTGCGGCACGTCGAGCGTGTTCTCGACCACCGCGTGCACCGAGGCCTTGACCTCATAGCGGCGTCTCACCGTCGAGTACTTCGGGTCGGCGGCGTGCGGCAGCGCGTAGGGCTCGGTCATGGGCACCACGCTCGGCGTCGAATAGACCCAGACGAAGCCGTCGCGCTCGTGGGTCGCCCAGGTCTCGGCGCAGCGGCTCTTGAGCGAGACCGTGCCATCGACCAACCCGGGCACGGCGACACAGGCCCCGGCCGCGTCGAAGCGCCAGCCATGGTAGGCGCACTGCAATTCGCCCTCGCGCACCGTGCCCATCGAGAGCGGCACATTGCGGTGGGGGCAGCGATCGCTCAACGCAGTGGCGACCGCGTTGGCGGCCCGAAAGAGCACCAAGGCCCGGCCTTGTATGCTCACCGCGAGGGGCGAGGCTCGCAGCGCCCTGCTCTCGCACGCGATGAACCAGGTGTCGGCGATGACGTGCACGGTGGGTGCCTACACCTTGTCGAAGAAGTCGACGATGGCCTTCATGTCGTCGACGGTCATTTCGTGAACGCCCTCGCGCACGGTGAACGTCGAGTCCCACCGGTCTTCTCCGAGCATCTGCGCGAGCAACTTCATGCGAGGAAAGTGGGCGGCATCGCCGTTGGCGGTGACCAGCAACATCGGCCTGCGCCTCCAGGGAGGAAACCCCTGCCCAATCACCGGGCCGCCGTGCGCGATGGCGTACGCGGTGACAGCGAAGCGGGTGTCGCTGGCGATGAGCGAGACCAGAAACCCGCCGTTCGAGAACCCCACCACACAGGGCGGCTTGAAGGCGATGCGCGCGCGCTTCGAGGCGTCAGCGAGGGCCTCGCGGAGCCGGTCGATGATCGGCTGAATCTGCGCTTGTTGGCGAAGGCCATTGGGCCAGCAGAAATTCTGGCGAGCCTCGTCGCTCCAGTCGCAGAGCCCTTTGAGGCCGCGCAACGCCAGCACCGCGTACCCCTTCGGAGTCGCCGCGCGCGCCAGCTGGCCGAGCTCCCAACGCGACTTGGTGGCCCAGGGCGAGGTCAACATGCCGTGAAAGTAGACGATGACCCGCTCATTGCTGGTGGTTGGGAGCGCCAAACACGCTTCTCCGGGGAGCGCGGTGAAGCCCTCGGGGCAGCCATCGTCGCCGGTCATCGAGGGCGAAGGCGTCAGGGCCTGCGCCCACGCCGCGGAGCTGATCAACGAGATGACGCACAACGCACGCACTGCAGCCCATGTAGCCAATTCTGCGACCAGATACAGGGTGCAACAGGAGGAGGCCGAAACGTCGACCTGCCTGGCGGGCTTGGTTAAGGTTTGCCCCATGCTGATCTCCACTGCCGCCGCGCTGTTGTTGTCGCTGTCATCGGGCACCAAGCCGAACACGTACAACGAGCGGTGGCTGTGTGACCTGTGGGCCGGTGCGCAGTGTGCCGCGACCAGCTGCCAGAAAGACGGTCAAGAACGGTGTCTGGCGGTCTCGAAGCAATGCTCGCAGACCAGCAAGCGAACGTCGGTCGACCAGTCGCGGGCCCAGAAGAAGGCGGCGTGCGCGCGGGCGTTGTTGTCGCAGACCTGCGGGTCGCCGAAACCTCCGGAGTGCGACGGGCTGATGTAGCGCTTCGGCGCGAGGTCTGAAAGAAGCGCCCCGTGGCCGCTTTTGGACCGTACTCGGAGCTGATTCTCGCCTCGACCTCGCCTGCCCGGCGCGCGTTGATGGATGGTTTGGGTCTGCCCTACCGTGCGGTGGCTCCGGAGGTCGAGGAGTCGGTGCCGGAGGACGTCTCGGCGCACCAGGCGGTCGCGATGTTGGCCGAGCGAAAAGCGCGCGCGGTGGCCCAGCGTTTTCCCACTGCGTTGGTGCTGGGAGCGGATCAGCTGGTGGCGCTCGCGGGCCGTGCGCTGGGCAAGCCTGACGATGCGGAGGCCGCCAAGGCGCAGCTGGGCCTGCTGGGTGGCAAGACCCATGAAATCTGCACTGGGGTGTGCGCGGCGGGCCCTGGCTTTTTCGTGACCGAGCTCGACGTGGTGCGCATGAGCGTGCAGGCGCTCTCGGCGCGAGAGGTCGAAGCCTACGTCGCAACCGGTGAGTGGCAGGGGTGCGCGGGCGCATATCGGGTCGAGGGCAAGGGCCAGGCGATCTTCTCGCGCATCGATGGAGACCGCACCTCGGTGCAAGGGCTGCCGATGCAGCGGGTGGTGCGCCTGCTCCGTGAAGCCGGAGTTTCATTCTTCTAAGCCTCAGAAAGAAACCCGTTCGTCCTTGAGGGGCTCGAAGAACCCCCCCGCTCGCCCCTTCAATCAACCGGCACGGTGCCACGGTTCAACTTCGCGTTGCCACCGACAATCGAAGCCGGCGCCTTGAGCACGACCCAATGCACCGTTCGCACGAAGTCATCACGGTCGAAAAAATCAGTCTCAGCGACGGCCTGCATCGGCAGCGGTTCTTCTCCAGCGCAGGTCTGCAATTGAATGATCTGCTTCGAGCGGTTCTCCGACGCAATCGTGCCCAGGGCCGAGTCTTCTTCAGCCGGGTAGAACCGCAGCTCGTCGAGCGTGCCCCGCCCCGAGAGCGCGACCACCACCGCGACGCAGTGGTGCGCTTCGAGGTCGAGCTGCTTGTGCCACTGCCGTTCGATTCGGTCATCGCCACGGCCGACCTCGATGAACCCGAGGGCCTGCGCCACCGAGACCTCACGTACCAGCGCCCCCTCGGCCACCGCGTAGGGTATGCGGTCATCGAGAAACAGGTCGGGCAGAAACCGCGACGCGAGAAACGCTATGACCAGCCCGATCAACGCCGACGCAGTACGCACGGGGCGATGATACCGTCAGCAGATGGGTCGCTGGGTGTGTGTTTTCGTGATGCTCGCGCAGGTCGCCATCGCGCAAACCAGCGGCGGCAGCACCGGCAGTGGCGGGCTCGGCAGAGGGCGGGGCACCGGCACCGAAGACGCGCCTCGCACGGGTGGCGGGCACAGCGATCCATTTCCGGCCAAACAGGAGCCGATGTTTCCCAAGTCGCCCACGGTTTCGACGCCGCCGCGCGCGCCGACCGCTCAAGAGCGAGCCGCCGCCGAAGAGCGTGCCAAGGCCAGTGCCGCATGGAGCACCTCGCACCGCACCGCTGACTTCGCGGCCTTGAGCCCAGAAGAGGTCGCGCTGATACCCGCGCCTCCGTTTTCGATTTTCGGCGTGCGCTGGCCCCACCTGCTGATCGGCGTGATGGCGGCGATGCTCGCGCTGTTCTTGATGCGCAGCGAGAAAGAGATTTCAGAAGCCAGCACGAGAGCCGGCACCCTGATGGACGACGCTCAAGAGAAGGCCAAGGAGCTGCTTGGGGTGAACAAGCTCTCGTCGTTGTTGACCGACGCCTCGAGTGGCTCAGCGACACGGCTTCGAGTCACGCTCGGCTTCGACTGGAGCGTTCGGCCCAGCCTGCAAAAAGCCCTCGAGCGCCTGACCACGAAGGAGCCGGGCAGCGACTTGTCAAGGCTGACCCTGTACCGCGCGGTGGTCGACCTGTTCGAGCCCGCGTTGCCTGGCGTGCGGTATGCGCTCGTCGAAGAAGTGCATGGCAATGCGAACCAGACCGAACGGTCGCTCCACGACACCACCCTGGCTCTGCGAGCCCGCTACGCGCACGAAACCGCTGGGCGAGGCCACGAGAAGGTCGACGTGGTGGCGCGCCCACTCGAGGGCCAGGGCCTGTTGGTAGTGAGTGTCTTGGTGGGGCTCACCGAGGGGCGAGACGAGCGCGAGCCCATCGGCACGTGGGCTCCGCTGAGGCGGCTGGTCGAGAGGCTGCGCGAGATTGATTCGGTGCCGATGCTGGAGGTGATCTGGTCTCCGGCGAAAGAAGACGACCGCTTGAGCTCGGCCGAGCTCGAGGTGCTGTACCCAGAGCTCGAGCGGGTCGGCGCCGCGCGGCTTGGGCGGGTGGCCTGCGAGAGCTGCAAGGCAGTCTACGCGGCTGAGCTCGGCCCGTGCCCGTCATGCGGGGCCTCGGCGGCGACCGCGGCAAAACACGCGAACGCAGGCCCATGCCCGTACTGCGGGGCGGTGCTGCCAGCGCATGAGACACACTGCGAGACCTGCGGGGCCTTCGTCGAAGCCGCAGTCACTTGATCGGCGTTCGTGCGAACGCAGCCAATCTCTTCGCCAGCTCGTCACCGCGGTCTTCCTGAATGAAATGCCCGCCCCAGATTCGGTCGTGCGGCTGACCTTGCGCGCCTGGCACGTGCTTCAAGAAACGCCCGTCGGCCCGACCGAGAATGGGGTCATTCTTGCCGAAGACACACAAGAAGGGCTTCTCCCATCGTTTGAGGCGCTCCCAGGCGGCACGGTTCGCCGCGGTCGCGGGGTCGCCCTCGGAGGTGGGAACCAAACGCGGAAACGCGCGTGCGCCAGCCTTGAAGCGAGCGGTGGGAAACGGAGCATCGTAGGCGGCTCGCTCGGCCGCACTCAGCTTCACCACACACCCCGCGTTGACGATTCGCCCGATGGGAAACCAAGGCGACCAGGTGGCGAAGGCCCTCCACACCCCGAACGCGCGAGGAGGTGGCCCATCGGCGGTCGGTAAGGTGCCGTTCGCCACCATGATGCGGTCAAACCGGTGCTCGTTCTCCACCGCGAGGCGCAAACCCAGCAACGAGCCCCAATCCTGACAAAAGAGGGTGACCGCTCGCACGTCCACCGCCTCCAGCCACTCGCGGAGCCAGTCGACGTGATGCTGATACGAGTAGTCGGAGACGTCGGGGAGCTTGTCAGACTTTCCAAACCCGACCAGGTCGGGTGCCAGCACGCGAAAACCCTCGCTCACCAGAATCGGTATCATCTTCCGGTAGAGGTAGGACCAGGTCGGCTCGCCGTGCAGCAGCAATACGACCGGGGCCTCGGGCACCCCCTCGTCGAGGTAATGCATTCGAACGCCGCTCGCGAGCGTCAGGTACCGCGGCTCGAAGCCGTAGCCGGGCAGATGCTCGAAGCGGCTATCGGGTGTTCGAAGGGGGGCAGGCACGTGCGAAACCCTCAGCGCCGCGGCGGCAGTGACGGCAGCACCCGCTGCAGCGTCGCGACCGCCTCTTCCAACCGCCACGGCTTGAGCAGCACGCCGGCCACGCCGAGCGACTTGAGCTCTTCAGCGTCGAGCTGGCTCGCCATGCCCGACGACACAATCACTGGCAGCGTGGGTCGCAGCGCCCGAAGCGACCGGGTGAACTCCTCACCGCTCATCTGCGGCATCGACAGGTCGGTCAGCACCGCGTCGAACCCCGACGGAGTCGCGGTGAACGCGCTCAACGCCTCGCGCGGGTCATCGAACACCGTGGTTCGGTACCCCAGCGTCTCGAGCAGCTTCGCGCTGACCCGCGCCATGCCTGGGTGGTCGTCGACCAGCATCAAGTGCTGCCCCGCCCCTGGCCGCGCCAAGTCGTCGTCGTAAGCCTTCAAGAATACCGAGAAGGTCGAGCCCTGCTGCGGTTTGCTCTCGACCAGAATCGCGCCGTCATGTGCCACTACGATGCTGTTCACCACTGCCAACCCCAATCCGGTCCCTCGGCCCTCGGGCCGGGTGCTGAAGAACGGCTCGAAGATGCGCCGCGTGGTGGCCTCGTCCATCCCGACTCCGGTGTCTTTGACGGCCAGCCGCACCCACGAGCCCGCCTGCAGCGGCGGGTGCTTCGCGGCGAACAGCTGATCGACCTCGAACAACCCCAGCGACACCGTCAGCGTGCCCTGAGCGTGCATCGCGTTGAGCGCATTGGTGCACAGGTTGGTCAGCACCTGATGCAGCTGCGACGCGTCACCCAACACCCGGGTCGGCTTGGGCGCGATGTCTTCTCGCAGCGCGACCCCCGGAGCGGTCGGCTCGAGCAGCTTCAACGTCTCTCGCACCAGCTCGGCCAGGTCGAGCGGCTTTCGCTCGGGTGGCCGGCGCCGGCCGAAGGTCAAGATCTGCTGGGTCAGCTCGCGACCCCGTGAGGTGGCCTGCAGAATCGACCGTGCGGCTTCAGCGGTGCGCCCCGAGCCCTCGATGCGGCTCGCGTGCGCGGTGATGACCGTCAGCAGGTTGTTCACGTCGTGTGCGATGTGCGACGCCAGCCGCCCCAGCGCTTCATTCTTCTGCACCTCGGCGACCTGCGCCTCGAGCCGGTGCTGCAGCGCCTCGGCCTGGCGCTGCGCCGTCATGTCGCGAACGATCGACGCGATGCGGTTGACCCGCCCTTGATCATCGAGCAACGGCACCGCACAGGTATTCATGAAGCGAACGCCGGTGGGAAAAATGAGGTCATGCTCGTAGCTGATCGGCACCTTTGCCCGAATCACCTCGGCGTAGCGCGCGTTGAGCTTGGCCGCGGAGATCGGGTCGAGCACGTCAGAGGGCTGAAGCCCGACGATGTCATTTCGCTTGAGGCCGGTTTGAAGCTCGGCGGCCGGGTTGACGTCTTCGCAGAATACGTGACCGTCGAGCGAGACGCGGTAGAGCACGATCGCATCGCTCGAGTAGGTGAACAGGTCTCGAAAGCGGCGCTCTGACTGAGCCAACGCCCGCTCGGCGCGGTTGCGCTCTGCACCCTCGAGAGAATGCGAGACGACCTCGGCCAGCGCGCGCGCAAAGACGATCTCGTCTTGCGCCCACCGGCGAGGGGCGCCTCGGTGCTCGATGCAAATCACCCCCACCAGCTCTCCGCGAAGCCGAAGCCCAGCGTCGAGCGTCGAGGCGATTCGCTGCTCCTTGAAATACGCCTGGGCGAAATCGAAGGTGTTCTCTTCGGCGGTGGCCTCGGCCACCGCCAAGACCTGGTGCGCCGCCAGCGCCGCGAAGTAGTGGGGGTGAAGAGTCAGTGACAGCTCGTGGCCTTCGCTGTGCGCCTTGGTCTCGGTGTCGTACAAGTCGACCAACTGCAGCTGCGTCTTCGCCTCGTTGCACAGCCACACTCCGCAGCGCGCGACATCGAGGCTGCTCGTCGCGACCTCGGTGATTTCTCGCAGCGCCGCTGGCAAGTCGTCGCCATGAAATCGAGGGCTGCGGGCCAGATGCACCAACCCAACGGTGGCCTCCTGGAGCCGCATCTCGCGCTCGCGCTGCAGGGCCCGCTGTGTCGCCTGGTGCTCGAGCCGGGTCAGCACCGCATGCGCCGCGGGGAAGAACGGGCGCTGGAGCCAGTCGTCGGTGCCGTGGCGCAGCCAGTCGACCAGCTCGGTCTGGTGGGCGTCGTCGGTGAGCACCACCAGGGGCTTGCCCGGCTGTTGCTCGTCGAGCAGCTCGCGCCAGGCCTTCGGGCCGCGCGTGGTGCCGCGCAAGTCGATCAGCACGAAGGCCTTGGGCTCTGACTGCATCGCCTGCTTCGCCGATTCGTCGTTCGCCCGCACCTCGCGAACGCTGCGACCGCTGGCCGTAAGCGCCTCGAGCACCGCAGCCGCGTCGTCGTCAGATGCTCCGATGAACAGCACCGGCTGCGGCTCGCGCATTGTCAGTGACTCCCCCACCATCACGGCCTGTATAGCGCCTCTGCAGGCGCAGGCGGGAGACCGCTCGCAATCACGTTAACAGGCCGAATTCACAGGCTTTTCAGACCAGGAGCCCCAAGACGCTCTCCAGCCACTCCTGAACCTGGCGAGCGGTGGGCAGCAAGTTCTTGTCGAGGGCGTAGGCGAAGAGCGGCCCGCCGAACTCGCCGGCGCTGCGGTACCGGGTGCGCAAGTCGACCGCGAGGGCCTTCTGAATCACCTGGGCCAGCGGCTTGTCGACATAGTCGGGGATCACCAGCTTGCCGGCCCGAATCATCGCCATCGTCTCGGGCTCGTTGGCGCCTTCTTTTTGAAACGGGTGATACCCGACGACCAGCTCGTGCAGCATCACGCCCACCGCCCACAAATCAGACGCCGGGCCCAGGGCCTCGGCGCGGGTCTGCTCGGGCGAGAGGTACGAGAGCTTGCCAGCGGCGACGCCTTCACCAGGGCCGATGTTGGCGCGGCCAGAGCTCGCGACGCCGAAGTCACCCAGCTTCACCTCGCCGCGGCCCGAGAAAAAAACATTGGCCGGGTTCACGTCTGAATGCACCAGGCTCAGCGGCGCGCCGGTGCGTGAGGTCGCCGAGTGAAAATACGCGAGCGCCTTGAGCGCCTCGAGCGTGATGTGCACCCCCATGTTGAGCGGGAAACCCTTCATCTGGCGGCGGTGCGCCTCCATCACTTCTTTCAAGTCACCGCCGATGAGAAACTCCATCGCGATGAAGGGGCGGCCGAAGGCGGTGCCGATCTCCAGCATCTGCACCAGGTTCGGGTGCGAGAGCAGGCCCATCAGGTCGGCTTCGTCGGCGAATTGATCTTCGCTGATGCCCTTCTTCATCAGCTTGAGCGCGACGTTGAGCTGATCTCCGTTTTGGTCGATCGCCTCGGCCAAGAAGACCTCGGCCATGCCACCCTGCCCTAGGCGCGAGCGAATCGTGTACTTGACGAACCTCCGGCTCGGCACCTCGATGGGCTTTTGCGCAGACGGCGCCGACGGTTGGGGAGGCATTGCAGGCTCAGCCTCGAAGTGTAATCGCGCTTCGAGCCCGGAGGCTCGTTTTCAGGCGTTCACCACGACGCCCTCGGTGACGTCGGCGGCGAAGCGGCGGGTGCGGCCCTTGAGAAACTCAATGATTTCAGCGTCGCTGCGCTCGTCGCCGGGCAGGCGCACGAAGAACTTGGCGAGCAGCCCGTACTGGCGCCCGAAGAGCAGCATCGAGACCACGAAGAAGTCGATCTTCTCGAACACGATGCAGCCCTCGGCCTGGTACTTGGCCAGGTTGTCTTCGAAGTCTTTGGGCATCTCCGACCAGTGGCGGTTCTGCTTCACGTGGTGGCCGATGTGGTACCCGTCATTGAAGCAGCGGGCGTTGTACGCCCCGTTGATGCACGTGATGCTGTTGGCGTAGCTGTCGCCGGGGCGGCTGGGGTCGATGAAGGCGTGTTGCCCCCAATTGCCTACCATCATCATGATTCGAATCAGCAGGTACGGCACCACGAAGGCCATCAGGGTCGCGCGCCAATTCACGAAGCTCAGCCCCACCATGCAGGCCACGTGAGCGCCGTCGCTCAGCATCGCCCTGCGGGCCAGCGCGCCGCGGCCCTTCGAGACCAGATACCGGGTCAGCCCCACGTGCGATGTGAAGAAAAAGCGGCCCACGTAAGCCACCCAATGCAGCACGTTGTCGCGCTGGTACTGCATGGTCGACGAGAGGTCTGAGCGCAGGTTGTTCTCGACGTGGTGCATCGCCACGTGGTGCTCCATGTACCCGGTCGGTATGCCGAAGAGCCCGCTCATCGCGTACGGGTGCACGCGGTTGAGCCAGCGGGCCTTCTTGAAGAAGGGCCGGTGCATGGTGTTGTGCAGCATCAAAATCACCGGAGGCGCCATCAGCGGCAGCTGAATCACCAGCACCACGGCCGCCAACCACCACGAGAAGCGCAGGTAGAGCGCCAGCAGCAGCGGCACCATCACCAACACCACCTTGAGCGAGAGCCGCACGAACACCGCGTCACGCGGGTCGTAGAGCAGGCCCTCGATGGCTCGCTGAAAGGCCGACGACCGGTACGTGGGCGCCGCTTTGGGGTCGGTGAGGGTCGAGAAAGCCACTGCCATGGGCAGGTCGCGTAAGGCACTTCGGGGCTCGAACGCAACCCCTTCTAAAAGCCAGCCGTCAATTCGAGCCAGAAGGTGCGCCCATACTGCGAGACCACCAGGTTGTCGGTTTCTCCGCGCACCGGGAGCCCGATTCGCTGATCGAGCAGGTTCTGCACCCCCGCGAAGTAGCGCACCGGGCCGTACTCACCCGCGAACCCGACGTTGACCAGCAGGGCCTCGCCGATGGGGTTGCCCCGCGCATCGAGGCGCGACGATTGGTAGGTCAGCTGGGTCGACAGCCGTAACAAGCCTTCTCGCAGGGGCACCAGCGCTCGCATCGAGGCCAGGTGGGTCGGGTACACCACGGGGTTCTCTGGGTCACCGCCGCGCAGCACGACGTATGAATAGGTGCCGTCGACGAGGGTGAAGCGGCCGGGCTGCCATCGCAGCTGGGCCTCGGCCCCAAGTGCCGTGAGCCGTGGGCGATTGGCGTAGTACTGACATTGCACCTTCTTGCCCTCGGGCCCGCAGGCTGGGTCGGCCGCGTGGTCGTAGATCAGTGAAATCTGCCGGTCGATGAGGTTGTAATAACCGCCGACGGTGGCCCGAAACTCTGGCGTGATGTTGTGGGAGTGCTCGAGCTCGAAGGTGGTGATGAGCTCAGGGCGCAGCGAGCCAGGCTCGATCGAGCGCACACTCTGAAAGTCATCGTTGAAGTGGAGCTCGTAGATGTTCGGAGCGCGAAAGGCCTGCCCCGCGACCAGCTTGGTCAAGCCCGCTGCATAGGGCTTGATCACCAGCGCCCCACGCGGGGAGAACGCGAGGTCGGCCAGGTCGAGGTACTTGTCGAGTCGCACACCGGCTTGAATGAACAACCAAGGCGTGACCTGCCACTCGTCGATGAGCGTGCCGCTGATGAGAAAGCGGTTGATGTACTCCGTCTGGGCCTTGCCCACGAACTGCTCGTAGGTGAATTGGCCGTTCGCCTCTGCTGACACCGTCAACCGGTTGCCCGACCACAGCCCGACCGAGACACGGAGATCGAGGTCACCCCAATCGCCGCCACCACTGTCGTTGGTGCGCACCCGGCTGTCGCCGTCGACGAGGTTGGCGTAATACCCGCGAAAGCGCGAGGCGTCGTAGCTGAGCCGGCCCGAGAGGGAGACCCGCCCGAGCTCCTTTTGGTACCGCAGCTCGGCGAACCCGCGCACATCAGTGTACTCGCTGCCGGAGACGTTGAAGGTCGCTCCGTGTGGCGCGGTGGGCACCTGCTTGCGGCGCTGGTTGAGCTTGCCGGTGAGGGTGAACCCGTCCCACCTGGCGTGTATGGAGGTGCCGAGAGCGCGCTCGCCATCGAGCCCGGTGACGGTGACATCGTCGACCTGGGTGAGCTCACCACCGCTCGAGTTGAAGCCCGCCGCAGAGATGAGCAGCGAGCGCTCACCGCTGCCGACGCTGCCGGTGACCCGGGCCTTCACGCCGCCGACGCCGCCCGCGCCGACCGCCCCCTCGACGTTCTTGCCGCCGCTCAAGTGCTCGCGGGGCACCACGTTGATGACGCCGAACAGCGCGCCGGTGCCGTAGAGAATTGAGGCCGGGCCCCGTACCACTTCGATGCGGTCGATTTCGTTCAAGTCGACGTCGAAGTCGCGCGCCGAGTAGCCCTGGCCGGCCCACGCGTCGTTGGTGGGGTGCCCGTCGTACAAGATGAGAATGCGGGTGTTCAAATCGCCCGGAGGCGAAAAGCCGCGCAGCCCGATGTAGGTGTAGATGTGGTCGTCGGTGAAGAAGAAGCCGCGCACGGCCCGCAGGGCCTCGGGCAGGGTCTGGTAGCCGAAGCTCTGAATCTCTTCGCGGGTGATGACGGTCACCGAGGCCGGCGCCTGGTCGACCGAGAGCGCGGTCTTCGAAGCGGCGCTCACTGGCGGCGGCGCGTACCGCAAATCAGCGTCGATGCGCTGCTCCGAGTCGGCCACCACGTCAATCTCGCGCACCAACGGCTGCGCCTCTTCAGAGGTGATTTCGACGTGGTGACGGCCGACCGGCAGGGTCAGCACGGTTGGCGTGAAGCCCGAGTCTTTGCCATCGACCCGCGCCAACGCCTTGTCGCGATTGGCGGTGAGAATCAGCGTGCCTTGCGACTTGGGCCGCTCGACCAGCACGACCTTGCTGGCGACGGCGGTGTTGGGCTTGACCTCGACCAGCACCTGCCCCGAGACGTAGCCGTCGGCCTGCACCAGGAGCAGCTTGGCGCCGGGCACCAGTGACAGGGTGACCGGCAGCCGCCCGAGCTCGGGGCCGTCAGAGGTCTCGCGAACGATGGCACCCGCCGGTGAACCCGAGAGCTCGACCCGCCCCACGATGCGCTCGAGCGTGAGGGCCTGCTTGGCCTCTTTGCCTTTGAGCGCGGTCACCTTGGCCTGGGCCTGGTGGTACCCCACCGACTTCACCATCACGGTGTGCGCGCCGGGGGGTACGGCGACGGTCTGCGGGGTTCTGCCGCGGCTGCCCAAGTCTTCGCGGTCGACGAAAATCTCAGCGCCGCTCGGCTCGGAGGTCACAGAGACCAACGCCACCCGGGGGCCCAAGCGGGTCAGCGCGACCCGAATGTCTTTTCGGTCTGCTTCACTGCCGGCGGCGTCGACCGAGAGGTCGTAGTAATAGCGGTACGCCTCGTCGAAGCGGTTCAGCGCCTCGTAGCAGTGCGCGATGTTGAACAGCACGTTGCGGTTGGGCACCAGCCGGTACGACAAGAAGTACTGCGAGAGCGCAGGCTCGTACTCGCGGCGGGAGTAGTGCTTGTTGCCCAGCGCGAAGGCGATGTCGGCCTCGTCGGCGGTGTTGTCAGCGCGCGCCTCGATGGCGCCAAGCGCGAGGCAGACCAACAACCCACTGGCGAGCACGGATCGCAAAGGCGCGCTCAGCCTACCATCGGCGCGCGGTGTTGATCAGCTTTCAGCCCCAAGGCACCCGGAGCCCTGGCGAATGGCGCTCCGGTGGCCGATTGGAGTAACCGAGTACTTTCGCATGGCGGTGGTCGCCGGAGCCTCGAGCACCGGCGCCACCGAGGTCGTCATTCAACCGTAAGCGTCGCAGCTACATCATGTCGTTGGTTGCTTGATCGCTCTCGGCTTGGAGGCCGGCCGCTCCGCCCAGGTCGGTCGTGGCTGACACGTACGACTGTGGCACGACTTTGTCGGCATTCGAGGTCGCGGTGAGATTTGCGGTCGGCGTGACCAACCCTTCGATCAGCGCCGCCAACACCACGTAGTGCTGCGTCTCGTCACCCTCGATGGCCGCGGCGATGAAGCGGTTGTTCTTGGTGGTGAGGCCCTTGAGCACCTGGTTGTACGCCACCGCTGCCGCTCGCTCGGCGTTGCACGCCAGCTTCATCACGTTGGGAGTCGACGCCTTGAACCCAGCAGGCAGCGTGAACTTGTTCTCTGCCGCAGTGGTCGGCGTGCCGCCCAGCGAGGTGATGGTGTGGTCGAGCAGCGCGGCGTGGGCTTTGTGGTCGCTTTGAAATTCGACTGCCACGGCGAGCACCAGCTTGCCGAGATCTGACGAATCGGCCGCCAGCACGCCCGCGCCCTGCGTGTAGGCGTCGATGGCCTTGTACTCAGCCGAGAGCAACGCGTTGAGGTTGGCGATGTCGGGGTTGACGCCCGCGTCGCTGCCGCTGCCCGCATCGACGGTGGTGCTGGTGGGAGCCGCGCCGCACGCAGCGGCCACGGCCGCGGTCGCGCCAACCACTGCTGCGCCACGCAACAACGAGCGACGATTCAAGGAGTCTTTGTTCACAGTCATGGGGTCGTTGCCTTTCGAAGTCATTGGGTCACGTCGTAGTAGGCGAGCGTGGGGTCATCGAGGCCGGGCGCTCCGTCGATGGTCACCACGAAGCTGCGGGCGGCGAACTTGGCGGCGGCCGAAGCCAGCTCGTCGGCCGTCTTGCCCTGCGTCGCCGCGGCCGGCACCACGAACCCGCGGGCGACCAGCTGAAGCACCACGAAGTGCATCGTCTCGTCAGAGCCAATCGCGGCGGCCAGCTCGGCGTTCTCGGCCTTGGTAATCGACTTTTGTACGTCGGTGTAGGCGATCGCGGCGGCGCGCTCGGCGTTGGTTGCCAAATCGACGACGTTCTTGATGTTCGCCACGAAACCCGAAGGTATTTGAGCCGTGCCGGCGCCGACGTCATCGGTGCCGCCCTGCGAGGTGAGGTACTTCACCAGCTTGGCCTCGTGGTCGACGTGCTGCGCGCGAAAGTGCAGCGCGATGGCTTTGACGATGCCCCGGTAGGCGTTGAGCCCGTCGGTCGTCGGAGCCGCGTCAATGACCCCCGCGCCCGCTTCGTAGGTCTTGATCGCGTTTCGCTCGGCTTTGATGAGCGCCTTGAGCACCGCCGAGTCATCGGCCGACTGAGCGCGGGCCACGCCTGAGGTGAGCGCCACCGCCGCAATGCCGAGGCCAGCCGCGCTGGTCAGCACCGCGTCGCGACGTGAGAGGTGATTCAGTTTTTCGATCATGGGGTCTCCTTTTGAAGAATCGTGAAACGCTGAGCGCCATCATTCGGGCCTGGCCGCGGAGTGGATTTCGGTCGAGGTCGAAATTTGTTTCAAGAAATCGGTCAGGCGACCCATTAGTGAGGCGAGATGAAATCGTTCTCTCTCTTAATCATCGGTGCGCTCAGCGGGTGCGGTCAGGCGTCTGTCTCCGGGGCCGACTCGGGAGTGGCTTCGAGCGATGCCGGGGCGGTGGTGCCGACTGTTTTTCACGGTTGCACCAGCGAGGCCTTCGTCGACGGCCGCTCAGGAGAACGCGAGATCGGCTTCGGCACCGCGCGCGACAGCCCGGCCCTCGGCTACTCACCCAAGTGTCTGATCATCTCGGCCGGCCAGAGTGCCACGTTCGTCGGCAACTTCAGCGTTCACCCGCTGGTGCCTGGCGAGTACCACGGCACTGGCGGCACCCTGCCCACGCCGATCATTCGCCGTGACTCGGGCGCTGACAACGATGTCGTGACCTTTCAGAACCCGGGTATCTACCCGTATTTCTGCGACAACCACGCGCCCACGATGGAGGGCGTGATTTGGGTTCGCTGAATCCAATCGACCTCGGGCTCCGAATACGTGTGGTGAAAGCTGCCATGGCCCGATTCGGCTCCTGGTAAGAGGCCGACCCGAATGCAACGCCGCGACCGATTCGAGCTCTCGCTGCTGGCCCTCGGGCTGCTCGGTTGGGCGTTGGTGGTTGCACCGCTCGTGCACGCGTCGTCTCACGGGCACGCACACACGCATGCAGGGTCGTTGCCCAGCTCTGCGACGCACGGTGAAGGCAGCTTCGAGCATCAGCGCGCGTTGCTCTCGTCGCCGCCGGTGACTGTGGTGGTACCGCTGGTGCTGGTGGCTTCGCGAGTCGTCGAAGCCCCCTCACCCAGAGCGCCCTTCGTCGAGCGTCACCGCACCTCCGAGATGCCGCAGGGCCCCTAGTCGAACGACGTTTCTCTTTCGTCGCGACTGGTCGTTGGCCCACTTTTTTTTGCGGAGACACCGTGAACTTCACGCGAGTCTTGTTCTGTGTTGTCAGTACCTCGGCGTTCGCCCACACGGCAGACGTCGGGTTTGGAGCGTCTGCCGATGCAGGCGTTGATTTCGACCCACCTGAGCTCAAGACCTCGGTCGAAGCAGAGTACCCACCTGACGCCCTTCGGCAGCGCATCGCGGGCAGCGTCGGTCTGGAGCTGTTGGTCAACGAGCAGGGCAAGGTCGTCGACCTGCGCGTGACCGAGTCGGCAGGCCACGGCTTCGATGAGGCCGCCAGCGTCGCGGCGCGCCAGTACGTCTTCGAGCCCGCGACGATGAACGGGGTGCCGACGCCGGTGGTGGTGAAATACACCTCGGTCTTCACGCCGCCAGTCGATGCGCCTCTGGTGCTCGTGCCCACCGCGCCGATGACCACGACGGTCTTGGCCCAGCGGCCGATCAGCGCCGCCTCTTCATTCTCGGTGCGCGACCGAGACTTCGCGCTGCGCCCCATCGGCAGCGTGCAAGACATTCTGCGCGTCACGCCGGGCCTGGTGATGGTGCAGCACTCGGGCGGCGGCAAGGCGAACCAATATTTTCTGCGCGGTTTCGACGCCGACCACGGCACCGACCTGGCGATCTCCATCGATGGAGTGCCCATCAACATGGTCTCGCACGCCCACGGGCAGGGCTACACCGACACCAACTTCATCATCCCCGAGGTGGTCGAGAAGGTCGAAGTCACCAAAGGCCCTTACTTCGCCAGCCAAGGCGACTTCGCGACCGCCGGCTCGGTCAACATGCTGACCCGAGATGACTTCGAGCACAGCTCAGTCGGGCTGGGCTTCGGAGGATCTCCCGGGCACGGGGCCCCAACGTACCGAGCCTTGCTCATTGCCAGCCCGAAGCTCGAGAACGTCACCGCCACCTTCGCTGCGGAAGCAGGCCGCGCCAACGGGCCATTCGACAACCCAGAGCAGTGGAATCGCTACAAACTCTTCAATAAAATCACCTTTCACCCGACAGTGAATTCAGACCTGTCGATCACCGAGATGAGCTACGGCGGCGACTGGCACGGCTCGGGCCAGATACCCGCGCGCGGCGTAGAGCAGGGCTTGATTTCACGCTTCGGCTCGATCGACCCTGATGAGGGCGGCGACAGCGCGCGGCACCAGCTCTCGGTGCAGTACCGGCTGAGGCCCACCGACAAGAGCGAGCTCAAGGCCATGCTCTATGGCGCGACCTATCGCTTCAATCTCTTCTCGAACTTCACACTCAATCTGCGCGACCCCGATAACGGCGATGAAATCGAGCAGGTCGACCGGCGCCTCTTTTACGGCGGCAAGGTCAGCTACCGAGTCATTCAAGAGCTCGGCACCTGGCGCTTCGACAGCAGCATCGGCGCCGACCTTCGCAGTGACGACATTCACGAAGAGCTGTGGAGCACCGTGCATCGCACTCAGCTGAGCACTTCGCGCAACAATGACGTGCATCAGACCTTCATCGGGCTCTACGCGAACGAAGAGATAAGCCCCACCCGCTGGCTGCGCTTCAACCTCGGAGGCCGGGCAGACTCGATCTCGTTTGGGGTCGACAACCGGTTGAGCAGCGCCGACCCGACCGCTCCGAAGAGTGGCGTTGGTGGTGCCGTGCAACTCAGCCCGAAGCTCTCGGCGATCGTCACTCCGGTAAGCCTTGAGAACGCGCAGCTCGACGTTTACCTGAACTATGGGCACGGCTTTCACTCGAACGATGTGCGCGGTGTGTTCTCTTCGCCGTCGGTGAACCCACTGACCCGCGCGATTGGAGAAGAGGTCGGCGCGAGAACGAGGCTCTTCAACCGATGGGACTTCGCCGCGGCCCTCTGGCAGCTCGACTTGGCCAACGAGACCACTTGGAGCGGAGACGACGGCACCACTGGTGTGAACGCGGCGACCAATCGCTACGGCGTCGAGTTCGAGACCCGCTTCGAAATTACCAAGTGGCTCGCGGCAGACCTCGACGTCACCTTCACCAAGTCGCAATTCAGTCAAGACCGCGCGAATGGCGGGGGGTTGGCGTTGGCGCCCAAGCAGACGTGGTCGGGCGGCCTCTCGGCGCGGCACGAGCTCGGGCCCGGCGTTCTTCGCGGCGGCCTTCGGTTCTACGGCATCGGCGACCGGCCTGCGTCTGACGACGGAGCTTTGGTGGCTCCCGGGTTCACCCAGTTCGATGTGCACGTGGGCTACCGGCACCGCCGCTTCGACGTGGCGCTCGACATCGAGAACCTGCTCAATGGCAATTACCGCTCGGCTCAGTTCGCCACCACCAGCCGGCTGCGCACCGAGCCCGCCCTCGGGAGCCCCGTGCCAGCGGGCTTCAACTGCGGCAGCAAAGGCCGGCTCGTCGCCTCAGCCAACGGCTCATTCGCCGGGTGCGACGACGTCAACTTTACGCCGGCCTACCCCTTCACCGCTCGCCTGACGGCCACCGTCTTCTTGGACTAGATATGAAAAACTTCGTGCTGATAGCGCTGTGTCTTTCAGGCTGCGACACGCCGACGACTGGCGTGGTGCTCAACGCCTTCACCGACGACACCGAGGTCTCCAAGGTCTGGTGGGCGACCACCCTCTTCCCCGACCCTCTTTCTCCCGGCGAGACCTCGGCCGAGCAGCGGCTGGTGCCCACCAGCGACACGGCGTACGCGCTGCTCTCGCGCAAGGGCTCCCTGATCGCGGTCACGTCGAACAACCCCTGGCAGGTCGCCCGCAGCGAGACGCTCCGCATCGAGCTCGCACCAGGCACCATCGCGGGTGACTGCTCAGCCGGCTCGACCTTGACCCCGGAGGTCGCCGAGGTGATCACCAGACGCGTCTTTCCCTCTGAATTCATTGGCAAGAATTATGACCCGGCGACCTGCGCGGTGACCGAAGCCGCCGACGCCGGGCCTTGAAGCACCCCTTCCGCCTGAATCTGCTGGCGAGGCTACCGGCTCGGCATCTGCTTGAGCTTCTCGCGCAGCCACACGGCCACTTCGACCGTTTTCCCGTCTTTCGTTTTGAGGAGATAGGGCTTGCCGGTCTGAAATGATTTCGAGGCGATGAGGGTGATGAAGTCATCGACCGTCTTGACCTTGCTCCCGGCGGCCTTCATTTTTTCTTCGAGGTGCGTCTGCGCCTCGGTGGCCGAATGCTCAGACCCGTTGCGAATGAAGGTGGCCTCGCTCGAACCGACAGCGGAGAGCAGGTAGTGAATCTTGTCGTTCTCGGTCGGCTCTGACGCGAGCGCGACACTCGAAAACAGCAGCATCAGCCAGAGTGAAGATACGTAACGCATTGCGTACTCCTTGGAGAAAAAGGGGCGCGGCGGGGGAATAACCCCTCACCGGGCCTTTCGATGCCCGAGCGCGGTGCAAAGCATGAAAATTCGACAGTCCAACCCCGGGGCCGAGCCGTATAAAGCGGTGTGCGGCGTGCATTGCTGGTCGTGGTGTTGATCACCGGTGGCCTGCTGGCCATCTCCGCGGTCTATCGGCGCGCGGTGCCTGAAGAGACCGAAGGGCACCTGCCCAGCTCGCCCGATGAGGTGCTCGAGCACGTCACCGCACGCGCCAATGACCCTTCTTCGCAGAAGACCGAGGCGCTGCGTGCTGCCCTCGTCACGAACCCCGCCGACCAGGCCGCCGCCGTCGAGCTCGCCCGCCTCGAGCTGCAGCAGGGCCGTGCCAATGGTGACCCGCGGCACATCGGGTACGCCCAGGCCGCGCTCGCTCCCTGGTGGAGTCAGGCCGAGCCGCCCGACGATGTGCTGCTGCTGCGCGCGACCATCAAGCAAACGATGCACGGCTTCGAAGAATCGCTCATCGACCTCGAGACGTTGCTGCGCCGCGACCCGAACAACGCGCAGGCGTGGCTCACCCGCGCGGTGGTGCTCGCCGTTCGCGGTGACTACACCCAGTCAGAGCAGAGCTGTCGCCCCCTGGGTGCGCTGAGCGGCGTGTTCGTCGAGACGGTGTGCATGACGAATGCGCAGAGCCAGCACGGCAAAGCACTCGAGTCGTATCAGCGCCTCGACACGCTCCTGCGCCAGGAGACCTCGGGGCTGAACCCTCAGGAGAAAGCCTGGGCGCTCTCGACCCTCGCCGAGGCCGCCGCTCACAGCGGGCAGACCGCCGCCGTCGAGACCAGCCTGCAGCGGGCCCTCGCCATCGACCCGGGCGATCACTTCTTGGTCTCCGCGTACGCCGATTTCTTGCTCGACGCGAAGCGGCCCACCGAGGTGCTCAGGGTGCTCGGTGATGACCGAACCGACGACGGGCTGTTGCTGCGCCGCGCGCTGGCCAACACCGCCCTGGGTCACAGCGAAGACGACGCCGACGAGCTCCGCGGCCGGTACGCTGCGAGTCACCTCCGCGGAGATTCGTTGCATCGCCGCGAAGAGGCCCGGTTCGTGCTGTGGGTCGACCGCGACGCACCCCGGGCCCTCGAGCTCGCCGTGGCCAACTGGCAGGTGCAGAAAGAATTCTGGGACGCTCGCATTCTGCTCGAGGCGGCGCTGGCGGCGAAGCAGCCGCTGCAAGCGAAGCCAGTGCTCGAGGCGCTCGAGGCCAACCACGCCGAAGACCCGACACTGCTCGAGCTGGCTCGCAAAGTCAGAGCGCTCGACTCATGAAACGCCTCTCGCACTTCGCCTCGGCCGGTGCTCGCGCCCTGACGCTCCTCACGGTGCTCGCATCGGCCACCGCCTTCGCCCACAAGCCAAGCGACAGCTACCTCACCGTGCTGGTGCACCCGCAGCAGCTCGACCTCCGCTGGGACATCGCGCTGCGCGACTTGGACCACGCCATTCACCTCGATGGCAACGGCGACGGGCTCATCACCTGGGCCGAGGTGCAACACGCCGAGCCCACCCTCGCGCCGATGCTCAGTTCTGCGCTCCAACTCTCCGGCTGCACGCCGGGCGAATGGAGCTGGCTCATCACCCGGCACTCCGATGGCAATTACCTGGTCGCCAACAGCCCGTGGCACTGCAGCGGGCCGGTTGAACGGCTCTCAGTGCACTACGGGCTCTTCTTTGCCATCGACCCGCTCCACCGCGGCATCTTGCACGCGGAGCGCGATGGGCAGGCCCAGACCTTCATCTTTTCAGAGGCGAACCGCGACGCCACCCTCGACCTCGCCGCCGCCAGCCCGTGGGGCCATTTCTCACGCACCGTCGCCACCGGCGTCGAGCACATCTGGAGCGGCCTCGATCACCTGCTCTTTCTCTTCGCCCTGCTGCTCCCCTCGGTGCTGCGCCGCGAAGGCTCGAAGTGGGTGGGGCAGCCGGGCCTGGCGCCGTCGCTCAAAGACGTCTTCAAAATCGTCACGGCCTTCACTCTGGCGCACTCGCTCTCGCTGAGCCTGTCGGCCTTCGGCCTGGTCGCCCTGCCCTCGCGCTTCGTCGAGTCAGCCATCGCCGCGTCAATCGTGATCGCCGCGTTGAACAACCTCTACCCCGTGCTGCGAAACCAGCGCTGGTCGGCCGCGTTCTGCCTCGGCATTTTGCACGGGTTCGCGTTCTCTTCGACGCTGCGCGACCTGGCCCTGCCCACGGCCAACCGGCTGGTGACGCTGTTCGGTTTCAACCTGGGCGTCGAGCTCGGGCAGCTGGCCACGGTGGTCGTGTTCGTGCCGCTCGCGTACCTGCTGCGCGAGACCACCGCTTACCGCCGGGTCATCTTCATCGGCGGCTCGGTCGCGACCCTGCTGCTGGCCATCATCTGGCTCACCGAGCGGGCGATGAACCTGCGCATCTTGCCGGTTTGAGGCCCCGCTACATCGCGCTGAACGCCGACAGCACCGCCGCCGCTGACTTGGCGCTCTTTTCGGTCTTGGGCGATTCGATGACCTGCAGGGTCGTAGCGTGGTGTTGCACCACCTGCCGGTTGGGGATCTCCATCGATGAGAGCGCCGCCGCCTTGCCCTTTTCGGCCGAAGCCTCGTCTTCGAATTCGCAGACCGTCACGACCACGTCACTCGCGGTGTGCGCATTCTGGCAGTAGGCCGCTCCCACCGTTGTGCCGAGTATCTGCATGCGCTCGGTGATCTCGAGCCCACCCTTTGCCAGCACGCCGAAGACGTCTTCGGCCCGAAAGGCCGCGGCCGGTCGATGGCTGCCCTCTCGCTCGAGGCGCTCGCCCAACGTACCACCCTTGGCCCCTGGGGCTGCCGGGGCCACTACCGGTGGAGGTGCCACCGCGGTGGGGCGCTCCTGTTTGCAGCCCACTGCAGCCAGCAGAAAGGCCACGGCCCAAGATCCATTCTGGAAGACAATTTTTCGCATGCGAAACCAAACCTCCACGATGACACCGCCGTACAACGGTTGTCGGCGTGCGAACCCAAGTAGGGCCGCGCGATTGCATAGCAGGGCAAATTCCAGTTCAAACGGAGAAATTCAATGAAAATGACGAAGCGTCTCGGAGCCATGGGCCTCGCCTGTGCTCTTGCAACAGGAGGAACGGCGTTGGCCTCGAGCCATCGTGAAGCGCCGTTCATCACCAAGAACCCCAAGGTCGACAACACCGACGTCTATGCGTTTCAGAGCTACGACCCCGCGCGCATCACCGCGGCAGGCACGGGCTCGAACTACGACGTGAAAAAGGCGTACACGACGCTCATTTCCGACTTTCAGCCCTTTCAAGACCCGTTCGGCGGCCCGAATTACTTCCCGATGGATGACGAGGCCATCTACGAGATTCACGTCGACAACGTCGGCGACGCCAAAGAGCACCTTACCTTTCAGTTCAAGTTCACCACCACCCTCGCTGACCTGAAAGTGCCGGTTGGCGCGAATATGACCGGTGTGCCGCTCTCGAACATCGGGCCGGTGACCTTTGCCGATATGGCAGCCCAGAACGTCTCAGAGACCTACACGGTCAATGTGATTGCTGGCGACCGTCGCACCGGCACGGCGTTGCCGATCAAGAACACGGCGACCAAGGCCGTCGTCTTCAAGAAGCCGATGGACAACGTCGGCATGAAGACCTTCCCCGACTACGCCGCGTATGCTGCGAACTTTGTCTATGACATCGACATCCCGAACTGCGACACCACGGGCAAGCTGTTCGTCGGTCAGCGCGCTGAGCCGTTCGCGGTGAACATCGGGCCGATCTTCGACCTCGTCGACGCTCCGGCCGCGATTGTTGCGCACGGTGAAGGCATGACCAACGGCGTGAACAACCGCCAGGTCATCGCCAACCCGCTGGCAAAGAAGAGTATCAGCACCTTGGCGCTCGAGATTCCCAGCAAGTGCTTGCTCACGACCCCGACCTCGACCCAGACGGTCATCGGCGTGTGGAGCACCGCGAGCGTGAAGCAGGCCCGGGTCATCAACCCGGCCGGTACCTTTGCGCGGCCCTCGCGTGAAGGCGGCGCGTGGACCCAGGTCTCTCGCTTGGGCATGCCCCTGGTGAACGAGATCGTGATCGGCATCAACGACAAAGACAAGTGGAACAGCAGCGCACCGAGCTCTGACACGCAGTTCTTGCCGTACGTGCAGTACCCGGCGCTGCCCAAGTTGCTCGAGATCCTCTTCGGCACGGTGGCGCCTACCGCGTTGCCTCGCGCCGACCTGGTCGCCGCGTTTCTCACCGGAGTCACCGGCGTGAACGCGATCCCCGGTGGGACGCCTGCTGAGTACATCCGGTTGAACACCGGGTTGCCTCCGACGGCAAAGGCCTCGCAAAACAACCTCGGCGCCGCGGCGTGCTTCGTGCTCGGCGTGCTCACACCCACGAATACCGGTTGCGACGTGGCCGGCTTCCCCAACGGTCGTCGCCCTGGCGATGACGTCACCGACATCGAACTGCGCGTCGCGATGGGGTACCTCATCACCGACGTGTCGAAGGCTCCGTCTGGTCAGCTGCAGTTCACTGACGCCGTGCTCCAAGACGCAAGCCAGTTCGATGGCACCTTCCCCTACCTGACGACGCCGCTCCCTGGAGCCAATGGCCAAGGCGGGTTCTAGTCATGCGTCCGCTCCGACTCGCATGCATCGCGATGGTCGCCAGCTTGGGACTCATCGGGTGCCCTGAACCGGTCGAAATGACCGATGGTGGGATGACCACCAAAGACGCCGGCACTGGGGTGAAGCCAGATGCCGGCACCCCGAAGACCGACGCCGGCACGATGACTGCCGACGCCGGTATGATGGTGACCGACGCCGGCATGATGACGGCCGACGCTGGCACGGTCGACGCGGGGCCCGGTGAAATTGCCGACTTCGCGAAAGACCTCATCTTGAATCACTCGGCCGACCCCAACCCGACGACGACCGAAGACAAGACGTTCGCTCCCGATACGAGAGACGCGTCGAAGTTTCCTCCGGCGTTCTTTCAGTAACCTCTTCCAACAGAAGTGACGCCGGGCCGATTCGCCATCACGTGCGAGTCGGCCCGTCGTTGTTTCTAGCCTCGGGTTTTGCGCAACATCTGCCCGAGGCTCTCGTTCAGGTTGCTCAGAGTGATGACCTGATCGACGCCGGTTTCGCTGAGCGCCAGCTCGCGGGCGAGGCGTACCCGTACTTGTTGCACCAGCTCAGCTCGCGCGGCGGCCACCCGGCGAGCAGCGGTCGCACGGTGCACTTTGTAGAGGCCCGCGAGAACGTCGATGCTGAGGCCGTCGAGAAACGACTGGCGCAGCAAGTTGCGTTGTTGGGTCGAGAGCGCGGCGAAGCTCTCGGCGAGGGCGGCGGTGAATTGAGGGCCGAAGGCACCGCGCATGGCGACCAGCTCGGGCTCGGGCATCGGCAGATCAGCGGCGGCATCGGGCGTGACGTCGCGGCGCTCTCGCTTGGCGCGCTTGAGGGCCTCGTGAACGGCGATTGAGCGTACCCATGAGCCCAAGTCTCCGCGGCCCGAGTAGGTGCCGATGAGGGCTCCGTCTTCGCGGGCGAAGAGCTCGAAGCGAAGCCAACCCAGCACGTCGTCAGTGAGGGTCGCGCTGATGCGCATGCGTTTGAGCGCTCGGGTGGCTTGAGCGAAGTAGGCGCGCTCGAAGTAGCCGATGGCGGGCTCGTTGCGCTGCAGACAGGCCCAGGCGAGCACGACGTCGGTGACGTGGGTGGTGGCCGCGTGACCGCGCAAGGCTCGGCGAACCTCGGTCAGGCTCAGCGTGACGTTGTGCTTGGCCAGCGCGGCGAGAGCCTCGGTCAGTGCTTCATCGCTGATGGCGCTCATCGCGCGCCGCCTCCGCTCGTCCTGAGGAACTCGAAGGGCCCTGCCGCACCGAGCCTCCCCACCAACACGACCCTCCGCTCGTCCTCAGACACTCGAAGCACCACCCTGAGCCGAGCCAACCCTGAGCGAAGCACTCCGGTCCACTGACTCATTCGCTTTGCCTCGCCCAGGCGAGCCCTCCGCAACCCCGAGCCTCGAAGCTGGTTCGTCAGAATGCTTGGTGCGGCAGGGTCCTTCGAGTCCCTCAGGACGAGCGCAATTGACCCCTGCCCCACCCACTGTGTGCTCATCGCTTGGCCTCGTGCATCACCACCCACTGCCGCGCGAGCTCTGCGTCACGTTGCACCAACGGCAACGCAGACCCCGCGAACCCCTCGATCGCCTGCCTCACCAACGCCATCGCCCGCGCAGACGGCGTCGTCGCCGCGCCGAGGGCCTGCCCCAAGGCCAGCTCGATTCGCCCGCGTTCGAACGGCGGCAGCCCTTTTCCGAAGACGAGCGCGCGCTCCAGCTCGGTCACCTTGGCCGCCCGCCCTAGCCGCACCAGCGCCTGATACTCCCCCATCAGGGCCTCGCCATGAGACGGGTGCTCGGGCGAAAGCGCATCCCACAAGGCGTTGGCCCGCTCGAAGGCGGTGAGGGCCTTCTCTGCTTCTCCGGCCTCGAGCAGCGCGAGACCAAGGTCGGTCGCGACCATCGCCACCTCGCGCCGCTTCGGCTCACCGGCCGCGTCGAGCACCGCCAGCGCGCTCTGCAGCTCGGTGACCGCCTCGGGTATTCGCAGCCCATACAAATAGTCATCGCCAAGGTTCTGGTGGAGCACCGCCACGTTGGGGTGCGGCCGGCCCAGCGATGCCTCGGCGGCCACCACCGCGCGGGCGTGCGCATCGATCCCGCCATCCAAATTCCCCTGCATCGAGAGCGCGTTGCCCAAGCTCGACAAGGCATATGCGACTCGGCGGTCTTTGGGGCCGTACAACGACTGCCGCAGCGTCACGGCCTGCTCGAAGAGCGGCTGCGCCTCCTGCAAGCGCCCCAACTGCAGCAGCGCGCCTCCCACCATCAACAGCACCTCGGTCTGTTGCCACACATCAGACGCCCGCTCACAGGCCCCGAGGGCCGGGTTTCGCAAGAACACGACCTGCGCCGAGTGCCCCTGCCAGAACTCGCTTTGAATCAACGCAGCCCACGCCGAAGCGGCGACGCGATCGGCCTGCGCGCTCTCGGCCAGTTGAATCGCCTCGAGCAGCTGGGGGCTCGAGTGCTCGTAGTCAGACGCCCGGGCCTGCGCGCGCCCGAGCAGCGTCTGCACCTGAGCGGTCAGCTCGGGGTCAGCGGGCCCCGGCATTCTCGGCATCAACGCCGTGACCTCCTTGAGCGCCGCGTCGTACCGCCCCGAATCGAACAGCGCCGAGGCATGCGCCAGCGCATCACGCAGCTCGTTGCTCGCCTTCTCATCGGCACCTTTCACCACAGCGACCACCGGCCCCTGCGCGCACCGCTCGAGCGACGGCAATTGCTCACTGGCGGCGACCGAGTGCAGCACGACGGTCTCGTCGGCATCACTGAGCTGCGTCACCAGCGCGCGGGCCTCGCGATTGGCCTGAGTCAGGCACCGCATCTGGGCGCCCAACCGCTCGAGCGGAGTCTCGCGCCGCAGCCAATCGGTCTCGCAAGCGCGTCGTCGCAGCGCATCGAACGCGGTGGTCCACGCATCGAGGTTCGCCTCGACGCCGGCCAAGGTCTGCGCCGCGTACGAGAGCCTGGTGCGTTCGAACGAGGCCCGCACGGTTTGCCGGGCCTGCGCGTTCCACACGCTCGAGAGCTCGTTGGCGACGGCAGCGCACTGATCGAGCTCGGCGCGGCGGCCTCCGACGTCGTAGGCCATCACCACCGCTGCCGCGAGCAGCACCACCGCCGCGACGAACCACCGCCGGCTCGAGCGCGCGGCCCTCAGCGCCACCAGCAAGCGCTTCATCGAACCGAAGCGAGCGGCAGGGTCCTCCATCAAGCCGCGCGCGAGCACCCGTTGCACGCCGCGGGGTACCCGCACCCCGCTCGACGGCTGCTTGCCCGGCAGCGTGCCGTACAACGCCTCGTGCAAGCTGACGCAAAACGAGTACTCGTCGCTGCGGGCATCGCATGGCTGACCGCGCCGCTGTTCGGGAGCGACGTAGGCGGGTGTACCGCGCAAACCCTGCTGTTCGGAGGCCGCCTCGCCCGCCGAGGTTGCCAGACCGAAGTCGGTGACTCGAATTCGCCCATCGTCGCCGACCAGAATGTTGGCCGGCTTCACGTCGCCGTGAACGATGCCAGCGGCGTGCGCGGCGGCGAGGCCCGCTCCGGCTTCGAGAAACGCGTCGACGACCGAGGCCCACCCGCGGGGTTGCTCGCCCAGCCACTGCCGCAGGCTGCGCCCGACGACGAGCTCCATCGCGATGAACACCTGCCCGAAGGCCTCGACGACATCGTAGACCGGCACCACGTTGGGGTGCGCGAGCTGGGCCATCACCCGGGCTTCGCGCATCAGCTGCTCGGAGTCACCGCGTGCCTCTCGAACGCACTTGAGCGCCACCCGTCGGTCGAGCCGCGCATCGGTCGCGGAGTACACCAACCCCATGCCTCCCGCGTCGAGCGGGCGCTCGATCTCGAACGGGCCGACGCGGGTGCCTGGCGGCAAGATCGCCGCGGGGTCGACCGCAACGACCTTCGAGCCCGAGATCGGCGTCTGTGACCACGCGACCTTGGCCAGCGTCGAGACGAGCTCGCGGCAGGCGGCGCAGGCGTCGATGTGCTCCTCGACTTGGGCGCGTTGATCATCGGTGAGCGCGTGCCCCGCGTAGGCTGAGGCAGTATCTGCGTCGATGTGCGCGTCATCTCCGGTCATGCGCGCGCAACCCTACTGCACTTCGAGCTCCGGCCTGAAAAGTGCCGGCGAATCAGTGAGCCGACCGTCCCAACGTTGGGACGGTTTTGGAACATTCAGGTTCAAAATCTGTCGCATCGTTGGGACAACTCAGCTTGGCGAGCCTGAAAAATGCTCACCGCGCGAAGCGCCGCCACTGCTGCGCAACGGCGGGGCTGGGTCAACGTCCCGTTCTATGTGCTGCTTGGCTGGCTCATCTTTCGAAGCTTTGGCGGCTTCTCGTTGCTCGCTGCGAACGTAGCCCAGTACGTCATTTCTCGGAGCTATGGGCCGGTCGCCATTCGAGGCGCAACTGCTTGTGCTGCGTGGCGCAATCCTTCAGGTACATGTTGATGAGTGTCTGGTAGGGAATTGCGAGTTCGCCGGCCAGCCGTTTGAAATACGCCAGCGTCGTCTCTTCGATTCTGATCGTGACCTGTTTCTTGAGGCGCTTGGCGTAGGGGTTCTTTTGAGCGCTCGTGAAGTCGTAGTGTTGTCTCATGGGGTCCACCTCTGGCTGTACATCAGTCGTTCACGACGGTCGGCCTTGCGCGCTGAAATGATTCTGATCACGTCGCCGTCACGGCGGTAACAGTGGCATACGACGAGCGCTCTTCTCGTAGAGCTGAGGCCGAGCAGCACGAAGCGGTCTTCGTCGTCGGAGTGGTCAGGATCATGAATGAGCAAGCCGCGCTCGTCGGAGAAAGCGGTTTGAGCCTCTCCGAACGAAACTCGGTGCTTGCGGACGTTCGTCTGATTCTTGACAGAATCCCATTCGAATTCAGGCGCCTTCACCACTACATTGTAACGACGTTGTAGGGGGATCTGCAACATGGACAAGATCGAGCACCCACTGAACTCTCGCCTGTTCAGATGGCCCAGGAGCGGCCCTGAGCCTCGGGCTTCTGGGTGGCGAGGGGCCTGAGCGAGGCGTTGGGGGCCAACACGCCAGGAAAGCTCGTCAGGTGCCGCCGCGCCGGAGGCAGGAGAGCGACCATCCGCCGCACGAAGGCCTCGGCCGTCAGGGTGAAGGTGACTCCTTTCTTGGGTGTGTACTCGTAGCGGCCATCGTCGAGTCGAAACAGGCGTGATTCGCAGACCGGGCCGCGCGCACCGTATCGACAAAGACGCTCGAGTCATTGGCGTGCACGGCCGTGTCGGCGTGCAGCGAGAAGCCGTGCGCCACTGCGACACGACGGCGCCGATGACTCCCCGCTTCAGGCAGGGGCAGCCGTTGTTGAAGTGCTTGAGCGTCAAGAAAGGTCGCTGGTCGCCCGAATCGCGAACCAGCGACCGTCCCAACGTTGGGACTGTTTTTGAACATTCAGGTTCGGAATCTGTCGCATCGTTGGGACAACACAGCTCGGCGAACCTTCAAAAATGCTCACCGGGCGAAGCGCCGCCACTGCTGCGGCAACGGCGCTCCGAGCATCTTCTGCGCGCCCGCTTCATCGAGCAGCACGAAAGTGAAATCACCGGTGTAGCAGTCATGCCCGGCCTGGCTCACCCGCACGCCGGCTCGCACGATGCGCGAGGTCTCTTTGGTGAGCCACGCGCGGGCCTGAACGACCGTGCCGACCCGCACCGCCGCCTGCAACCGGCACTCGAACGAGGTGGTGAAGCCAAACGTGCCCGTCTTGGCGATGATTGCCCACGCCGCGGTCTCATCGGCCAGCGTCGAGACGAGCCCCCCGTGCATGATGCCCGGCGGCCCCTGGTGCCGCTCGCTCGGAGTGAAGTGCGTGAGCACCCCGTCGCCCTCGCGCTCGAACTTCAAGTGAAAGCCGAAAGGGTGCGACGGGCTGCAGCCGAAGCACTGGTTGTCATCGAACAAGGTGCCATCGAGCGGCTCGACGAGAGGCATGGTCATTGGGCTCCGAAGGTACCGGCGGCGGCGCCGGCCTGATGCGCGGCCTCGGCGAGCTGCGAGAGCAGCTGGGGGCCGAAGTACTGCACGTGCGCCTCGCCTGTGTTCGCGGTCACCACGGTCGCGGGCTCGAGGTACCCCTCGTAGCCATTGGCCAGGCTGAGCACGAGCGAGGTCTTCGACTGCTGCTCGATGATCTTCGCGCTCGCCTGAGTCACCTCGGCCGGCACGGCGGCGAATGAGATCGAGCCCAGCCGAAGCACGCCCACCTCGGTGTGCATCATCGCGTTGGCACACAGTGCGTTCTCGACCATCGGCCGCACGAAGAAGGGCCCGAAGCGGCTGCCATCGGGGTGACCCAGCACCAGGTCGCTGGTCGCCAGGCCATAGCCCACCGATGTCTCGGTCGCGCCGTCGGCCATGCGGGCGACGCGTTCGATCAACACGTTCGAGAAGTCTTCCAGCGAGCCGTTGGGCGCCGCGTTGCCGCCGGCGGTCTGCAGCACCGAGGTGACTCCGCCGTTCGCCTCGAAGTGGGCCGACACCCGAGAGGGGAAATCGCCGTCGAGCGCGTTGGCGGAGCGAGGGGCCAGCGTCGGGTGAGCGCCGAGCAGCACCCATTGGGCGATGGGGCCGCCGCCCGCGGTTCGAAACCGAACCCGGGTCAGCGACTCGTCGATCTCCGCGCCTGAGCGAGAGCGTGTCAAATCATGCGTGTCGCGCGCCACGTCCATCACTGCGGGAGCCAATGCGTTCTGGGCCGCGTCGAGCGCCTGGGTCGCTGCCACCACCACGGCCTTTTCGACGTCGGCGCGGTAGCTGCCCAGGGCCGCGAGCTGCGCAGCGAGGCGTTGATCGTACCCGCCGGGCCCGGTGTGGGTGTGCGTGGCGACGACCCACACCTGAAACGCGCGGCCTTCGCGAATGCCGGTGACCACCCCATCAGCCACCAACAAGGTCTCGAGCGATACCAGGGCGAAGCGCTGGGTGCCCACCTCGAGCACCGTCGCGCGTGCAAACAGCGGAGTGACCGCCGAGCTCACCTCAAAGCGCCAGGGCCCATAGCCTCCCAAGGTCACAGGGTAGGGCAGCTCGAAGGGTACCTTCGCGGCACCCACCCGAAGCTCGCCGGTCGCGCGCGCGATGCCGATCAGACCTCCAGGCGTCGCATGCCACTCACCGCAGCGATCGAGGCTGGCCCACCCGAAGGCGAGCCCGACCCCGATGAGAATGAAAAGCCCCACTCGCGTCAACCGCTTCACGCGGCCGACCTTACGCGACCGAGAGCGTCACTGGCATGTTGCCCTTCGTCGCCTTCGAATACGGGCAGACGCCGTGCGCCTTGTCCATCAAGCCGGTCAGCTGCTCGCGGGTCAGGTTGGGAGCGCTGCCAATCAGCTCGACCGACAACCCGAAGCCCGTGCTCTCGGGCACCAGGCTCACTTTCGCGCTGATGACCACCTGCGAGGCGTCGAGCTTGAGCTTGTTCGCGACCAGCTTGAGCGCGCTGCCGAAGCAGGCCGAGTACCCGGCGGCGAAGAGCTGCTCGGGGTTGGTGCCCGCGGCGCCGGTGCCTCCGAGGGCTTTCGGCATGCTCAGCTGCAGGTCGATGATGCCATCTTCAGACTTCACGGAGCCTTCACGGCCATTGGTGGCCCAGGCGGTAGCGGTGTAGAGCGCGGTCATTGTGAAATTCAGCCTTTCTTGGTTGCGGTGAGGTGCTGCGTCAGCAGGTGAAGTTGGTCTCGGAGCGCCATGGCCTCGGAGCGGGTGCGGTTGAGACGGCACAGCATCGCTTCGGGCACCTTGAGCGCCCGCGCCCGCAGCTTCTTGCCAGCCAGGGTCAGGTGAATGTCGACCACCCGCTCGTCGTCGGCTCGGCGCTGTCGCTCCACCAGGCCCTGTTTTTCGAGGCGCTTGAGCAGCGGCGTGAGCGTGCCCGAATCGAGTTGGAGGCGCAGACCGAGGTGCGACACCGACACCGGGCTCTGCTCCCAGAGCACGAGCAGCGTCAGGTACTGGGGGTAGGTCAGACCCAACTCATCGAGCACCGGGCGGTAGACGCCGATCATCGCCCGCGACGCCGCGTAGACGGCAAAGCACAGCTGATCATCGAGCAGGAGCGCGGTCATCGCGACTTCAAAATCGAGCAATTCAATTGTTCGCAATACAATTCACCCACCAGCCGAGTCAGACCCACCTGTGGGTGTTACGGCGCCTTGCCGAGGCGGGGGCTGATTTGGTCTCATCGAGGGCCATGGAGACGAAGACGCGGAGCGCGGGTGACGACGAATATGCAGGGTTGGTGCGGCGTCTCGAGGCCATCAATGGCAAGAGCGACGCGGCGACGCTCACTGAGCGGGCCACGGTGCTCAAGCAGATGGCCGACATTTTGGCCTCTCGCAGAACGACCGACCGTTTTCAGTGCTACCTCTCGGTCAGCGTGCAGACCGCGGCGGCCACTGGCACCGGGGTGCTCACCAACATCGGCGCCGGCGGAGGCTTCTTGAAGACCTCGCTTGCGCTCGAGAAGTTCGCCGACCTGAAGGTCGAAGTGAGGCTCACTGGCCGGTTGCCGGTGGGCTCGAAATTCAAGGCGCAGGTGCGGTGGGTCAAGGGCAAAGAGGGCGTCGGCATCAGCTTTCTCGACCTGGGCGCCGCTGAGAACGACGCGCTCAAGAAACTGCTGGGCGAGCTGGTGCGCGAGCAGCCTCCGCACAACCCGTGAGGGGTCAGTCTTTGCGGTGGAGCCGCTCCATCACCGCGGCGACGTAGTACTCGGTCTGCCCGTTGCGGGGCACGAACCCGCGCACGTTGCCAGGGCCCGCGTTGTACGAGGCAACCGCCAACCGCACGTCATGGGTGTGGGCGAGCTGGGTGGCCAGGTACCGCGCGCCTCCGTCGATGGCCTGCGAGGGCTCGAAGGGGTCGCGCACGCCGAGCAGCTCAGCGGTCGAGGGCATTAGCTGCGCGGGCCCCATCGCGCCGGCGTACGAGATGCGGTGGGCGTGGCTGCCCGACTCGACGTCGACGATGGCCTGCATCAACCCGGGTGGCAGGCCGTGCTTCTTCTCAGCGGCCCTCACCAGCGGCCCCAGGTCTGGGTGCCCCGAGAACAGGCACAGTGGCCGGTGCATCGCGTACTGCCGCAACGCAGAGAGCTTTTCGCTCAAGTAGAAAGGAGAAAAGGGAAAGACGTACGAATTGCCGAAAAACACAACCGCGCCGTTGATCGCAGCCAGGGGCGTGAGCGCGATGATCGCGAGCTGCACCCACCACCGCAGCCTGAGAAATCGCCGAATCATCGGGTCACCGTAGCGTCGATTTCTGCGGGCTCCAAACAAGCGAGCAGCTTCAAAGCAGCGCTACGCGGTGACCCACGAGAGGGTCGAGCGCTCGAGCACCAGCTCAGCCGCGGCGATCTCCATCAGCAGCGCACCAGTCTGAGACTTGGTCGCGTCGTCCTGGTGCTTGAACTCCGCGAGTTTCTCCTCGGAGATGCCCAAGACCGAGACCCAGCGCACGGCCGTTTCGACGAGCCGCTCGTGGGTAAGCTCGGCCTCGTGGGCCTTGGCAACGGCCATCATCACGATGGTGTTGCGCAACCGGCGCTCGACGTCGGCGACTGCCTTGGGGTCGTCTTTCCAATTCTCAAAGGAGTCGACTTGCTCTTGACCGAGGAGGCCATGTTCTGAGAGCGCTTTCCCTTCGACCTCGCGCCACACGTTCCACAGCTCTTGCTGGAGGAGCTTGGGGGAGAGCTGCACTTCGGCCCGGGCAGCGACCGACTCAATGGCGACGTGGAGCGCGCGGAAGGTGGCTGCGACCGCGAACTGCGCACCCAGCTCTTCGGCGATTTTGTTGAGCGCCTCGGGCAGGGTTTTCGCCCCGCCGATTTTTGCCAAGAAGCCCGGGTCGTCGAGCTTGGGCAACTTGAGGTGCTGCGCCTCCTTCACGTCCATCAAGTAGACGGCCGGCGTGTTGCGGAGCGCGGGAATGAAGAAGCTCTCGGGCAACGTCAGGTTCACCTTGAGCCCGTCACCCACAGTGGCCAGCTTCAGCGCGGCGGCAAGCTCAGGAAAGCTCAAAGGTCTGTCGATGCGCACCCAGAGCCCGAACTGCGCCGAGCCGGGCACGAGCTTGCCGTTGGCGTACCCGATCAGGTCGACGCACACCTCGTCGAAGGGGCCGATGGCGTCGCCGGTTTTTTTCTGGGTCGCGACGGCATGGGCACGGCGATGCTCTTCGAGGCGCGCCATGACGTCGTCAGGCGTCGGCACCTTCGCCGCTGGGACCTTCAAAATGAGCCCGTCGATGGAAGGAGCCTCGACCTTGGGCAACGGCACCGGAGTCAGCGAGAGTGGATTCACCACGTTGTCTTACATCGCGAGGCCCAGAGGTTCCATCGTGGCGGCGTTGGCGGCCATGCGGTCGGCCACGCCCGAGGCCCACTTGCCGGCTGACCGAACCGCGCCTGCGGTGGCGGCCATGACCTTGGGGTTCTCGAGCGCCGCGGCCGCGGCCATCGAGACCGCCGACATCCCGGGGAGGGGGATGAGGCCGATCGCGTTCGCAGCCAACTTCAGACCGTTCTCGACCGACGGGTCTTTGAACATGTCGATGGTGGCCTTGGCGGTGCCGATCGCCGCGCCGACAATGGGCGCTGCCTTCAGCGCCACCCCGACGACCGACTTCCCGGCAACCACAGCGGCGGCTCCGCCGACCCGCAGGAGCTTCGCCCCGTCGGCCACGTCGGTGACGACTCGGGCGCTGCCGCTGATGATCTGCGCGGTGTTGTTGAAAGAGTCGGCGATCGCCTTCGGGTCACCGTCGAACGCTTTGCCGAGGTTCTCGCGCAGCTCGCCCGCGTTCGTGTAGACATTGAAGGCTCCAGCGACCGCTCCCGCGCCATACCCGCCGACCTTCAGGTTCCTGATGGTCTTGGCCGAAAGGTTGTCGGTGAGCTTGGTCGAACCACTGACCATCTTCGCGGTGTCTTTCAAGGCGCCGGCGGCATCTTGCATGCGGTCGGTCGTTGTGGCCTCGTCGTCTGCGGCGCCCGCCACTTTCTTCGCGATGCCGTGAACCGACTTGCCGACGCCCGCAATGTTCTTGCCATGCGTCGTCAGCTTGGAGGATTCATTGCGGGCGGCCTCGGTGGCCGCGCCAGCGGTGAGCGCGGTGCCCGTGACCTTCACTGCGTTGGCGGAGATCGGCGTCGCCCCGGCGATGGTCGCGGTGGCCACCGGTTTTGATTTCGGGTCGAGCGAGCTGGCGCCCGGGTGCCCCGAGCCCACGACCACTGGCTGCGGGTCAGGCGCAACGAGGGAGTCATCTTGAACAGGGAGCGACGTGATTGAATTGGCGCGAGCGCCGGTAATGTTGTTGTTCGCCATAGTCCTAAGTTATCGAAAACCAAGAATGAGAGTTGCGTGTCTTCTTTGCTTTTTAACCTCATGAATTCATTGCCTAGTTTCACGGAAGAACGCCGGTCCGAGCCTGAGCTGGCTCTCCGCTCGGTGCAGCTCGGCTCTTGGCTTCGAGGTGATCTCAGCCGAACCGCCGTCAACGCCGCCAGGTGAAATGCGCTGGGTGCGGCGATCGCCGCAGTCTGTGAACAAGCGTTCGTCGAGCCAAGTAAGCGTCGCCAGCCTGGGCGGCCGAGAGTATGTCCACCGCTCGACATGCGACGTTTTTTCACAGTGGCTGTGGTGTTGGTGCTGTCTGGCTGCGTGCGACGGGTGGTGCCGCCGACCGAGGTGCTCGACCAGGCCAACGAGGCCGCTGCGCAACCGAACGCAGACTCTCGAACCCTGGCCTTGGCGGGCTGGCACGCGCTGCTGTTGACCGGCAACGCCGACGAGGCCCGGGCCCGCTTCGACTCGTCGCTCGAGCGCTCGGCCGCCGAGCCCTGGGCGCTCTATGGGCAAGCGATGCTGGCGCTGCGCAGCGCTTCACCTCAGCGAGCCTTGGGGGCGGCGCTCGACCTGTGCGAGCGAAACCCGCGGCACCCGCTCTCGGCTCCGGCGGCCCGCGTGGTGCTCGAAGTCGCAGGCAACGCGGCCTCGACTGATCAGCTGATCATCGACCGGGTGCCGGCGATGCTCGAGAAGGGCCTGCTGACTGAAGCCGCGCAGCTGCTCCGGTCGTCGCTGGCGACGATTTACCAGGCGCGACATGATCTGCCTCGCCACGCGCAGACCGTGCTCGACATGGGCGTGCCGACCGCCGCGACGTTGGTCGGGCCTTTCTCGGCGTGGCACGTGCTGTCGGCGGGTGAGCGCACGGCGCCTGAGACCACCGGCTCGATGAGCGCGTTGGGCCGAGGGCCGTTTGGCGAGCTGCAACCGCGCACCATTCGCTTCGCCGACGGCCGTTTCTCACTGGGCGGAGAGCCCACCACCGGCGACGTCTACGTGCTCGCCGTCGACGCCACGGTCACGCAGGGCGGCAGGTACGAGGTGCGCTCGACCAGCTCGATGGACCACGTCGTCACCATCGACGGCACGGTCGTCATCGAGCGGCTGACCTGGCAGCACCCGGCCCCGACGCTGCTGGTGCGCGACTTCGAGTTGCCCGCGGGGCAGCACCGCCTGATGGTGCGAATGACGAAAGAAGAAGCGCTGGGGTTTCTGACCATCGGGCTGGTGCGGGTCGACGGGCAGCCCTCGAGGGTGACCTTCGAGCCCGCGCAAGGGCCGGCGCCCAAGTGGTCGGGGCTCGAGCTGCCTGACCGTGAGCCGGTGCGCGACGGGGCCCCGGCGGTCTACCGCGAGCTCTTCGACGAGGGTGGCGAAGCCCTGGCGCGCTTCATCGCCGCGCGCGACTCGCTCGGCCGGCACCGCGATGGCGCCTGGCGCATGATGAACGCCCTGCCCCCGACCGTGAACGCGCCGATGGTGCAGGTGCTGCGCGCTGAGATGGCGCTGCAAGACCGCACCATGCTCGCCAAGGTGGCCCGGGGCCGCGCGACGCGAGATCTCGAAGCAGCGTTGGCGAAAGACCCGGGCTTCATTCAGGCCCGGCTGTTGACCGCGCAGCTGGCCCTCGACGACGGCCGGCAGCTCGACGCGCTGGGCATCGTCAAGACCGCCCGGGCGAGCGAGAAGTCGCCGAACGCGGCGCTGCTGCAGTTGCAGGCGCGGGTCGAGCTGGCGCTGGGGCTCGATGCCCAGGCGGTCATCACCGCGCGCGAGGCCGAGAAGGCCTACCAGGGCAGCTGCGAGTCACTCGTGTTGCAGTACGACGTGGCGCGCCGCCGTGACGCGGTCGCTGATGCAGACTCTTTGCTCAAGGCGACAAGCACCTGCTCCGCCGCGCTGGCGCGAACGGCAGATCACCAGCGAGCCCGCGGCAATCTGGCCCTGGCCTCGAGCGCCTGGCGCCAGCTGCTCGACCGAGATCAAAGCCAGGTGGTCATCGCCTCGTCGCTGGTCAAGCTGCTGGTGGCGCAGCAGAAGTTCGACGACGCAGTGAAGGTGTTGCAGAGCGTGCGCGCGCAATGGCCGCGAAACCCGAACCTGGCCAAGCAATTGGGCGACGTGCTCGAGCTGGCCGGTCGCGACGCCGAAGCGATGGCGGCGCGTGAGAGCGCGCTGTTGCTCGACGGCAGCGACCTCACGCTGCGCCGCTCACTCTCGAGGGCCAAGACCGGCAAAGAGCCACTCGCCGAGTACGCCATCTCGACCCAAGACGCGCTCAAGGCCTACGAAGCGGCCCCCGGCAATGAAGAGGCGAACGCGGCCTTTCTGCTCGACGCGGCGGCGATTCGCGCCTACCCCGATGGCAGCCAGGTCGACCGCATTCACATCATCGAAAAGGCGCTCGACCAGCAAGGCGTTCAGGAGATCGCCGAAGTGAACCTGCCCGAGGGCGCCCAGGTGCTCAAGCTGCGCACGCTCAAGCCCGACGGCAGCGTGCAAGAGCCCGAAGGCATCGAGGGCAAAGAGACCATCAGCATGCCCGGCGTGCAGGTCGGCGACCTCGTCGAATACGAGTACCTGCTGGCGCACCCCTCACGCGGCCCGGGGCAACCCGGCTTCACCTCATCGAGCTTCTACTTTCAAGTCGCTGGGCAGCCGAACAACTGGAGCACCTACACGGTCATCGCTCCGAAGGGCGCGGGCATGAAAGTCGACGCGCACAACATGGAGTCACCGCCGCCCAAGGTGAACGCCGAAGACGAAGTGTACTTTCACGAAGAGCGCCGGGTGCGCCCCTACATACCCGAGCCGAGCGGCCCGGTGAGCGGCAACGAGTTTCTGCCCTTCGTGAGCGTCGGCGCGGGCCAGCAAGGCAACGAGGGCCTGGTCACCGCCTACAGTGACGCATTCATCGACAAGGGCCTCATCACCCACGAGGTCGAGCAGTTCGCTCGCACGGCGGCCGGTGACAAGACCGGCGTCGACGCGGTGAAGGCCGTGTACGCCGCGGTGATGACCAAGCTGTCGGGGCGCGATTCGGGCCTCACCTTTCCCGCTGCGGCGAGCGTCACGCAAGACCGGGGCAGCCGAACCTGGTTGCTCAAATCGTCGCTCGCGGCGCTGGGCTTCGACGCGCGGTTGGTGGCGGTGCGGGCGTTCACCTCAGACCCGGCGGGCTATCTTTTCCCCGCCGAGGCGCTGCTGCCGTACGTGTGCCTGCGAGTCACCCTGCCCGAGCAAGCGCCCATCTGGCTCGACGCGCTCGTTCGCTATGCGCCCTTCGGAGAGCTGCCCGAGTTCGCGATGGGCGAGCGCGAGGCCTACCTCTTTCCCGAGCCGGGCAAACCGCTCGAGAAGGTGAAGACTCCGCCGGCGATCAACCGGCCGGGCAAGAACGTGAAGCTCACCCTCACGCTCGCTGAAGACGGCGTGCTCAGCGGCACCGGCGAAGAGACCTACACCGGCTTCGAAGCAGCGCAGCTCGCCGAGGGGCTCGAGAGCCTCTCGCCTGATCAACGCGACCAGGCCTTGCAGCAAGCCCTCTCGCGCTACTTCGGCGGCGCCGACATGCAGGGCATCGAGGTCGAGGCCAAGCGTGAGGTCGGCGCGACGGTGAAGGTCACGTACAAGTTCACCGCCCACCGCTTCGGCCGCCTCGAGGGCGACTCGCGTATGATCGTCTCGTCGCTGACCTACCCGGCGCTGCTGGGGAGGCGATACCTGATGCTGAGCAGCCGGCGCACCCCGCTGTTTCTGCCCGCGACCGAGGCCACCCACACCACCACGGTGATGACCTTGCCCAAGGGCTGGGTGCTCTCGGGGCCGGTGCCGCAGGTGAGCCTCGCGGGGCCGGTGGGCACCTTCGTGCGCGCTGAGACCCAAAAAGAAAATGTGCTGACCATCGACGAGACGCTGCTGGTGCCGCAGGCGCGAATCGTGCCCGCGAAGTACGACGCGTTCGGCCAATTCGCCGGGGAGGTCGACCTGGTGCAGGGCCGCGACCTGCTGGTCGAGAAGAAATAGCTGCGGGCCCGAGGCCACAACGCGCGGGAGCCGAGCCACGCCCAAGCGTCTGCGTTGCGCGTGAAGACAGAGGGCCATCGGCCTCGCCACCGACGAAACCTGCGTCTGTCACCCCTGAGCCCCAGCGTGCCCCGGGCCCAGGCCTGTGGCAGGCGATGGCCAGGTGATCGCCCACCGTTTCCGGATATACCCGCACGATGCGAGCTACCGGGGTCTGTTGTGTGCTTGGTTTTTTCCTTGCCGCGTGTGGGCCTCGGGCCCAATGCCCGGCGGGTGGAGATCACCGCGCCTGCCTCGTGCCCACGGCTGACGCGGGCCCCAGCAGCGGCTCTTCAGACGCGGGCATGTTCACCGACGATGCGGGCACTCTGCCTCAGATTCAGACCCCGTACACCTCGGTGTTTCTCGCCGAGAGCTGCCCCAAGGGGCCCCGCGGCGAATGCCTCGTGCCGATTGGTTTGCCAGTGACCTTCTCGATGTTCGGTCGTTTCAGCGATGGCTCCGCGGAGGTGCCCTCGGCCGCGACGTCGGCACATGCACAGTGGCGCGTGGCGCCCGACGATGGCAGCGTTGTCCTCCGCACGCATGACGGGGTGACCGAGCTCACCGCGAGTCGAGCCACCTCAGTCCAAGTGCATGTGACCCTTCAAACCAGCGAGGGCTTTACGCTCGACGACAGCGTGGTCGTCACCGCACTGGCACCGGTGGGGCAAGCGCGTTTACGTGCCTTCACCCTGCAAGAGGGGCCGTGGGCCCGGCCGGGGTTCATTTTTACTTCACAGGCGGTCAACGCAGCGTTCAGCGCCTTCGATTCGAGTGGGGGCCCGCCGGCCCCTGCGGTCGCTCCGGTCTCAGGAGCCGCCCGCATCGTCAGCGCGTACCTCGTCACACTTGACGGTCACCCGGGCACCGCACGCTTCGCTCTCGACCCAAGTCGGGTGACTTACGCAACGAGCGGGAGCGCCTCCGTGACAAGCGATGGCGTCGTGAGCTCGCCAGTGCCAGGCGACGTCATCATCGTCACTTCATTCTCTGCGGCGGCATCGACGTCAGTCGCGGCGTCATTCGTGGTGGAGTCACCCGCGGTTGCGTTGCGTCTCGTCTCTGAAGGCCCCATCACCTCGCGGGCCTCTCACGAAGAGGGCCCGGTCGAGTCTCTGGCCGCAGAAGGCTCTGTGACGCAGGCCAGTGTGTTGGCGCTCGGGCCAGCCAAGGTCTCGGTGCTCAATTTTTCAGGAACCACCGCCGGGAGCACGACGCAAGCCTGGCTGGCCGCGCGACATGGCACTGAGCAGCCGTACTTCGAGTGGCTCTCGCTCTCACAAGTGCCGCATACGGTGCTCGAACGGCCGCTGGCCTATGTCGCCTCGGCCGAGGGGCATGTGCGCGCGGGCGCTCCCGGCGTGGGCTTGCACGTTTTCTCGGCACAGGGCCTCTCGATACCGGTGCTCATTCGGGTGCCGTACCCCGTTGGAGCCCCCCTTGCCCTGCGTGCAGACCCGGCCCAAGTGACGATGTCAGCGGGTGAGTGTCGCGACATCGCGCTTTGGGCGACTCCGCCCGGAGGCAGCGAAGCGGTGCTGACACAAGTCGAAGGCATGGTGTCGGTCACATCTCCTCCGTTGGCCATCGTGCCTCTGGTTGACGCAGCCAAGAGTCAGCCGCTGCATCTGTGTGCCGCGTCGACCATGAGCGCCTCTCGCAGCACCACGTTGACGATCGGCTATCTCGGCGCGACGACGACCCTCGAGCTGCGGGTACCGAAGGGCCCATAGCGGCTGGTGCAGTGCTGAACATTCACGCGCCAACACTGGTACATGCCAGGGCGAGTTTCAGGGTGCGCACCTTGGCCCTTGCCATGTGGGCGACCAAGCCTTGCCTGTTTTCTTGCGCTTTGAAGACCTCGGGGTGTCACACTTTAGCGCAGTACAAGGGAGTGAATCGATTGGTCGACCGCACCAGTGGCTCGAAGCCCCCACCCCCGTTCGGGCTCCCGACCGCTGAAGTCGCGGGGGCCGCGGAGCGCCAAACCCTGCCCGTGGCTGAGGTTCACACCGGGCCCGCGGTCGCCAAGCCCTGGCAACCGTCGCTCAAAAACCCGCCCCTGACGAACAATGCGCAGGCCCTCAACGACCGCCTTCAGGCGCTGGTCGACCAGCGCGCGAAGCTGGGTATGCCGCCCGACCCGAAGCTCTCGAAGCTGGGCGTTCAATGGCAGCCCGTGGTCGACGGAGCTCTCTACGTCGACGGCATCAGCGCAGCCGACGTCGTTCAAGGCAGCGCGGGCACCTGTTTTCTTCTCGCCCCGCTCGCTGCCATAGCGAACGTCGACCCCAAGCTCATTCGCGACGCCATCACGCAGAGTGACGACGGCACCTTTACGGTCAGGTTCTTCGAGCGAGGCAAGGGCGGCAAGAGCACGCCCATCTTTCGAACCGTGACCGCCGAGCTGCCCCTGCTCGATGGCCAAGACCGTGTCTACGCACGCGCCGCTGACTCCAAAGAGCTCTGGCCGTCAATCGTCGAGAAGGCCTACGCAGACTGGAAGGGCGGGTATCAGGTCATTGACGGCGGCCAATCGCAGAACTTCATTCGCGAGCTGACCGGTCGGGAGGCGCACGGCGAGCTTTTGCTCTTTCTGACACCGAAACAGGTCGAGGCGAAGCTCAGCGCGGCGATCAAAGCGAACCGGCCAATGACCGCCACCACATGGCCGGCGGGGTCGAATGGTGGGCTCAAGGTACTCGAAGTGGGCCTGCGAGAAGGCCACGAGTTCACCATCATGGCCTTCGAGAAGTCGAACGGCGTGCCCTCGGTCACCTTGCGAGACCCCAACGGCACCACCGCGAGCACGCTCCCAGGGGCCGACCAGGGCAAAGGCACGGTTACCCTGCCGCTCTCGAAGTTCATCGAAGTCTTCGGGTACGCGACGCTTTAGGCGATGGGGCTCGAACTCCAGGCGTTGCTCTCGAGCACGTTCGCGGGTGGCATCGTTCAGGTGCCCAGCGGCCACTACGCGGTCAACCTCGTCATTCAAAAGCCAGTCACGCTCATCGCCCTGGGAGAAGTGGTGTTCGACGGCGGGGCGCGCGGGCCGGTGCTCCGCATCGAAGCGCCGAGTGGGCTGGTGCGGGTGCAGGGCGTGCTGTTCGCCAACGGCCTCGGGCTGCCCGGGGGCGGAGGCCTCAGCCTGACCAGCGAATGCTCGGTCGAGCTGCAGCGGTGCACCTTTCGCTTCAACCGGGCGCCGATGTTCGGCGGCGGCGGCCTCTTCGCGTCATCGGGCTCAGTCGTGGCACGTGCCTGTCGCTTCGAGGGCAATACCGGCCGGCAAGGCGGTGCGGTGCTGGTCGACGGCACTGCGCGGCTCGAGCTCGAGGGGTGCGCGCTGACCCAAAATGCGGCGACAGACGGCGGGGCGGTGCGGTTGCTCGACGGCTGCGAGGCGTTGGTGTCGGGCTGCACCTTCAGCGACAACCGCGTGGTGTCGAGCGCGCAGGGCGCCGACCGAGGGGCCACCATTTCGATGTCGGGCACCGCGACCCGTGCGCCCCGATTGAAGTTGATCGGTTCGGTGTTCACCGAGACCAAGCCCACCGGCCAGAGTGAGGTCGCGAGTGTCGGCCAATGGCCGGGTCTGCGGGTGCCGTAAGGGGGCTCGACCGACGCGTCGCTCTGGCCCCACCAAGTACCGTGGCACCCGTGAGAACGAATTCGCCCTCAGCAGAACAGCAACCGTGCTCAACCTCGAAGTCCTCACTCACTCCCAACCGTGCGAGACCAGATCGATCGCGACGCCGGACCTCGGCGCGTCGACGAACAGCTCGTCGCCAGGGTTGACCGGGCCACCGCCATGAGCACCTCATGATCGAGCGCGAGCACGATCTCCGCGTGGCGCAGATCTCCATCGGCGGGCCACACCCGCACGCCTCCACAATCGAGCACGACCGTGCGACCAGCGACCCGCGCCCGGGGGGGCGGCCGTCGAGCCTCGATCGGTGCCTGGTCGCGGGGCGCCAGCACGGTCTCTGGTTCTTGCGCATCATCGAGGAACGTCTCGGGAGGTTCGTCGCTATCGAGCGCGGCGGGAAGCTGCCGGAGCGTGGCGGCAACGCACTGATCGAGATAGTCCGGCAGGATGGCGCCGACATGCAGGGCATCGAGGTCGAGACCAAGCGCGAGGTCGGTGCGACCGTCAAGGTCACCTACACCTTCACCGCCCGCAGGTTCGGCCGCCTCGAATGCGATTCGCGAATGATCGTCTCTGCCCTGACGTACCCCGCGCTGTTGGGGCGGCGCTATTTGATGCTGTGCCGCAGGCGCGCATCGCTCCAGACAAGTACAACGCCTTCGACCAATTCGCAGGTGGGGTCGACCTGCTGCAGGGCCGAGACCTGTTGGTCGACAAGAAAGAACTGCCCGTTTCACAGCCGTGACCCCCGCCGATTTCCGTTCAGCGGGGCGAAGTGCGCTATACGATGGCGCACTGCGATGACGACTCCGAAGGAGGGTGGCCAGGACGAGATTCTCACCAGCCCTGGTGACATCGGGCAGCTCGACCCGCTCGATGAGGCACACATCACCACCACCCACACGCTGGTGGTCGAGAACCGCACCACGCTGAAAGTTCGCAAGTGCCGGGTGGTCGTCAGCGGCGGGCCCGACACCGGCAAAGAAGTGGTCAGTGACAAAGAGCGCATTCGGGTCGGCGCGCATTCATCGAACGACCTGATTCTCTCTGAAGACCGCACCGCCAGCCGCCACCACTTCGAGATTCAGTACACCGAGCGCGGCTACCTGCTCATCGACTTGAATTCGACCAACGGCACCTGGCTCGACAGCCGCCGGGTCGAGCGCGCGTACTTAAGCCTGGGCAGCCAGATTCGGGCCGGCCAGTCGGTCGTCACCTTCGCGCCCATCGATGAAGAGGTCACCGTCGAGCCCGACCGCGAGGGCGAGCTGTGCGGCATGGTCGGCCAATCGGTCAAGATGCGGCAGATTTTTGGCCTCATCAAGAAGATCGCCCCGATGGACGTGTCGGTCATCATTCAGGGCGAGACCGGCACCGGCAAAGAGCTGGTCGCGCGGGCGATTCACGAGCTCTCAGGCCGCAAGCGCGGGCCGATGGTGGTGCTCGACTGCGGCGCGATACCGCCCAACCTCATCGAGTCAGAGCTCTTCGGTCACGAGAAGGGCGCCTTCACCGGAGCGGTCGCCTCACGCCCCGGCGCCTTCGAGCGCGCCTCGGGCGGCACCATCTTCTTAGACGAGCTGGGCGAATTGCGCACCGACCTGCAGCCGAAGCTGTTGCGCGTGCTCGAGAACCGCGAAGTGCGCCGGGTGGGTGGCAACGACGTCATCGAGGTCGACGTGCGCGTCATCGCGGCGACCAACCGAGACCTGGTCAAAGAGATTCAGGCCGGCAACTTTCGCGAAGACCTCTACTTTCGGCTCTCGGTCATCACGATTCAGCTGCCTCCGTTGCGGCAGCGGCGTGAAGACATACCGCACATCGTTCGCAAGGCCCTGGCCGACCCCGAAATCGTGCAGCGCCACGGGCGTAAGCACCTCTCGGCGGCGGCCTCGTCGGTGCTGATGGCCTACTCGTGGCCCGGCAACATTCGCGAGCTGATGAACGTCATCTCGCACGTGCTCACCTTCAGCGAGCGCGACGAAATCGACGTGCCGCAGCTGCCGGCCCGCGTGCAGGGGCAGCAAAAAGAGCAGCCGCTGCCGTTCAACGAGCACCTCTCGTTCAAAGACGCCAAAGAGCAGCTGCTCGAGAACTTCGAGCGCGAGTACATCTCGCAGGTGCTCGCCCGCTGCGACGGCAACATCAGCCGCGCCGCGCGTGAATCAGGGCTGCACCGCAAGTCGATCGAGCGCCTGGTGAAGAAGTACGGGCTCGACGCGAAGGCGATGAAGGCTGCGAAGTAGCTCGCCATGTTCGCGGGGCTGCGCGTGCTGGCGATGGCTCCGTGTTTCAACGAGTCAGCCAAGATTCGCGAGGTGGTTCGCCGCACGCCGCGTGACGTGGTCGACGAATTGCTCGTCATCGACGATGGGAGCACCGACGATTCTGCCGAAGTGGCGCGGGCGGGTGGCGCCACCGTGCTCAGCCTGCCCCGGGTCATCGGCGTCGGAGCGGCGTTGCGGCTCGGCTACCAGCACGCGGTCGAGCGGGGCTTCGACGTCGCGGTGGTGATGGCGGGCAACAACAAAGACAGCCCCGAAGAGATACCCCGCTTGCTCGAGCCGATCGCCGCGGGCACCGCTGACTTCGTGCAGGGCAGCCGCTTCTTGAAGCGTAACGCGAGCTTCGGGCCGATGCCCCGGTACCGCAAAATCGCCACACGGGTACACCCGCTGCTGTTCTCACTCGCCGCGCGACGGTGGGTGACCGAGTCGACCAACGGCTTTCGCGCAACGCACCGCCGGGTGCTCGAAGATCGCCGCATCGACTTAAGCCAGGGGTGGCTCGACGAGTACGAGCTCGAGCCGTACCTCTATTTGCGCGCCATTCAGTGCGGCTACCGCACGGTCGAGGTGCCGGTGAGCAAGGTCTACCCGCCCAAGAACCTCGGCCAAACCAAGATGAAACCCATCACCGGCTGGTGGAGCATTCTTCGCCCGCTGGTCTTGGTCGGTGCTGGTTTGCGCAAGTAGTTCGGGTCTTTACGCTGCAGGGCCGCGCCGCAAGTTTCAGTTGCGCGCCGTGTCGGGAAAACCCATAAGGTGCCGTCCGCTCTGACTCATTGGGGCATCGTCTAATGGTAGGACATCAGACTTTGACTCTGAGTATCGTGGTTCGAATCCACGTGCCCCAGCTCGCAGCAGCGCGCCTGTCAGCACACAACTGACTACCCCTGTAAGACACCGGTGACCGTTCTTCACGCTCAGGGCTGACCCAAGTTTGTGGGTACAATCGACGCTCGACCGAGATGGGGGAGCACCGATGTCCAGCAAAGAGTTGCAGCTGGTGGGCGTTGGCAGTGTGGCGGGCGTGTTTCTCAAAGAGCTCGAGGCTCCCATCGCCGCCGTGCTGTCAGTTTCTGCCTTCGTTGGCAAAACCGCGATGCCGGGGCCCTCGTACGCCTTCAACAAAGACCGCTCGCAGTACCACTCGGCGGCGATCATGCGCCGGGTGCTGACGGTTCGGGAGATCGGCTCGCCGCTGGTGATGGGCATCACCGACGTCGACCTGTTCATGCCCGACACGCCCTTCGTCTTCGGAGACGCCGACCGCGACTCGCACGTGGCGGTGTTCTCGCTCAACCGGCTCAAGGGCGAAGGCGAAGCGTGGAAGCGCCGCACCTTCGTCGAAGCGGTGCATCAGGCCGGGCACTTGGTGGGGCTCTCGTACTGTGAAGACGTGCGCTGCGCGATGTACCAGGCGACCTCGATCACCGACGCCGACCGCCGCCAGCTGCACCTGTGCAACAACTGCCGCAATGAATTGGTGAAGTTGCGCCGCTAGTTTCAGACCGTTTCGGGTACGGTCTCGCCCACTCATGGAAACGGTCGAGGCCGAGTACACCATCATCAACGCACTGGGGCTGCATGCGCGTGCCGCGGCGCAGCTGGTGAAAGCCGCCAATCGCGCGACCTGCGACGTCGAGCTCGAGTGTGAAGGTCAGGTCGTCAACGGCAAGTCGATCATGGGCGTGCTGATGTTGGCCGCCGCGCAGGGCATGAAGGTCAAGGTGGCCTGCAAGGGCGAGGGCGCTTCGGCGTGCTTGAAAGAGATTGGTGAGCTCATCGCCAACCGGTTCGGCGAGCCCCGCTAAAACGTTGGCAGTTCGAACGTGGCATGCTGCAGCCTCTTTGTGTTCGCAAAGAGGCATGACATGGCGCAACCCACTCGAGTGAATGGCGCGTCACGGGTGCTGCTGCTCTTCGCGTTGGCCGCGTGTACGGCGACGCCCTCTGCGGTGCTCGAGCTCGATTCGTCGGCGCGCTGGTTGACGGTCAAGGCGCCACCAGACCCGTCGCTGACGGTGCAGGTTGGCGCGCAGGCCCCCCGCGTGCGTCTGGCGAAGCGCGATGGGGCTGCCCGCGTCGAGCTCGCTTACGCCTCGGGGCCCTTCGTGCTGGGCGCAGGCACGGTGCACGGCTCGCAGGTCGACTACCACGACGGCGCGGTCACGCTCCGGCTCGAGGCGACCCAGACCGGCGTCAAAGAGCACCTGCTCTTGCCGGCCTTCGTCGCCGACTCGCTGCTGCTGGAGTGGACGCTCGAGCTGGCCCCAGAGCTGACCGCGAGGCGCGAGGCCAACGGCAGCGTCACGCTCTCGAGCCAGCAGCGCCCGGTGTACCAACTGCCGACGCCAGTGCTTCGCGACGCGATGGGCATGGTGAGCTCGGCGGGGCTCTCTTTCGAGTTGCTCGATGGCCGGGTTCGGTTGCGGGCGACGGGCCTGGCCTCGCGCGCCTACCCCCTCGACCTCGACCCGACCATCGTCACGCTGACCGCCGACTTCGCGGCCGGGGGCAACCTCGAGGGCGACGTCGACCTGTCTTCAGATCAACTCACCCGCGCGCGACCGACCAGTGACCTGGGCGCCTTCGCCGCGGTGAATGCATTGCCCTCGGGGCGCAGTCAGCACTGCAGCGTGGTCTCGAATGGGTTTCTCTACGTGCTGGGCGGCGACGGCTCGGCTGGGGCGCTCACCACGGTCGACTTCGCGCCCATCACCGGAGCCACGCTCGGCGCCTGGGCCGCGACCACGCCACTGCCGACCGCCCGGAGCCAGCATGCCTGCGTCGCCTACGACGGCTTCATCTACGTGCTGGGCGGCCAAGGCAGTGCCCTGCTCGACGAAGTGCTCGTGGCTCGCATCGGCAGCACCGGAGCGCTCGGGGCCTGGGTATCAACGACCGCGTTGCCTTCGGCGCGGCGAGGGCACTCGGCAGTGGCGCTGCACGGCCGCCTCTTTGCCCTGGGAGGCACGACTGCGGGAGCGGGCCTGCTCGCCTCGGTCGACGTCGCGACCTTCAACGCCGATGGCACGATTGGCGCGTGGTCGGCGGCGAACCCATTCATCAACGCGCGTACGGGCCACGCGAGCGTTGGCTTCAAAGACTTCATCTACGTCACCGGAGGCACCACCGCGGTCGGTGACTCCGCCCAGGTGCAGGTGGTCAGGGTCGGCCCGAACGGAGCGCTCGGCACGTGGCGCACGGTGACCGGGCTCCCTTCGACCCGGCGCCAACACGCGGCCTTCGCCGCGGGCAGCGCCCTGTTCGTCACCGGCGGCTCCGTGGGAGCGACGAATTACAGCACCACCGTGATCGCGGTGATCAACGCCGACGGGACCCTCGGCGCCTGGGGCCCGAGCGCCTTGCTGCCAAGCAGTCGACACGGGCTGTCAGCGAACGCCTACAACGGGGTGGTCTTCATCGTGGGCGGCGGGAGCACCGCTCCGCTCGACGAAGTTCACGCCGCGTCAATCACCTCGACTGGGGCGCTTGGTTCTGCGCTCGGCGCGTGGGTGGCCGACCCCGCATTCACCTCGCGCAGCTACCACACCAGTGTCGCGGCCAACGGGTACCTGTACGCCATCGCCGGCCAGAAAAACGCCGTCGGCGTCACCGGCGAGGTCGACGCTGCGCGAGTTCTGGGCGACGGCACCTTGGTGCCCTCGGTGCCCGCGACGCCCTTGCCCTCGCCGCGCTTCATTCACGCCTCCGCGCAGGCCAACGGCTACGTCTACGTCTTGGGGGGCACCTTCATGGGCGCCGTATTCAACGACGTGCTCTACGCGCACCTCAATCTCGACGGCACCCTCGGCGCGTGGGCCGCGACCAGCTCATTCGCGGTGCCTCGGTATGCCTTGGCGGCCGTCGCGTCGAATGGCTACATGTACGTCATCGCGGGCGCCACCGACTCGATGACCGTGCGCAGCGATGTGCAGGTGGCGGCGATCAACGCTGATGGCTCGCTGGGGCCTTTCACGGTGACGTCGAGCCTGCCCTCGGGCCGATACTATTTCGCAGCGGTCGCGAACCGCGGGTTTCTGTACGTCGTCGCCGGTGTCGGGGCGAACTTCACTGGCGAGTTGGCCGAGGTGCTGGTCGCACGACAAGGGAGCAATGGCTCGCTGAGCGCTTGGACGCCGACGACCCCGATGCCTGCAACCCGGTTTCAGCACGAGGCGCTCGCCTACAACGGGTCGCTGTACGTGTTCGGCGGTTACCGCGGGGGGTTTCTGAATGAGGTGTACCAGGCAGGGTTTGCGAACGACGGCACGTTGGGAGCGTGGGCCGCGACGACCCCGATGCCAGTGTCGATTTACCTCCCGAGAGCAGTGGCCAGCGACGGCATTGTCTACGTGGTGGGTGGGGCGGGTGGCGCGGCGAACGAGGTTCTTCGCGCTCCGCTGCTCGGCCCGCTCGCGGTGGGCCAGTATTCGCGGCTCTTCGACCTCGGCACCAGCAGCACCTTCGATTCGATTCGGCTGAACGCGAGCGTCTCGAGCTGGGGGTCGGTGTCGGTTCGGTACCGAACCGCTCCGACGTCAGGGGTGTTCGGAGCGCCGGTCGACCTGGGGTCGATCGCCCTGGGCACCGCGATACCACTTGGGCTCACGGCGCAGTCACTGTGGGTCGACCTGGCGCTCGACGACACCGAGGGCACCACGATGCTGCCGAGCACCGGCAGTGAGCGCGACGTGACTGACATCACCCTCTCTTTCAGGCTCGGGCTCGGGGGCGCGTGCAGTACGGGCGCGGAGTGCGTGAGTGGGCAGTGCATCGATTCGTTCTGCTGCAACACCGCGTGCGGCGGCGCGTGCGATGCCTGCAACCTGCCCGGCTCGCAGGGCACCTGCAGCCCTTCTCCCGCGGGGTCACCCGGCTCACCCTCGTGCGCGCCCTCTGTCTGCAGCGGCTCGACGGCAGCCTGCCCGGTGAGTTGCACCAGTGGCGCCGAATGCGCGGCCGGGCAGTCGTGCGTGATGTCGGCCTGCGTGCCGACGCCTGACGCTGGGGCCCTGGTCGACGCGGGCATGGCGGGCGATGCGGGGGCGGCGGCCGATGGGGGCATCAGCGCCGACGCTGGGGGAGCGAGTGATGCGGGCTCCACGGTCGATGCTGGAAATGGGAGCGATGCGGGTTCGGCCAGCGATGCGGGTGTGGTGAGCGATGCCGGGCCGCTGGGTGATGCAGGCGTTGATGGCGGCATTCAGACCATTCGGATCTACGGCGTGGGGTGTGGCTGCGGCGCGACCGACGCCGAAACCACGGCTTGGGCCGGGCTCGCCCTCGCGATTGCCGCCTGGCGACGTCGCCGCGCGCAGTCGGGTGAGCGACGCCACGCCCGTGGGTGATGCTGACGGCACTCCGAGCCTCTGCATGCACTGCATGCGAGACGTTTTTGTAACATCATTCGACTGCTCTACCCGTCGACGCGTTTCGTCCAGATGGGGCTCGAATGGCGCCCGGAGTCTTGGTCACGCTCGACTCGGTGCGCTCGCGCGCTGAACCGCTTTCTCCATGTTTTTGGAACATCAGTCGTTGAGCAGTGACTGCTTTTTTTGCGTTGGTCGCGAAAGTCACCAGTGTGCGACGAACCCTGCCGCCGCATGCACCGCGGGGAAGACGAGGCGCGCCACGCGCTCGCCATCGAGCATCAAGCCCACGGAGCCCGGGCTCAGCACGCCGGTGATGCGAAGCTCGACGCCGAACCATGACCACAGCAGCACGCGAAGGGCGGCGCTCGCATCGACGTCGAAGCTCACCGCCTGCGCGGTGCCCGCACGGTCAGTCGGCGAGAGGCCTTGCGCGTGAATGAAGCGGGCTCCCAAGCCCACGCCGAAAGGCAGGCGCCATCGCTCGCTGGCGACGAGTGTCCACGTCAGGCGTGCGGAGCCCGCCACCTCCGTCAGCGTCGCGCTGGCAGTGCTGGTGCTCACATGGGTGACCACCGGCGCCGTCGCGACCAGCTCGACTCCGAAACCCTTGGCAAAGCCGAAGCCGACAGCAACCTGAGCACCCCAGCCCACTCCGACCCCCGCGGCCCAACGGCCAACGCCCAGCACCGAGATGGCTTTCGAGCGCTCAGCGGGCGGCTGTGGGGCAACCTTGAGATAGGCGCTGGGCTCTGCGCGAAGCCACTCCACCGCCTTGAGCGCCCAGGTCGCGTCATCGCCTGGTGAAGCCAATCGAAGCGTCAAAATTCGCTGACCGACCGGGTCGAACACCGCGATGGTGAGCGTCGAAAGCTCAGTCAGCGACAGCACGCCACACACCGACCCGCCAGGCAGCTGGGCGGTCAACAGCTGCAGTGAGCTCTCCGAAGTCGTACGCGGTTCGAACCCCGCTGAACGAGCTTCAGCCGCGAGGCGGCCCACCAGCTCGACGCGTGACGAAGGCGCGGTGAGCAACCACACGGCAGAACAGGTTCGCTCCGCTCGCGCCGTGCCCGAAGCCACGCCGAGCATCAGAACGAGCACCCCACTTCTCATTGGCACAGGTCGCTGAAACGCTCGCTCATGGTGCCCTGCGGGTACCGCTGAAGGTACCGATTCACGAGCGCGCAGCGCTGCTGGTCTGAGGGCTCCATCATGAGGATGCGCCGGCCCAGGGCCTCAGCGGCCAGGCCGCCAGTGGGCGCCTCGAGCTCATAGTCGGCGTAGGCCTTCACCGCGGCCACGCGGTCAAAGCGCTGCTCGGCCACGCGACCCAGCAGAAACAGCGCGTGCGCGGCATCTCGCGTGCCGGCAAAGCGCTGCCTCACGGCGCCGTACGCCTTCTCTGCCAGCTCGAGCTGGCGGCTGTAGCGAGCCGCATCGCCCAAGGCCACCAGGTCGGTCGACGAGCGCTGCTCGAAGGCCACGTCGTAGGGTCGCGCCGCCGAGAGCACCGCCGCCGCGCCTTCTGCGGCCAGCAGCCGAGACCAGTCAAGCACCGGGCTCGCAGTGCTGGGCCCTGCCTCGGGCTCGGGGGCCAGGGGTGAGGTCGCCTCGAGCGCCAGAGGGGCGGGCTGGGCAGCCGCGGGCACCGGCCGGGGTTTCGGCGCGCTCTGCTTGGGTGGGCTTGGGGGTCGCTCGCTCTTCGGGGCGGGGGCTTCGAGAGGGGCAGCAGGCGTGGGCGCAGCCTCGGGGTGCGCTTGCTCCAGCGGTTCACTCAGGTTGAGGCGCTCGCCCCGAACGATTCGTCGCACACCGAGGGTGGTTCGAACCTGAACGACTCCCTGGTCAACTTCGATGCCCGCGCCGTCGGTGGTCATGCTCGCGAAGAACCGGGCTGGGCCGTTGATCACCTCGACGTCGCCTCCGGCCAACCGCACGTGCGTCGACCCACCGAGCGGCATGGCCCGCAGTTGAGCTCGGCCCGACAGCAAGACGATGGTCGTGCCGGTCGCGTCGGTCGCCAGTTCTGCACGGCCAGTGGCGAAGAGCTCGAGCTCACTGCCGTCGGCGAAGCGGGTGACCACGCCGGCTACGACGGGCCGGCTTTTTGAAATCGGGTCGCGCGCCCACCACGCACCAGCGCCGCCCAAGACGAGGAGCGTGCAGGCGGCCAGCACCAGCTGTTTGCGCCGACGGCTTCGCGTGCCGTCGATTCTGTCCAACAAAGCGGGGGGCGCCTGGCGCGGCTCACCCGGCAGGTCGGTCGCGTCACGCGCAAGCTGGGCCAGGCCATGAAGGTCACTCATCGGCGTCGGCCCCTGTGAGATACGAGGCCAGGGCGGGGTAGCGAGCGGCTTGCGCAACCAGCTCGAGCCGGGCCGCGCGAACCCGGCGCTTGGCCGTCGCGAGCGAAATGTCGAGGTTGGCGGCGACCGCCTCGAGGGTCTGCATTTCAATCACCCGCAACACGAACGCAATTCTCAAGTCAGGGTCGAGCTGGTCGAGCGCGGCATTCAGCTCGTTCACCGCGCGCGGCACGGTCGGGTCGACGGGGTCGACCCAAGGGCGACGCATGACGTGAGGCAGCATCTCCAAGAACTGATTCTTTCTTCGCCAGCTTCGGAGCCGACGACGGGCGACATTGAGCACGACCCCCGTGAGATAGTTTCGGGGTGGGCGGGTGAGATCTAAGGTGGGCAATTGCTTGTGTGTGATGATGAAGACCTCTTGCGCCAAATCTTCGAGGTCGTGCCGCGCCTTGGGCCCCAGCAGTCGAAAGAGCAATGATTGCACCCACCGCGCTTCTCGCCTCCAGATTTCGCCTGCCGCGACGCGGTCTCCTTTCTGAAAGGCTCGCCACAGCGCCTCTTCACCGGCTCGGTACTGATCGAGCTGAACGAGGTTTTCGAGACCCTTCTACGGTTTCACTGCTCCATCTTGCAATGAACGGCTCAGCTTGGGTGAGCCGAACGCCGAACTGAGGGCAGCACTCTCATCATGCGCATTATCTGGTGCCTCTTTCTCTTCACCGTCGCAGGCTGCGAGTGCGCCGTCATCGACCCCTTCGCGCGCCCGACCTGTGGGGTGTGTGACGCCGGCGCAGATGTAAGCGTCGATGATGCGTCAACCAGGGTCTCCGACGCCGGTGGCTTCGATGCCGGCCTCGACGCCGGTGTGCGCGACGGCGGAGGCTCCCGGCTGTTCGTGGCGGCGGCAGAGCAGTACCCCATGGTGTGGCACCACGCGGCGACGCCCGGGGCAGTGCCCGACATGAGGCTGCCGCCCATCGCGGCGGTGGGGTTCGCCGCGATTGCAGACCGGCTGGTGGTGGTGGGTTCGGGCCGCATCGGCAGCTTCGACGGCATTGATCTGGTGGCCTTCGATGGTGGCGCAACCCAAAGCCTCGCGCTGCCGCCTGGTCCTGGCCCGTCGCCACAAGTGCTGATCGACCGAAGCCTCACGGTGGCGGGAGGCGCGATGTGGTTTCTCGCGGTGGGCACCATCAACGCGGTGCTCGACCCGCTCACCGCGCTGACCGCGCAGCAGATGCCGATGGGCCCCCCCATCGTGTTCGATGCGCGCTCAGCGGCGTACCAACCGTCGAGCGACCGGCTCTACACCAGCGGCCCCTCCGGCGTTCTGATCTGGAGCTCAGCCAGCGCATTGGTTGGCGCGACGAGCGCTCAACCCCTCTTCAAGCGGAGCGCGGAACGCACCGTCATCGCTGCGGGCCGGCTGTTCGTCACTGAAGGCGGCACCAACAACCTCCTCATCTGGGAGGGCATCGCCCAGGCCGGGACGAACGGTCACCCGATTACAGCGTTCGAAGCCGACACGGTCATCACGCTGCCGAGCCCGATCGTCGACGTGAGCGTCAAGGCCCGAGGCGCGCGAGAGGCCCTGCTCATCGCCCTCGCGAGCGGCGCGGTGTTGATCTTCGAAGACGCGAGCGCGGTGCACGGCTTGACCGACGTCACCCGAACCATCACCGACCCATCGATCGACTTGCCGACCCGGGTCATCATGGGCGCCGATGAAACGCTGTACGTCGGCGATTCGAACGGCGTGACGGTGATTGGCAACTCCATTTCGGCTCCGCGATTCATTGCCGAGCTGCTCACGAACAGCCGGGTGATCGACCTGCAGGTCACAGCGGTGGCGCCGCCTCCGTAGCGGTCTTTTCTTTCTACGGCCTCTGCCACCCGCGCGCGGCTTTGGGCGGGGCGAGGAGCTGGTGCAGGCTCGCCACGAGCGACAGGGCCCGTGGGCGATCGTTCGTTCGGTAGGCATCGACCAACTGTGCGCCGAGCTCGAGCGCTTGAGGGCCGTTGGGATCACTCGCCTTGGCCTCGACCGCGGGCCCACGGCCCATGAGCCTCAACGACATGGCGCCCGCGGCGTCGACGTCGACGTTGACCGAGACGGTGAAGACGTCTTCTGCACCCGGCACCCGCTGTGCTGTGATTTGAACATGGGTGGCCGGCCCACTCTCGGGGGTCGCCGGTACGAACCCCACCACCGCGGTGGGCTTGAAGGCCGAAGCATTTTGGCGCAGCGAGCTCCACTGGGTTGGCTTTTCGATGACCCGCTTGGCTTCGGTGAGCTCGGTCTTCGACATCCCCGGCAACACCTGGCGAACCGCCGCCGTCAACAACCACGCCCCGGCCTCGGTCTTCGAAGGCACGACCGCGGCGACGGTGCCTGACGTCGCGCCCACCAGCTCATCGCCCACCGCGAGCCTGCGCAGGTTGGGCCCGTAGACGGCCTGCAGCGTGCCGCTCTTGGTGCGCAGAATCGCAAGGTCAGTAGCCAGCTCGAGCGCCGAGGCGTCGTCGCGCTCATTCTTGGCCGCGCTCACGGCGGTCTCGACCGACCACGAAGGGTCGAGGTCGAAAACGCGGCCTTCTTGCACGCCGGTCACGCGCTCTCCGGCCCGCTCGACGATGAGTCGACGAGGCGAGTCGTCGATGGGCCTGGTGACTCGAGAGTCTCCAAAGTTGGGTTCAGCGCGCTCGGTTCGAAAGCCCACGAATGGCTCCTTTGTGAAGGTGTGTCAGGTACTCACCTGTGGGCGCAGAAGCGGCTCACGCCTGAGCTTCAAGTCATTGAAAGCTGGCCACTTGGCGTTGCGTGAGCCGCTCGAGCAGCCTCCGGAGAGCACTCACCCATGGCCATCGATCTGGGACGAATTTCAAGCAGTGGCAACACCGGTTTTGGGCGCACCGAAGCCTCGAGCGCACCTCAAGCCACGGCGAGGGTCGACGTCGGCACCTCCCTCTCGACGCAGCCGATGTACCACCAGGCCATCACCACGCTCATGGGCAGGCTCCAGGCAGAGGGCAAGCACCTGGCGGGCACCGAAAATGGGCGGGAGTGGTCGGTCATGCCGGGCCTGCGCCCGAACACGTTCGTGGTGCAGGCTCCGTATCAACCCAAGACCACGGTGAGCTCAGAGGAGCTCAAGCAACGCTTCCCCACGTTGAAAGTGGCCATCGGCGCGAAGTGAGTCTTTTGCGCGCATCACTCGAAGTTCAACTCGTTGTTTGAAAGATCAACCGATGAAAACCAAGAAGACCACCCCACTGACGCTCACCATCGACCGTCTCAAGACCTTGCAGCCCGCACAGACGCACGGAGTCGAGGGCGGCATGCAGTTGGTCACGACCATCATTCAAAATTTCTGATTCTCGCATTCGAGCAAAATCGACCAACCCATGAAAACACTGACCCTCTCGTACGCGCTCGTTCTCGTCGTCTTCACCTCATGTGGCGCTGTCTCACTCGGGGTTGGCGACGCAGGGCTCACCGGCGCTGCGAAGGTGTGCAACGGCATTGCTTGCGAATGCACCGCAAATCAGACCTGCACCTTCGACACCTGTTCTGCCTCGACGGCGAGCTGCGAATTCAAGTGCGACGAGAACGCCACTTGTGCCGGCACTGCCGGGCCAGCGGCTCGCGTGCAGTGCAACGGCAAGGCCTGCACGCACACCGTCGGTGAGGGCTCGAACGTGCAGTGCACCGCTGGCACCTGCACCATTGCCTGCACGGGCGCCTGCAACGTCACTGGCGCAGGTCAGCTCTCAGTTACTTGCCAGGGCGGTACCAAGACAGCCGCGGGCTGCCAATAGGGTCAACTGCCGCACCGTTACTGCTTCTTCAGCTCGATGGAGAAGCTGCACAGCACGCCCGCATTGGTGTCGACGCGCACGTAGTACGTGCCCACCGGCAACGTCACTGTCGGCGTCAAGTCGACCGAGCCGGTCGCGTTCTTGCTGCACAACAGCTCACTGCTCGTACCCGCGCTGGGGCAGGCGCGGTCGAGCGAGACCTCGAGCCCACCCACCTCGCAGCCCCCAACCGAAATCGCCACGGGTTGCGGCGTCTCGCTGGTGACCTCGAACTTGAACACCATGTCAGGCCCCAGGCCCTCGCTGGTGCCGCACAGCGCGGGGTAATAATCGCCCCTGGCTCCGGTCGCCGTCGGCACATCGACGAAGTGCGTCTCGAGCATCACCAATGGTATCGCGGTGTCGCATTGATCTCCGGTCACGCGGGCGCCACCACCACCACCGCCCGTGCCGCCGCCGGTTCCTCCTCCGGTACCGCCGCCACTGCCGGCGTCGACCTTCGGAGTGCCCGCATCGACGACCTTCAGCGAGTCGCACGTCAGCCCTGAGCCCGGCACGCAGTTCTGCCCGATGACGGTGGTGCCCGCGTTGTCGCGAATGTTCGCGCAGACCGTCTTGGTGGGGCACGCCTGGCCCCCGCTGCAGTCAGCCCCGCAGAAGCCCGTGCTCACGTTGCCGAGGCAAAAATTCTTGGTGCCCCCGCACTCACTGCTGAAGGTGCACGGCCCGCAGAACGGTACCGGAGTCGCCGGCCCCGCATCGACCGTCCCGGTCCCCGTGCCCGTGCCGGCGTCGGGCACGCTGCCGGTGCACACCCCCGCGCTACACGACTGGGGAAACGTGCACTGCCCGCACATCGCGCCGCCAGTGCCGCACTCGAGCGTCGAGAGGCCGCCTCGGCACTTGCCCGCGGCGTTGCAGCAGCCGGTCGCGCAGGTCTGCTGACACGCGGTCATGCCCGCGTCGACGACCACTGTGCCGCTGTCGACCGGAGCCGGGAGTCGCACGTGGTACACCGGCGTGCAGCTGCCTCCGAAGCACTCGTCGTTGATGCCGCACGCGACGCAGGCCTGCCCGGCGAACCCGCACACGCTCTGGCTCTGCGTCTGTTGGCAGGTACCCGACGAATCGCAGCACCCGGTGCAGTTGCTCGCGTTGCACGCCACCGGCAACGTGGTCGACAGCGCGCCGCAGCCAGGCCCCGAGGCCAGCAGCACACCCAAAGCGAACCCGACGATGACCCACTGCTTCGAAGACGAGACACCCATGGGGCCCGTCAATCGCATTCTACGGAGTCACGAGCAAGTCACCCACGTTCGCGAGCCCCGTGACCGACGACAGCGTGCAGGCCTGAATGGTGCGCTCGGCCGTGAACCCGCCGTCGGCGATGCCAAAGGCCAGCACCCGGCCGCCGTTCTGATCAGCCAGAAACACGCGATTTTGCGTCACCGCGACGCGCCCTGGGAGCATCGGCAGGCACCCGGTGCCCGCATCGAGCTCGCACAGCGGTGAGGGCCAGGTGGCCGAGACCTGATCAGCCGCGTTGAGCAACACCAAGCCGCCGTGCTCAGCCCCTTGCAGCGCATTGAACGGGCCGGTGTACCGCGCCTCGCCCACGCAGCTGACGACCAGGCCTCCCGCGGTCGTCTCGGCCGCCCACTGGGGGTTGCGGCAGGTGTCGGCGCCGAGATTGACCAGCGTCACCGCGCGCGTCGAAGGGTTGATGCGCGCCAAAAACCCAGGGCCGGCGGGGTGATAGGCGAGATCGAAGTTGTTGAGCACCGCGTAGACCGCTCCCGCGTGGGCGGTGATGGCCCAGGGGCGCGGCAAGGTCAGCCCGCCGTCGAACGACTGCAGGTTGAGGCCGGCCAGGTCGACGGTGTTGATGACCGCCGGGGCCCGGGGGTTGGCCACCGACACCTCGAGCACTTTCTGCCCCGCGTTCACTTCAGGGCCCGAGCCGAAGCCGCCATACAACGGCACCCAAAGCGACGAGCCGACCTTCGCGATGCCCTGGGGGTAGCTGTTCATGCCCAACGGCAGCTCAGCGACGGTGACCAGCGGCACTTCGCCAGCGGCTCCCGCGTCGTTGATGAAGACGTCGCTCGACACTTCGGAGCCCTGCTGGAGCACCTGCAACGTGCCCGAGGCGGCGTTGACGATGTAGACGGTGGTGCCGTCGACCAGCACCTGGTTGGGCACCGAGCCGGTTCGATTCGAGCGCGCCGCCTGCTGATACGTGGCCGAGCCGCTGGGCAGCACCGCCTGGTAGAGCCGGTTGTCGGTGCCATCGGCGCTAAGCACTCGCCCCTGCATCGAAGCCAACGCTTCAGGCTGCGTGCCCACATCGGCCGGAGGCCCCTTCTCACCGGTCGCCGCCTTGAACCCGGCGAGCTCGCCCGAGGTCAAACACGCCGCGACCACTTCGAAGGTGCACGCGCTGTTGCGGCAGGTCTGGCCGCTCTGACAGGTGACTCCGCAAGCGCCGCAGTTGTTCACGTCGGTGGCCGCGTTGACGCACGCGGTGCCGCACTGAATCGACGTGCCGATGGTGCAGGCGGTCTTGCAGGTGCTGTTCTCGCAAACCTCGCCGCTCGCGCAGCGCTTGCCGCAGCCGCCGCAGTTCTGGGTGTCGTACTCGGTGACCACGCATGAGCCGCCGCAGGTGGTGGTGCCGTCTTGGCAGCGGCACTGGCTGGCTTGGCAGACTTGAGACGTACCGCAGGGGTGGCCGCAGGCGCCGCAGTTGCGCAGGTCGGTGGTGTAGTCAGCGCACCCGTTGCCGCAGCGGTTCGTGCCGGTCTTGCAAACGATGCCGGTGTCGGGGCACGCCGTGAGCAGCAGCACCAGGGTCAGCCCGAACATCGACACCGCAGAGTCAAATCGCTTCATCTTGAGGGGGTCCTTACACTCACTTCTTCTCCGCGTCCCACGCGAAGGCGAGGCTCACGAAGGCCGCGCGCGGCGGCAGGGGGTAGCCATCGAGGTCTTGCGTCTGCACATCGAGCAGGTTCTTGACGTCGATGCAGACCGTCAGGGCAGGGTTCTTCCACGGCGTTGAGGCGATGCCGGCGTTGACGAAGGCTCGCGCGGGCAACCCCAGCGTCTCAGTGCGATTCAGAAATTGCGCGCTCTGGGCCAGCACCTCACCGTGCACGCTGAAGAACGGCAACCCGGCCACGATTCGGGCGCTCACCCGGTGCGCGGGGCGATTGGGCAATTGTTTCAGGTAGTACCTCGGGTCGTCTTTGAGGTTCTGGCTCGCCATGAAGGTGTACGCGAGCGTGCCGCTGAGCCAACTGACCGGAGCCGCCGAGGCCTCGACCTCGAGCCCTCCCACCCGCGCCGCTTGAAAGTTGTACGGCTTGGCCAGGCCGGGCGGGTAGTACTCGTACGAGATGAGGTCTTCGTAGAGCGAGCCGAAGGCGGTCACTCCGGCGGCCCAGCGTTCGTGCTTGGTGCTCACCGTGACATCGGCGGTCAACGCGCGTTCGGGGCGAAGGCTGGCGTTGGGCGAGAGCGTGCCTTGCACCACGTAGAGCTCGAAGAACCCCGGAGGCCGAGAAGCCTGCCCAACGTTGCCCTTGAGCTCGAAGCCGAGCGGTAACTGCAGGCTGAGCCCCAGCTTCGGAGAGAACACCGCGAAGGGGCCGGCCAAATCGAAGCGCACCACGCCGGTGACGGCCAGCGCGCCGTCGAAGAAGAGCACCTCGTCGGCGAGCATGAGCCCGAGTCGGCCCCAGCGGGGGTTTTGGCCGCTCGGCTCGCTCAAGAATTCGCCGCCGCCGCTGATCAACCCGGTCACGCCGTGACGCTCGGCGACCAGTCGGGTGGCCACCACCTCGGCACCCACCGCAGACTCGAGCTGCTGGTAGCCCGGGCCGAAGAAGCTGCCGCGCAAGGTGGTGCCGTCGAGGCGGCCCCAGCCCAAGACCGAGAGCTCTCCGTTGCCGTCGAGGCCGTGCACGGCGCGCACCGAGGCCGTACCGCGGGTGGTGCTCTGGGTCGCGTCGACGGTGGGGTTCTGCACGGTGCCCGCGAGGCCGCGTTGCTCGGTGGTGCCCTCGAGCACGGCGTCGAGCGAGGTGGCCTTCAGGTGCGTGCGGTAGCGAAAAAGACCTCCGCCGCGCAGGGCCTGGTTGTTCTCGCGGCGCAGCGTGGTGAGCTGGCTGCCGGTGAGTGACGGGGTCTGGTTGTAGCCGAAGGTGTAGTCGCCCTGGCTTCGCAGGCCGTGGAGCAGAAGCAGGCCGTCTCCGCCGAGCAGTGAGGCCGAGCCTCCGAGCGAGAGCTGAGTGGTGGCGAAGCTGCCGTGTGACGCGGCGCCGAAGAGCTTCGAGCCGTCGGGCGTTTTGGTGACGAGGTTGACGACGCCGCCCATCGCGCCCGGGCCGTAGCGGGCCCCAGTCGCGCCGCGCAGCACTTCGACGCGGTCGAGCGCCGCGGTGGGTATGCGCGAGAGATCCATCGAACCGCCGGGGCCGGTGAGGGGCACCCCGTCGAGCAAGACGAGCACGGCGTTGGGAGCGGCGCCACGCAGAGAGAGGGTCTTGCGTTGCCCTGCGCCCCCGGAGTCTTGAATCACCGCGCCCGGCGACTCCGCCAAAACCGCGGCGGCGTCTTGGGCTTGCGCGGGGCGAATCGGCAAGACGGTGATGGCCCCGGTGGGGTCGCGCTTGAGCGGAGACGAGGGTGTCGCTTCGAGTTGGCGCGGAGGCAGCGGCACGTCGACCGGCGCGAGCTCAATGGGCCTCGGCGGCTCGGCAGCCGAGACGAGCGACCAGATGAGCGCGACAGACGACCACTGCATGAACCCGCCCTCTGCTCTCTTCCGCGAAGAGAGAAGGCACGACTCCCACAGGCAGGTTTCCTGGCTTCCGGGCTTCTGCGGCGACTTCGGCCTTCCCCCGTCGACTTCTCGGAGTGGCCACGAATGAAGTCACCGTGCTCCGTCATCGATGCGGAGCGTCCCGGTCACAGTGGCGCGACCGCGCCGGAGTCTCACCGGCTTCCCTTTTATGAATGACCTGAGGGCGACGAGGCTTGTCGCAGGCCGGTGCGCCCCAGTCAATCGAGGCTGTGCGATTCGGGTGGCACGCTCGGAGGCCCCAGCTTCAAGCGCGCGCGCATCGCAGCCGAGAGCTGAACCTCTTGCAGTGTCGTGACGACGTGGTGCTTGGTGCCGGCGTTGGGCCAGCCGCAGCGGCGATCAGCGACGAAGCGCGCGTTCGGCTTCGCTCCGTTGGCGAGGAGCAGCGTGACCATCGGCACGTCGTCGCGGGTGGCGGCGAGGGCCAGCGGAGAGCAGAAATACCCCGCCGACGCGTCAGGGACCGCCTTCTGTGTGAGCAACACCTTCGCGAGCTCGAGATCACCGACCTGAGCCGCCCAGCCCAACAACAAGAGCGATGACCACTCATCGAAGAGAGTGAAATCACTGCCCAGCCCCCGCTTGAGCGTCGCCAGCGCGGCAGGGGTCAGCGGTGCCGTTTGTTGCAGCAGCTTCGAGGTCATCGGGCTCGACTGACACCGCCGGGGCTCACCACCAAGCTCCACGAACAGATCAATGAGCTCGACATCGCCGCGAGCAATCGCCGCCTTGACCGGGTTGGGGCAGCTTTGGTCTGGCGGCGAGCCGGGCGGCGTCTCGGGTAGGCGCACGCCGCTCTTTTTGATCGCCGTGAGAACGAGTGCCGCTTCGGCCGCGGCGGTGGGCGCGGTGTGCAGCTGCCTCCACGACTCGAGGGCGCCGGAGAGATCAGCTCGCGTCTTGGGAGTCACGCCCTGCTTCAGCAGCGCCACGGTGTATTGAGGCGTGCCGCCGAGTTGCTCGAACCAGCCAGGGTCAGCCCACTGCGCTTTGCCAGACTCAATCAGCGCCACGCCACAGGCTGGCTCGAAGCCTTTGCCGTTTCGGTTGCGAATGTGCATCGGGTGCGGGTGGTCTTGCGCTTGAAAATCAACCGCAGGGTCTTTGAGGAGCGCGGGCAACGACCGGCAGTCGTTCTTCGAGAGGGCGATCAACACCTTCTCGGTGGGGTTGAGCGTGGCGCCATGCTGGCTCAGCAGCGCGAAGACCCGGTCATCGCTCTCTCTCAAGAGCTGTGTCGACGCCAGCACAGACAGCCGCCGCTTGCCCTTGCTGTTGGGCCCAATCGAGGTGTCGTTCGGGTCACCGCCTGCGTTGAGCAGATACTCGGTGGTGCTGAGCCCATCTGAGACCCAAGGCACTTTCGTGCCAATCGAAATTTCGCCAGCTCGTGGGCCAGCATGGCCCCTTCGACCCGCTTCGCACGCGGCCCGAAGCGCTTCGTTCAGCGTCGCCTGGTCGGGTTTCGACGCCTTGATCAGCGCCTTCACCGTGGCCAAGTCGCCGAGATAGGCCGCCTCGAGCAACGGCTCGGTGAACTTGGGCCGATACGGGTAGCCGGGTTGAATCAACCTGAGCTCTCCGAGGGTCAAGCCAGAGCGGGCCACCCACGCGTCGAGCTCGTCGTCGTGAATCTCATCGAGGTACTTCTCGTTCAACGTGCGAGAAATTCTGAGCGCCAAGGGCTTCGACCCTGATTCGATGATCAACGCGCCCGCGGCGCATGGCACGTCGCGGTCGTCGATGAAGATGGGGTTTCGCCCGCCCGGCACCCTGGTGTTCTGAGGGTACTCTCCTCGTCGCCAGTAGGCGTGAAGCGCGGCGAGGTTTCGAGCCCGCTCTGCTTCGGTGCCAGGTGAAGGCGCGGGTTGTGAGCGGAGCAACCGTTCGACGAGCTCGAGGTGCGATCTGATTCGTTCGGCGTTGGCCGCCGGGTCGAACGCGAGCGCTGCGGCCGCGATGAACACCAGAGAGTGCATGGGTTCATCTGACCACGCCACGTTAACGCCCGCTCGTCCTTAGGAGCGAAGTCGATCGGTGCGGGCGCTTCGAGCCCCTCAGCGCGAACGGGTCAGGCGTTGCAGCTGATCAGCCGCCTGTTCGACCGTACGGCCCGCCAGGCCGCACGACGCCGTGCGCAGCATTGAGGGAAACGCCGGCAGGTCACATGCGCGATCGAAGCCGAACGCCAGGGTACCGCCCTTCGAGGCGAAGGCGCCGGTGTGCGGCATCACTGCGGCGAGTGAGAGCGCAACGTCAAAGCTCAAGACATCGAGCGCTGGCAACGAGAGCACCTCGGCCCACTTCGCGGTGCCACAGCAGTGCACTCCGGTGATTGCTCCGGCGGTCTTGAGCGTGGTCAGCATCGTGTCGAGCGCGTCGAAGGGGCCGTCTGCGAGTGAAGGCTCATCGACGAAGATCATCGGCTGAACGCCGAGTCGAATCAGAGCGTCGACGTACCGCAGAGCCCTCAGCGTGAGGTCGACTTCAATCGACGAGTGCTTCGACAAGGTCACCGGCCCGACGATCTGCACCTTGGCAATTGCTGGGCGACGCTCAGACAGCGCCGCGAGAAATGGCGGCCACGCGCGTTCGGCTCCGGCCGTCTCAACCATGAGCTCACCCGGCATCTGCGGCAGAAAGGGGATGTCGTGCGCGAACGAATACGCGAGCGCCTCGTCAACCGACGCGTGGGGAACACTGCCGATGCCTGTGGTCTCACCGCGCCACACCCTCACCGCTCAACCGTACGGAGAACTGAACCTCAAGGTTCAGATTTCTGAACCTCGAGGTTCAGTTGAGACCCGCCAACCTCCTGAAAACACTGCCCGTTCGTCGTGAAGACCTCAGCCCAACTTGGTATCTCACCCGCCCATGGTGCCCACCGCATTCGTCGGCACCGCTGGCTGGCAAATCGGGGCCGACACCCGAGCGCACTTCACGGCCAGCGGCAGCCATCTCGAGCAATACGCGTCGACCTTCAACGCCGCCGAGATCAACTCGTGCTTCTACCGCCCGCATCGCCGCAGCACCTACGAGCGCTGGGCCGCGACGGTGCCCAAGACCTTTCGCTTCTCAGCCAAGCTCCCGAAGCTGATCACCCACGAGTTGCGCTTCGTGGGGGTCAAAGCCGCCCTGACCCAATTCATCAGCGAGGTCGAGGGCCTGGGCGACCGCCTCGGGGTGCTGCTGGTGCAGCTGCCTCCGAGCTTCGAGCTCGAACCGCGAGCGGCCCGGGCCTTCTTTCGCCGCCTCATCGATCTGCCCGGGTCGCCGAGGCCGCCCTCCCCCGCGCCTTCGGTGGCGTGCTGTACACCCGCCTGCACGGCTCACCCCGCATGTACTCCTCGTCGTACACCCCTGAGTTTCTGCAGCACACCGCCGTGCAGCTCGAGCGCGAGACCCGCAGCCGGTTGCCGACCTGGTGCATCTTCGACAACACCGCGTACGGCGTGGCGACGCACAACGCAGTGGCGCTGCTCGACTTGATGAGAACTCCGCACGTTTGAACGCGATGCCTGGGCGGGCCCGGTGCTACACACGCGCCATGGCCCCCCGCAAAGTCACGCTGATCAACGGAGATGGCATTGGCCCCGAAGTGATGGACGCCTGCCGCAAGATTCTCGAGGCCGCCAAGGCCCCGCTCGAATACGAATACGCCGAGGCTGGCGCCGAGACCGCCCTCAAACACGGCACCAACCTGCCCGACAGCACCGTCGACGCCGTTATTCGCAGCGGGCTCGGACTCAAGGGCCCCACCGCGACCGGCATCGGCGTCGGTCAAGGCTCGGCCAACGTCGCGCTCCGCAAGCGCCTCGACCTCTACGCCTCGCTGCGGCCGGTGCGCTCGATGCCCGGAGTGAAGACCCGCTACGAAAACATCGACCTGGTGGTGGTGCGCGAGAACACCGAAGACCTCTACGCCGGCCTCGAGCACGTCGTGGTGCCGGGCGTGGTCGAGAGCCTGAAGATCATCACCGAGAAGGCCTCGTCACGCATCTGCCGCTTCGCCTTCGAGTACGCCAAGAAGCACAACCGCAAGAAGGTCAGTGCGGTGCACAAAGCCAACATCATGAAGCTTTCTGACGGCTTGTTTCTCGACTGCTTTCGCAAGCAGGCGCGCGACTTTCCTGAGATCACCGCTGAAGAGGTCATCGTCGACAACCTCTGCATGCAGCTGGTCAAGAACCCCGAGCGCTACGACGTGATGGTGATGGAGAACCTCTACGGCGACATCGTCTCAGACCTCTGCGCGGGCCTGGTCGGCGGCCTGGGGTTGGTGCCAGGCGCGAACATCGGCACCCAGAGCGCGGTCTTCGAGGCGGCCCACGGCACCGCGCCCGACATCGCCGGGCAAGGCAAAGCGAACCCCACCGCGCTGCTGCTCTCGTCGGTGATGATGCTCGATCACCTCGGCTACGAGGCCGAGAGCCGCCGCATCGAGAACGCCGTCACCCGGGTCTACGCCGCCGGCAAGGTTCGCACCGGAGACTTGGGTGGCACCGCGACCACCAACGACTTCACCAAAGCCATCATCGACGCGATGGCGTAACGGCCCCCGCAAAAGACAACGGCCCGCTTCCTTTGAGGAAAGCGGGCCGCCGATAGTTCAAGAGAAGTGCTGCGATTACGCCATGATCTTAACGTTCGCTGCTTGCAGGCCCTTGGGGCCCTTCTTCACTTCGAACTCGACCTTCTGACCTTCTGACACGGTGCGGAAGCCATCGGCCTGAATCGCAGTGTGGTGGCAGAAAACGTCTTCGCCGCCGCCGTCTTGCGAGATGAAACCGAAGCCCTTTGCGTCGTTGAACCACTTCACGGTACCAGTTGCCATTGAAACGTCTGCTTTCGTCAAATGACCGCTTCAGAAATTGAGGCGGCTGCCGATCACTGAGTGCGATGCGGCGACACACACCTACAGCCTTTCTTTTGCGAACGCCATGGCCCCTCGCTGAATGGTGCGTTTTTCCTGCAAGAGCGGCGGGTTGGCCCTACTCGCAGCGCTGCTGGTTGCACTGGTTGGTGCAACTGGCGGTGCCGGGGTCGAGGTCGGGGCCTCCGATGGGGCCCCTTGAGAGGCTCGCGAGATCAGTGCCGGCCACGCGGTTGCGCTGCTGCGGGCAGCTGTTGAGGCAGGCGTTGTAGAGGTCGCGGCACTGCGGGCTCATGCGGCTCGTGTCGAGGGTCGCGCAGGCGCAGAGGGTGAACAGCCAGATCATTCGCATCGAGGCCTCTTCACGACGACGGGGTGAAGCCCGCGCAGACGAGCACCGGCTGCGGCGGGTACTTGGGCAGCTTCGGCGCCTGACACAGCAAGAACCACGAGCGCGGCGTCTTCACGTCGCGGTGGTGCGCGCAGCCATGGCAGCGGCTGAGGGGGTACGGCGTGGCCGCCTCGTCAGCCATCGGTCATTTACTGAGGCAACATGATGTCGCCGACCAGGTCGAGGAGCGATTTGTTCGGCACTCCGCTGCTGGTCGTGGCGCGAACGCCGCCGACGTTGATCGACAGCTCGGTGACCTGCGCCCCTGACAAGCGGTGCAGCGCGAGCAGCCCGGCACGAACGTCATTCGATGACTGCATGCCGACCGCCTCGAGCACCCGGCCCCACTCGTGAACCGGCTTGCCCTTGGCCTTGGCGCCCTGCTCGATCACGTGGTCGACGGCGTTGCCGCTGGCGATGTCGCGCTTCAAGTCTCGGCCACCAAACTTCTCTCGGTACTCGCGCAGCACCGAGCTGGTCGAGTCGGAGTGAGGCTTCACAGCCATCGCGAGCTGCTGCTTGAACGAGGCGAAGGACTCTTTCTGCGAGTACCACGGAGGCAGCTGCGTGTCGCCCTCGATGTCACGCTGCGCCGCCGCGAAGGCCAAGCGAATCTCGTCTGAAGACCGCGTGCCCAGGCCCGCGAGCTGCGCCTCCGTCGCCGCGACCTCGACCGCGTAGTCGCCCTTGCCGAAATTCTTCGCGCTGGCGGCGTCGGGGAGCGCGCCGGCGTCCATCTCCATCGCCTTGGCGAAGCGGGTGTGCTGGGCGAGCTCTTCAGAGGTGATCGCCGGGTCGGTCACGCTCAGGCGCACCGCGAGGGCGTGCTCTGAGACACCGTCTCTGGTCAGCGCTCCGGCGCGAACCGAGACGTTGCGCTCTTCGCCTTTGAGAAACCGGGGCAGCGTGCCTTCGACGATGCGGTTGTAGGCGGCCTCGCCAAGTTGCGAGTGCGCGCCGTCTTTGACGAGCTCACCGTTTTCCTTGGTACGCAGGGTGCTGGTCGAGAGCAGCGTCGTCTCGCCGAACCTGGCCTTGAAGCCGGTGGTGATCGCACGCCCATCGCCGACGTAGGTGCCGCCCAGGTTGTTCGCCTTGAGGTAGGCCTCGGCGTCGAGGGGCTTGCTGCGCATCAGGTAATCGTAGTGCGCGCGGTCGGTCTCTTTGTTGAGGTCGAGCACGGCACCGCCGATGTGACGGTGGGGCCACGAGACGCTCGCGCTGGCCAACGCCGTGATCTCGACCTTGCGCTCGATGGTGTCACCGGCGCGGGTCGCGAGCTTGTTCTCAGAGTCGGCGATGTCGAGGGCCTTGATGCTGGTGCCGAGCGCACCCCCAACCGAGGGGATCTCGTGCTTGCCCAACATGAAGAAGACCTTGTTGTCACCCAATGACTTGACGTTCTTCGTCCACACCTGTTGGTAGCCGACGTTGACCCCGACGCCAGGGGTGCTGAACTTGTTCAGACCGCCATTGGCCTCGGAGCCAACGCCGATCGTCACACCGGCGTCGCCCCGAAAGATCCACTCCGTGCCGGGGGGCGCGTTGAGTTGCTTGAAGGCGTCGGCGCGCAGCGGCACCACCAGGCTCTTGACCGAGTCGACCGCGGCGTCTTTCAGCGGCGCTCTCTGGGCCGAGATGCTCGAGACCTCGACGCTGCTGTTGAAGCCGAGCGCCACGCCCAAGACCGGCACGTTGGCCTGTGCGCCGACCATCGCGCGCATCTTGACCCACCTGTCATCGGGGTGCGCCTGTGCGAACTCGCTGCGGCGGCGATCGGGCAAGACCAGGTTCTTGTACGAATTGCTACCGGTCAGCGCGACCTCTTCGCTGACCCCTCCGGTGACCGAGAGGCCGCCGACGCTCACGGTGGCCTTGAGCTTGTGCTCCTTGGCGGTCTCGTCGACGACCATCTTCCACAGGCCGTCTTTGATCTTGCCCATCGAGAACGGGTTGTTCGACGCCGGCTTGCTCGAATTGAAATCATCGGTCGGCGCCTCGACGGTCGCCACCGTGGTCACGGCCGTCGTCGGCTCAGCCGAGATCGGCGCGGGCTTTTCGTCGGTCGATACGGGCTGTGGCGAAGACGGGTTTCGGTTGATGGTGTTGGCCATGAATGGGTGTCCTTGATGGGGCGAACGCGCAGTCTTACTCAGGTTTTGCCTCGGCGCGAAACTGCGTCGCTGTTGAAGCCTCAAGAGAAATTCTCAGTGGGTAAGAACGCGTTCACACACTGTGCGACAGCGACAAAGAAAGCGGCAGCTTGGGGGCCTCAGTACGCTTCAGCGAATGAGAATCGCGGTGGTGACGATGGTGGCGCTGGCGGGGTGCTCCAGCGGCGAGGGCTCGATTTTCGATGCTGGTGCGGTGGCTGACGCGGGGTCGACGGCCGCCGATGCAGGCGCTCCGGGAGGCGCTGGTGACGCCGGCAGTGGAGGCGTGACCGACGGGGGCGGATCAGTCGCGGGTCTGTTCGAGCATGAACACCCGTGGACGAAAGACGTCTCGATGATCTCGGTCTCGAGCGAATCGAATGAGATCATCTCGACCCTCGCCGCGATGGACGGCGGCGGCTGGGGCGGCAAATTTCATCGCTTTCAATTCGACGACAGCATTCACGTGTTGAACGCCGAGGCTGGCGCGACGCGGGCGACCGTCATCCCCGCGGCGGGGTACTACGTCGATGACTGCGCGACCCTGCCGGCGACCATTCCGCTCCCGGCGGTGGGCGCGACCGAGGGCGAAGCGTCGTACGCGTGCACGATGGGGGGCGACTGCCACCTGCTGATCATCTCGAAGAGCGAGAAGAAGGTGTACGAGCTGTATCAAGCGAACATGACCGCATCGGGGCTGGCCGCCGCCTGCTTGGTGGTGTGGGACCTGACGAAGCAGTACCCCGACACCTTGCGCGGAGAACAGTGCACCTCGGTCGATGCCGCGGGGCTGCCGGTGTCGGCGTTCATGGTGTCGGCCGATGAGGTCAAGAGCGGCTCGGTGAACCACGCGCTGCGGTTCATTCTGCCCAATGATCACATGCAGCGAAAAGTGTACGTGCGGCCGGCGACGCACGCGGGGGCTCCGTCGAATGTGAACCCCCACGCGCCGCCGTACGGCGTGCGGTTTCGGCTCAAGGCCAGCTTCAACGAGGCGAGCCTGCCGACCGAGGGCGCACGGGTGATCGCAAGGGCGTTGAAGAAGTACGGCATGGTGCTCTCTGACGGCGGCGAAATACCGGTCACGATTCAGAGCGACCGGTTCACCGCCACCAAGTGGGCCGACGTGGGCGTCACCAACACGTCACTGGCGGCGCTGAAAGTGACCGACTTCGAGGTGGTCGACCTGGGCGCGAGAATCGCCCTCACCTACGCGTGCGTGCTGAACCCGTAGCGAGCGTCGCCAGCGCGGGCATCACCGGCACCGGCACGCCTCGCGACTTCGCTCGGGCCAGCACGTCTCGCAGGTGGCTCAGCTCGAGCAGCACCCGGCCTTCGATGAGATCGGTCTGGTCGGTATCGCCTTCATTCGCGGTGCCATAGGTCATGTCGTTCGAGGCCCGCAGCGAGTCGATCATCGACGAGGCGCTCGACAAGAATGCCTCGGTCAGGCCCGCGTCGTCAGCCAGCACTTCACCCTCGGGCACGTGCCGTAACCGCATGGCGAGCTGAAGCAGCCCGGTGATCGACGTCTCCAAGGTCGACGGTGACGCGTCGACCTCGTTGCGGTTGTGCACTTCGTTGATCAGCGCTTGGTTGCCCGACGCCGCATCGAGCAGGCCGTGCGCAAGCTTCGTGCGAATGCGCGTCGCGATGCTCACCGCCGCATACCGTGACGTCGGAGCCCCCCCTTCTTGCGCGGCGATCGAGTCTTGAAGCTCGGCCATCTGCGTGCACAGCCAGGCAAAGCGCGACGCCGAGTACCCGTCGACCCCTTTTCTGACGGCCGCGACGACCGCCTGAGCCGCTTTCTCGGCGTCGGCCAACACCTGCGTCGCCTTGGTCTTGCGGCCCCACTCCTGGCATTGCTCTGCGCTGAACGACGCGGTGTAGGCTCGGCGCCGCACCGCGGTCAGGGTCGGCAGCGTCGGCAACAGCTTCAATGCCAATCGCTCCGGTGCCCGCTTCGCTTTGGGCTGTGTCTTCGATTTCGACTTCGACTTCAACTTCGTTTTCGCCTTTTTCGCGGCCATGGCTCGCCCCCTCGGTGAGGCGGCGCATGCTACCCGGTGATCAGTTCAACTCACACCCTGATGTGAACCCGGTCGCATCGAAGGTCTTCGAGAGGCCGCCGACCAGCTCGCCGTTGGTGGCAACGATCTTCAGTGTGTGCGTGCCGCTGCGCTTCGGAGAGCAATACTCGAGCAGATAAAACCGATTCGCCAGGCTGGTCACCTTCGAGGCGATGGCGTCGAACGCGTCACCCAGTTGATCAGCCTTCGCCGCGGGGAAATAGCCGTCTTTGCCGAACACCTGCAGGGTCGTGCCCTCGACCTCGCCACCCAGGCCGATCGTGAAGATATGCG
>JANLPS010000005.1:0-66629 GCA_031367385.1 Archangium sp. | reverse complement strand
GCGCGAAGTTTCTCAACGGCTAAGACGTTTTCTCGTTCTTCTTCAGTCATGCAGGGGTGATCGTCACATTTCGCAAAGAGTTGATCTCATTGCTTCATTTTTCTCGGCCGCCAGGCGTTGCTGAAATCGAACGTGCACCCTATTTTGCTGGCTCGCGAAACTTTGAAGCGACGACTTCAGACAACCCAACTGTGCCCGTGTCGGCTGGTGTGCGGTCTTAGAAATCGAGAAAAGGCCGGGTTGTGAAACGCCAGATGTTCTGAGCTAAGCAGTTGAGGGCAGGCCCCTTTTCGTGGTGAATCAATGGCTGGATTGAGCGGTGTCGGTGGTCCCAAACAGGTCTCTGCTGCTGAGCCAGTCGCTGAGCCGACCGCACCCGCGGTTCAGGGTGGCCAAGAGCCCGCTGTCGAGGGCACTTCGAGCCCAGTCGTAGGGTGGCTTTCGAACGCGGCTGAAAAAACGTGGGGGTTCACCAAAGACGTCGCTCGCGGCAAGTACGGCATGGCCGGCATGTCAGAAGCTGACAAGGCCCGAGGCGAGAAAAAGCTCAACGAACTGATGGATGGCGGCGGCAATATTCTGAACCCGTTCTCTGCGGGTTTGTCGCTCATCAACAACGGCAAGAAGGCGTATCAGGCGCACGAGCGTGGTGAAGACAAGAAGTCGCTCGCGTTCGGCGGTCTGATGCTGGTCGACGTGGCCACGGGCGGCAAAGGCGGCAAGGTCATGCGCGCCGCCAAGCCCCTCGTCACCATGGCCAAGCCGGTCATCGAGTACCTCAACGGGCACAAGGCCGGCTTCGCGTCTGCGATTGAGAAGCTCGGCCAGACTCCGAGTGCTCAGGCCATCTTCGAGTTCGCCAACGCGCACAAAGAAGATCTCAAGAATCTGCTGGCCTCGGCCAAGACGCCCGACGCAGTCAAAGAGGCGCTCCAATCGGTGGTCGACTTCAGCAAGAAATTCTTCGATGCCGCCGCCGTGTTGGGGGGCCTCAAGAACAACCCCGCGCTGCGCGGTCACGGCGAAGACTTGGCTTCGAAGATCGCCAACGGGGCCTCGATGAGCAGCCAAGAGCTCGCCCACGTCTCGACCGCCATCGACGACCAAATCGCCAAGACCGCAGCTGGGCCTGCGCGTGCGGAGCTTGAGAAGCTCAAGACTCACTTCGGCTCGATGAAGGCCGAGGTCGAAGCCCTCGAGAAAGCAAACACCGCAGCCGGAGGCACGGTCAATTCGCTAAGAAGCTCGGCGCGGTCGACCGAGGCGTACGACCTGGCGAGCAAACAGCCGCTCAGCATGACGGCCGACCAACTCAAGGCCCACAAGACCGCCCTCGCGGAGGCAGCGGAGCGGCTCGAAGGCGCGCTCAGTGCGCTGCCGACCCCGATGGAGGGTGTCACGAACTTCACGGCCGCCGCAAGCCAGGTGTCGACCCTCAAGACCCAGCTCGAGACCTCGCTGAGCAAGGTCAAAGAGAATTTGGGCTTGGTCGATCAGCAATCAGCCAAGCTCCAACGTACGGCCGCCGACCAAGCCAAAACGGCAGCAGCAGCGCAGGCCTCAGAGGCTGAAAAAGCAGCCGCTGCCGCTCAGCAGGCCGCGGCGCAGCAAGCGACGAAGGCCGCGGTCGATACCGCCAAGGCCTCGATCGCTCCATCGACCAAGAAGTTTGCGCTGACCGCTGAGATCGAAGGCAACAAGCTTGCGCCGAGCTTTCGCACGCTCGACGAGGCCAAGAACAAGGCTCGCGTTCTGAGCGCCGAAACAGCAGTCGAGGCTGACTTCAAGGCGGTGGCGAGCGCGGTTGAGAAAGCATCGGTCGGGGCGACCCCTGAAGTGCGCGCAGCCCTCGAAGGCGAGCTGAAGAAAGCCAAAGCCACGCGAGACGCCTTTCATGGCAAGGCCGCGGCAGAGCGGCATGAGCTCGACATGCCTCGAACTGATTACTCAGGGCCCGTGGGTACGGCGCCGGTGAAGTCGGCCGCTGAGCCACTCTCGAAGCAATTCAAGACGGCGCCCGCCCAGGGCCGGGTGAGCATCGCTGGTGGAGGCCCCGAGCTTCAGGCCAAAGCGATGATCGATGACGCTGCCAGCAAGATACCGGCGAATCTCGATGTCGGTCAGAAGCTCAAGGTGCTGCTCGAACGCGTCGCCAATACCAGTGGCTTGTCGATCACCGAGCGCAAAGCCTTGGAAGAAGCCGCTCGCGCGAAGTTTTTCTAAGCGCGAAAAAGGTCGAACGCCTGCCTCGCCCTTTCGGGCAAGAGGTCTGGGTCGATGCGTGGCCCAAGCGCGTTGACGAGCTCGATCGCCTCGGCGTTTTTCGGGCTTCGCTTCAACAGCTCGAGCGTCATCTCGCACGCGTACTGCGCCTTTGAGCGCGCGGCCGCCTCATCACCCGCAGCGTCAGCCACCTGCCGCATGCCATCGAGCAACTTCGCGAAGAGCAGAATTTTGTGCGGTGTGCCCAGCAGGTTGGCCGCCGACGCCGAGTCGACGAAGGTCAGCTCACGGTAGTCGATGCCCAGAATGCTCAAGCACCCCGCTTCGAGCACCTGCATCGCTTCGTCTTTCTTCTGCGCCGTGCCCAGCTTGAGGGCCCGCGCCAGCAGCTCGACGAACTGTTTGATGCTGCGCAACAAGAAGTCTCGTTCGAAGATTGAGCTCACGGCTGGACAGGTAATACAGATTTGACCGGCGGCCACCGAAGCGCGTGAATGCGCCTTCGCAATGCCGAACTTGATCGCCCTCGCCATCCCCCTGTTTTTCATCGCCATCGGGGTCGAGCTGCTCGTCGCACGAGTGCGCAAACGCCCGGTCTACCGCCTCGGCAGCGCGATGGCCGACATGGGCTGCGGGGTCGCGCAGCAGCTGGTCAACGTGCTGGTCGCCGCGTTCTCATTGGGCATTTACGCCTGGGTGTACTCGCACCGCGTGCTCACCCTGCCCGACAAGTCACTGTGGAGCTGGCTCGCCGCCATCATCGGCGTCGAATTCTTCTACTACTGGTGGCACCGCGGCTCGCACGAGGTCAACCTGCTCTGGGCCGCGCACGTGGTTCACCACCACAGTGAAGACTACAACCTCGCGGTCGCGCTCCGGCAGTCGGTGACCACCTGGGCGACGATGCTGCCCTTCTACCTGCCGCTGGCGATTCTCGGAGTGCCGACCTTCGAGTACGCCGTCGTGCTCTCGCTCTCGACCCTCTACCAATTTTGGATTCACACCGAGCTGGTGCCGCCGCTCGGCTTCTTGGAGAAGTGGCTCAACACGCCGTCGCTCCACCGGGTGCATCACGCGATCAACCCGAGGTACCTCGACAAGAACCACTCGGCGACCTTCATCGTATTCGACCGGCTGTTCGGCACCTACCAGCGCGAGGAGCACGAAGAGGCCTGCACCTACGGCATCACCCGGCCGCTGGGCAGCTACAACATTCTCTGGGCGCAGGTGGCTGGCTACGTCGACCTGGTGCGCATGGCGCGGCGGGCTCCGAATTGGCGTCAAGCGCTAAAGGTCTTCGTCGCGTCGCCGGCCTGGCACCCCGACTGGCTCGAGCGAGCGCCGCCTGGCCCTCCTCTCTCAATCGGCAAGTACGAGCCGTCGCCGACGGGGCGCGCGAAGTGGCATGCGTTGGGTCAATTCGCCTTGCTGATCATCGGGGTGTTCTCGTTTCTGATGTGGGGCGGCCAGCTCTCCTTGCTCGCGACCGCGGTGTGCTTCGCGCTGTTCACGATGACGTTGATCACCGTTCCGGCGTTGATCGAATCAAAGCCGTGGGCGTGGAAAGCGGAGGGCGCCAGGTTGTTGCTGCTGGTGCCAGCGATCGCGCTGCTCGTCACCGGCGCGCTTTAGCGACGACGCCGCGGTAGCGCTCGGCGCCCAGTGAGAGTACGCACTCGCCCCATGCGTTCTCTCCTCGTTGGTTCAGCAGTCGTGATCTTGGCGGCGTGTGGTGGTCCATCCGATGTTGGCTCGACAGACTCTGGCGTGATGGCGCGCGGTGATGGCGGCACGACCTCGACCGATTCGGGCGTAATCGTGAGCGGCAATGACTCAGGCGTCGTCGCCGCGGGTGACTCGGGCGTCAAGACCGATGCAGGCACCGTGACGATGCCGGGTGACTCGGGCACCGTGACGCCTGGAGACGCCGGCGCTGGCGTGAAGGTCGATGCCGGCAACGGGCTCGGGTACGACGCAGGCACGCCCATCGTCGGAGCCATCACCGCCGCGAACGAAGTGTGGACGTGGGTCGACTTCCCCGACTCCACCTGCGCCAATGGCACGCCGACCGGCATCGCCGTGAACCCGAGCACCGCCAGCACCGACGTGTGGATCTACATGCAGGGCGGTGGCGCGTGCTGGGAGGGCCTGACCTGCTTCGTGCTCAAGAGCGCGGCCAACTTCGAGACCGGGTACACCATGACCACCTTCGCCAGCGACGGCACGCAAGATTTGCCGGGCTTCAATCGCGCCAACACGAGCAACCCGTTTCGCAAGGCCAGCTTCGTCTTCGTGCCGTACTGCACCGGCGACGTGCACTCTGGAGACGCGGTCAAGTCGATCAGCAACCGCATCGTGTACTTCGAGGGCGCGCGCAACGTCGAGGCGTACCTGAAGCGGCTCAAGCTCACCTTCCCCAACGCGACGCGGGTCTTTCTCACCGGCTCGAGCGCGGGCGCCTTCGGTGCGCAGCTGAGCTACCAGCGCGTGAGAGACGCCTTCCCCACGGCTGAGCTGCATGTGCTGGCCGACTCCGGGCAGATGATCAACCCGAGCGGCACCCTGCTCCACGATTGGATCGAAGCGTGGAACGTGACCGTGCCGTCGAGCTGCACCGATTGTCTCAACAACTTCCCCGCGTATGTCGATTGGCTCACCGTCAACAACCCCACGAGCCGCTTCTCACTGCTCGCGTACAGCCAAGACAACGTGCTGCGGCAGTTCTTCAACTACACCCCCCCCGACTATCAGACCCAGACCGAGTCGCTCCTCACCTCGCACTACGATGTTCGCACCAACGCGAAGTACTTCTACCTGGCAGGCAACAGCCACACGATGTTGGGCAGCCAATTCACCATCGCCAGCCCGGGCCCAGCCCCAGTCACCCTGAACTCGTTCATCACCGGTTGGTACAACGGCACCAGCGGCTGGGTGAACGTCAAGCCGTAGTGACTTTGGGCTTTACGGCGTGGGCGTCGGCTTCGGGGCGCCCTGCTCGCCCACCCGCGAAGGCGAGCTGCCCACGAAGTCACTCGGGGCTGGCGCTGGAGTCGGCGTGAAGATCGACACGCCAGAGACCAGCACTTGGCCGCGAACCTCGCGCAAGGCCTCTTCGATGACCCGCTTCAACTTCGCGTTCGTGCCCGCGGTGGTCAGCATGCGCTCGACGTGACCGATGGCGCGCTGCGAACGCGTGCGCACCAGCAGCATCGACAGCTCGCCTACCTCTGAGGGCTCGCGGGTCTCGTCGATGGCCCGAATCAGCAGTGACACGGCCTCTTCGGTCTTCAAGTGGCTGAGCACCCGCCAGACGCTCCGGCGCTCGACCATGCTCAGGCCGGTGCGCTCGAGCAGGCGCGACAGATCAGGCACCGCGTCTTCGTCTTCGAGCCGAAAGACCCAGCGTAGCGCCTCGATGCGCACGCCGACCACCGGGTCGTGCACCCTCTGGCGAATCACCAGCGCCAGTCGAAACGCGGTTCGTTCGTCGAGCGACTCGAGCGCTATTTGCCGTGAGACCCCCTCGGGCGCCTGCAGCAGCTGGGCGAAGACCTGACGGCTTTGATCATCGGGCCAGTCACGCGCCACCGACAGCACGGCCTTGAGCGACTTGGGGTCGGCCGCGCGCAGCAAGCTCAGCACCGCGCTCAGATCAGGGTCGATCAGCTTGATCACGATCAGCAGCTGTTGCTGGGTCTCGGCATCGAGCGCTCCGAGCTCTTTGAGGTAGAGCGGCAACGCCGAGGGCCCGAGCACTCGCAACAACCACTGCCCACCCCTGCGCGTCGGCTCGTGGCGAAGCCACTCGAACAATGTCGGCAAGGTGCCGATCAACAAGCGCCGCGTCACCTCGAACAAGGCCTTGAGCGCCTCGAGGTGCTTGGGGTCTTTCTGCTCGATCTGCAGCACCTTGACCGCCGAGCGAACCGACTCCACATCGCCGTTGCCCAGATACTCGACCATCGACCGCTCGTAATTCTCGAGCATGTGGGTGCGCTCCCAGTCACTGGTGGCGGCGAGCACCGCCGAGACCAGGGCGCGAGAGTTGGTGGTGAAGATGCCTGATGCCGACGAGCCCACCGCGACCGCCAGCGGCGTGTACTCGAAGGCCGGGTGCACTGGGGGCACTCCGGTGACCGTGCGCACCACCTGGGCCAGCGCCTCGCGAAACGCATTCGCGCTCTGGTAGCGGTCGCCGGCCCAGCGAGCCAACGCCTTGGCGCAGATGTCGTCGACCAGCTTCGGTATCTGCTGCGAGGTCACCGTCGACGCCAGCGCCGGCACTTCGAAGAGGGCCCTTCGCCGCAGCTCGGCATCGTTGGCGCCGCGAAAGACCCGGCGACCGGTGATGAGCTCATAGAGCAACGCGCCCGCGGCGTAGAGATCGATGCGGTGATCATACGGCTCACCCGCGAGCTGCTCTGGCGCCATGTACCCAGGCGTACCGAGCAGCACGCCCGTCTGGGTGAGCGGGTCGTCGCTCTCGGCGTGGTCGAGCGTTCGGGCGATGCCGAAGTCGAGCACCTTGCAGAGCTCAGAGCCGTCGCGCAGCGCCACCACCAGCACGTTGCTGGGCTTGAGGTCGCGGTGAACGATGCCATGCAAGTGGGCCTCGGCGAGCGCCGCGAGCACCTGATCAATCAGCCGCACCGCGCGCTCGATGGGCACCGGCGACTCGTCTCGCAAGATCAGCCTCAGGGGCCGCCCGTCGATCAGCTCCATCACGATGAACGCCGCGCCGTCAGACGACCGGCCGACGTCGAACACCGAGACGATGTTCGGGTGCGAGAGCGCCGCCATCGTGGTGGCCTCTTTTTCGAAGCGTCGCACCACGTGCGGCTCGCCGGCGTACTGAGGCAGCAACGTCTTGATGCAGACCGAGCGGTTGAGCCGGTGCTGGGTGGCCTTGTAGACGCGGCCCATGCCGCCCTCGCCGATCACCTCGGTGACCTCGTAATCGCCAAATGTCATCGCGGCGGCGGGCAACAGCGGGTTGCCACACCGCTCGCAGAACCGCGCTGTCGGCGGCGCCGGCGCTTTACACCGCGAACACGTTGCGACCTGGCTCATTTGGCGAGAAAACCCACTGCAGACTCATAGCAAGAAACAGGCGCCGTGCTCGCAAACCCACGACGAGCCCCGAACCCACGCAGACCAGGCGTGTACTGAAAAAACCCAGGTGCGGTTTCGAGCGTTCTGCGACCCAAGGTGAGCCGGCGCGGCTCAGCCAATGGTGCGCAGCCGCTCCATCACGCGGGTGAAGGCCTGGGCCGATTCCAGCTCCAGCGCATGCGCGCGGCGGGTGACGATGAACCGGCCCTGTACCGCCACGTCTTGAATCGCCTCGGGAGTCGCACAGAAGGCCACCGCCGAGAGCAGGGCCTCGTCGGGCACGCCCAGCAGGCTCGGGTGCCGCAGATTCACGGTGATGAAGTCGGCGTCGGTGTTGTGAGCCAGCGTGCCGGTGATGGCCGAGAGCCCCAGGCTGCGGGCGCCTCCGGTGGTGGCGAAGCTGATCAGCTGGCGACCGAGGTTGTCGACGGCGCCCGTCTTGGCGTCGAGCACGTTTCGGCGCAGCCGCAGCAGCCGCAGGTGCCCTTCGAGCTGGCGGGCCTCGTCGAGTAGGTCTATCTGCGCCTGGCTGTCGGTGCCCAGGCAGAGCGACACCCCAGCGCGGGCCAGTGCATCGGCTTCGACGATGCCGTCTCCCAGGTTTCGCTCGGTCGAGGGGCAGGCACACACGCTCACCGAGCGCTGACCCATCGTCGCGATTTCGCCCGCGGTCAGGTGCACCGCGTGAACCAGCGTGGCGTTGGCCTGCAGCGCGCCGCACGCCTCGAGCAGCTCGACCGGCCGAAGCCCCGTCTCGGCCAGACACGCGGTGACCTCAGCCGGCTGCTCGGCGACGTGAAAATGCGTCACCTCGTTCGGGCTCGCCTTGGCAATCTGGGTCAGCCACTCGCGCGGCACCGCGCGCACCGAGTGCGGAGCGAGCCCCACCGTGACGAGGTCGTCTTCACCGATGGCCATGCGCAACGCGTCGACCCGCTTCAGGTAGGCGTCGACGCTCGTATCGATGAACCGGCGCTGGAGCGGGTTTGATGCCACTTGAAACCCGGCCCGCGCGTAGGCGACCCGAAGCAGCACGATGCGAAGCCCAACGTCACGGGCGGCGCGAATCACCTGCTGGGCCAGTAACGAGGGCTCATCGTACGCAGTGCCATCGGGCTGGTGGTGCAGGTAGTGAAACTCGCCGACGGTGGTGATGCCGGCGCGTGCCATCTCGAGAAAGGCCTGGCGCGAGACCACGTACAGCTCTTCGGGCGAGAGCGACGAGGCGGCGGCGTACATCGACTGGCGCCAGCTCCAGAAGTCATCGGCGTCGTGCCCGCGCGCGATGTGCTCGGTGCGGCCGCGAATGACCCGTTGAAACGCGTGAGAATGGCAGTTGATCAGCCCCGGCATCAGCAAGGTACCGGGCAGCTCGACCACCCGGGCCCCGGTGGGTATGCGGGTCTGCACTTTGCCTTCGCCGGTGACGCAGAGCGCGCCACCTCGGGTCAGCGTGCCGTCGGCGAACAGCACCTCGGGCCGGTAGACCGTGGCGCTCACTTCACCAACGCCAGCAGGCCGATGATGCCCAGAATCAGCGCCGCGATGGAGTCGCCTGCGATCAACCCTCCACCGACCAGCGACATCGTCGACATGTCTTCAGGCAGCTCCTCGCCGTGAACGATGGGGTTGTGCTTGGCCTGCCGATTCTTGGCCACCGCGTTCCACCCGGTTGAGAAGAGGCCACCGATGCCCCACCAGACCACGGTGTTGAACTCGACGAACCCGGCGAACGAGCTCGCGTAGGGTGAAGGCAGCAGCACGACATCGATGGCGAAGTCGAAGGCGTTGCCGCCCGTGGTCTTGACCCACGCTTTGTATTTGGCGTTGTTCTTCAAGAGTTTACGGCCCACCTCGGTGACGAAGCCGATCGCCACGCCCACCAGAATCGCCGGTATCTGCCAACTCTTGGGTGACGTGATGCCGCGCAACGCGCCGACGAACTTGAAGGTCATCGCGCTCTGCCATTGAGCGACCTTCGCCCCGGGGTTGCTGTAGGTGTCGACCTTCAGCACCGGGTACGCGGCCATGAACAGCTTGGCCATGAACACCGCCAAGACCGCGCCGACCATCACGCCGATGACCTGATAGCGAAATTGAATGGTGCGGTTGGTGCCGAGGCGCCAGCCGGTCGAGCGATCTTGCTGCATGTCGCCGCCGATGCTGCAGACCACGAAGACGATGCTGCCCGCGAGCAACCCGGCGATCGGGTCGACCAGGCCCATCGCCGCCATCGCGACGATGCTGAGCACGAACGCGGTCGAGATGGGGTTCGAGTCGGTGATGCCGAAGCTGATGCCGTTGACCAACATCATCAAGAAGCTGAACGCGACCGCGAAGAGCACCCAGTGCAAAGGCACCTCGAGCAACAGCGTCGAGACGAGAATCACCGCCAGGCCCCAAAACACGACGTGGGCGGCGAGGCGCTTGTTGTTGGTGTTCTTCCACTCCTCGCCCTCGCGCACCGGGGCGGGGCCTGTCTTCTCACGCAGCTTCTGGGCCGCTTGCCGAATGATCAGCGAGATGTCGACGATGGCCGCGCCCATGATCATGCCGAGCGCGACCAGAAAGGCGAACTTGCGGTACGGGTCATTCGGGCCGAGCCACCCCTGCGAGCGAAACCACGGCGTGAGCAGGTACAGCCCGAAGCCATAGACCGTTGCTGGTACGGTCATGCGGGCGCCGATGATCATCGCGGCGCCGACGGTCGAGGTGCTGATACCAGTCGCGGCGAGGCGCGCGACGATGGCGATCGACCCCAGCCGCTCCATCACCAGGGGAAACGCGGCGCCCAGGCCGATGCCGGTGAACAACTGCGCGACACTGCGCTTGAGCAGCTTCACGTCGGTCAACGCGCGCAAGATGTTCGCGACCGCGAGCCCCGAGGGGTAGGTCAGCTGCAGCCGGTCGACCAGAATCGGCGTGTAGATCATACCGACGCCGACGCCGAACATACCCACGCACAAGAAGTAGAGAATCAACTTCCACGTCTCGGGCTCGGGCAGGCCGAGCCAGATCATCGCCTGCATCAACACGCCCATCGCCGCCATCGAAGCGACCGAGGCCGCGGCGGTCTGCATGTAGTTCGCGCCGTGCTTGCCTTCAGGCCCGTAGAAGTACGTGACCGTCGAGCCGAGAATGCCGGCCAGCACCTGCCCGCCGACGAAGAAGCCGAGCGAGAAGTTCATGTAGCTGGCAGTGATGCCGCCCAGCGGGCCGAGAATGAAGATCGCGATGACCGCCAGAAACACGTAGTAGCCGGTGCTGTTGATCGGCAGCACGCGAGGCAGCCACCCCTGTTTCGCGGGGGGCGTGACGGCAGGAGAAGCAGGGGCTGCGGTTTCAATGGCCATGAAGGCGGCGGACCCTATGCGATGGCTCCCTCGGCCCGTAGGTGCACGTTTGTTCAGCAGCGCCGGTTGCGCGCTCAGCCGCCGTAGTAGGGGCGCAGCATCATGAACACCACCACGCCGGTGACCGACACGTAGAGCCAAATCGGGTGCAGCACGCGGGTGACTCGGGTGTGCTTTCGAAAGTCTTTGCGCCAGGCGTAATAAAACGCGGTCAACGCCAGCGGCACGATGACCGTCGAGAGCAGCACGTGGCTCACCAGAATCGCCAAGTACAACGTGCGCACCAGACCGACGCCCCCGAACTTCGTGTCGCCGTGCACCGCGTGGTAGGCGAGGTAGCCGACCAGAAACAACGCCGAGGCCGCGAACGCCGCGACCATGAAGTAGCGATGAAGGTCGGCGCGCTTCTTCTTGATCGCCACCCACCCTGCGATCAACAGGCTCGCCGCGGCCGCGTTGAAGCAGGCATTCACCGCGGGCATGAACCTCAAGTCGACCGAGCTGTTCTTCGCCGCCGCATGAATCAGCAACAACCACGTCAGCAACGAGAGCGCCGCCACCGACACGACCGCGTTGAAAACGAAGAACGAGCGATCGCTGCGGGGAGCCGATGGAGCCGGGGTCATGGGAAGCCCTTTACGGTTTTTTGAAGTCGCGCACATCTCCCCTGCTGCCCGTACCCGTGACCGCTTCGGAGTTTCGGCCGCTTCGGGTGACGTCACACATGAACACTGCTGTTCACACACTGAAGGTTGATTGCGATGGCGCTGTGATCACGCCACAGTGTGCGTTCATCTCGTGAGGTGGCCGATGCCCGAACTTCGACGAAACCTCTCCTGGCTCACGGCGCTCATCGTGCTCGTTTCAGCGACGACCCTCGCTGACGAACAGGTCTGCGGGCAGGCCAGCGTGAACCTCGAGCGGCGGCTGCGGCAGGTGTACCTCGACGTCATCGGCCGGCCCCCCACGCTCGAAGAATACCGCTTCATTCAAGGCAAGGGCGCCATCTTGCCTGAAGACCTCCGCGAGCTGATGGGCCGCGAGGAGTTCTACAGCAAGATCAAGGGCTACCACCGCGCGCTGCTGCGGGCGAACATCTCGACCAGCATCTACAGCGAAGGCGAAACCCGGCTCGTCACCACCGGCGCGGGCCTCCAACCGCTGGGCTTTCGCGGGCTCTCATCATCACCGCTGCGCGGGCAAATCGGCGCGGGGTGCGACGCGTTCGTGATGCAAGACGACTGCAACACCAGCCGCCAAGACCCGCTGCTCGAGCCGACGACCAAGACCTGCCGCGACTCGGCTGGCGTGCCGATGCCGGTCTCGGTCGATTACAACAGCAACAACTACGACTGCCAGCTCGTCACCGGCGCGACCGATTGCACCGACGCGATTGGCAAACCCGACGCGACCGGCCGCGTGCTCGCCGCGAAGCACCAGTTCTACTGCGACATGCGCCGCCTGGCCGACAACACGCTCAAGCCGCACTACTGCCTGCCCGACGCCGCGAAGCCGCAGACCGCCGCGCTCACCACCGAAGAGCTCGACGCGAATGGCAAGGTCATCGCCTTCTCGAACCCGGCGCCGGTCAACGGCTCGCTGCCCCGCCTCGCGCGTTGCACGCTGAGCCTGAACGTCGACAACGGCATCAAGGGCCGCTACTCGGTGCAGCAGGGGTGCATTCAGCGAGAAGGCGTGGTGCTGACCGCTCCGCCTTACTTCGACGTGAGCGGCGTGGCGACGGTGCCGATGTGTGCGATCGAAGCGCAAGTGCGCGACGTCAACCCGTTCACGATGGAGAGCTGCGAATCGACCCGCTTTCGAGGTGACCGCAGCTGCGGGTGTGGCGTGAATTCGCGGCGGTGTGATCAGGGCAGTGGCGTGCTGTTCTCGCAACGCATCGCGGCGGTGAATGAAGAGCCGCTGCGGCTGATCGACTCGGTGATTCGCCGCGACGAAGACTACTTCACGATTCTCACCACCCGCCGCTCGTTCATCAACGGCGTGCTCTCGCAGATGTACCGCGAGAACCAGAACAACACGGTGTGGTTGGTGACTCCGCCGACCTCGCGCGACGCGACGCCCAACGTGCCGCTCACCGCGCCGGGCTGGGCCGAATACACGCGCGACGCGCAGGCCTCGGGCGTGCTGACCACGCCGGCCTGGCTCTACCGCTTTCCCACCCAGCGCTCGCGGGTCAATCAGTTCTACGGAGCGTTCTTGTGCAAGCACTTCTCACCCCCCTCGGGCGTCGACGCGCCGCCGCCAGAAGATTCGTGCAACCGCGAGAACAACCTCGCCAAGCGCTGCGGCTGCTCGTACTGCCACGCGACCATCGAGCCCACCGGCGCACACTGGGGCCGCTACGGCGAGCGCAACGCGCAGTACCTCGACCCCGCCAAGTTTCCGAAAATCGATACGCGGTGCCGTGACTGCGCGCTCAGCGGCGACACCACCTGCAACAACGAATGCGGCAACTACGTGATGCAGGCGTACGACGGCGACGGCGCCAATTCGCTGGGCGAGCTGCGCACCTACCTGTACCGCACGGCCGATGAAGAGCCGAACATCGTGGGCGGCCCCAAGCTGCTGGTGCAGAAGATGATGCAGACCGGTGACCTCGAGCGCTGCGCCGTCGGCAACATTTGGAATGAGCTGCTCGGCCGGCCGATGACCGCTGACGAACAGACGCTCTACTTGAAGTCGCTGACCGAGAGCTTCACGGCCAAGAACCACAACCTCAAGGAGCTCATTCTCGACATCTTGAGCACCGAGGCCTACCGGAGGATCGACTGATGAAGCGCATCTTCCTCCTCAGTGTGATGACCTTCTTGGCGGCGTGCTCGTCGAAGAAAACCGTGGCTGATCAGACCGGCACGCTCGAGCCGGTCGATATGAGCGCGCACCCTCCGATGGTGCGGCTGCCCGACCCTGAGAACAACGCGGGTCACGTGGGGCGTGCGCCCCGACGGCTCACGGTCGCGCAGCTCAAGCAGAGCATCGCGGTCACCACCGGCTCGCAGTGGTCGCAGATCGACAACCTCGCCGCGTCGCTGGGCCAGGCCGACTTCGCGCTGACGGTGTCTGACTCGAACGAGGCCAACCTGGTGTTCGCGAAGTTTCTCGAAGATGGAGCCCGCGAGGTGTGTCTCAAGGTCGCGGTCGCTGACTTGGGCCGCGCGCAGTCGGCACGGGTGCTGTGGCCTGACATCGCCAACACCGAGGCCGGTACGAAGGGCAATGACTTCACCCTGGTGCCCGACGCGAGCATCAAGAAGAACCTCTCGACGCTGTCGCTGCGCTTCTGGGGCCAGCCGATGAGCGACGGAGAGCTCACCGCGTGGACGACGACGTTCAAGCCCATCGCCGCGCGAGCCAAGGTGGCCAACAAGCCCGAGCAGGCATGGGGTGCGATGTGCATCGCCATGATGACCGACCCGCGCTTCATCACGTACTGATTCGACAAGAGCAAAACGCCATGAAAAAGAACCTCGCTCTCCCCCGTCGAACCTTTCTCAAAGCCGCGGGCGGCTTTACTGGCGCGACCCTCTTCGGAGGCCTCTCGTTCAAGGCCTTCGCCGACGCCGCCGCGCTCGCTCCGGCTGATCACTGCTTCGTGTTCGCCTACTTCGCCAGCGGTTGGGACGTGTTGCTCTCGCTCGACCCGCGCGACCCGAACGTGTTCACGCCCGACCGTTTCTCACAGACCGGCATCTTGCCGGGCTACAGCTTGCTCTCGACCGACGCGAGCTTCCCCACCAAGGTCGTCGATAACTCCATCATTCCCCAGCGGCCGGGCGGCATGAGCAACATTGCGTTCGGCCCGGCGATCGGCCGTATGGCGAACCACTACGATTTGATGTCGGTGGTGCGCGGCATCAACATGAACACCGTCGCGCACGAGGTCGGCTTTCGGTATTTCCTGACCGGCAAGGAGCCCAATGGCTCGGCGGCGCGCGGCTCGTCGACCGCCACTGAGATCGTCGGCCAGATGAAGCCGAACAACCCGGTGCCTTCGATTGCTTTCAACATCGAGACCTACAACGACCGGTACCCCGGCTCGGCCAATGCGCTGCGGGTCTCATCGTCGAATGACTTGCTGCTGACGTTGTCGCCCAGCCCGACGGCGCTCGACTCCGAAATCGAGAAGCAGCTGATCACCATGCGCGGCACCAAGGTGACCTGCGAAGCCGATCTGTATGACTCGCGTGGGTTGGTCTCGCAGTACCAAGACTCGCGCAGCCAACTGAAGACCGTGCTCGACGCCCAGCTCGACGCGTACTTTCGCTTCGACCCGAACGCCGCCGGCAAGAAGGCCATTGAAGACGAAAAGCAGGCGCTCCGCTCACGGTACGGCCTGCGGCCCGAGGGCGCGAATGACACCCGAAACAGCTCCGCGGCACGCGCGGCCCTGGTCGCGACGGCGCTCAAGAAGGGCGTCAGCCAATGCGTGAGCATCAACATCACCGGCGGCCTCGACACCCACTTCGGCACCCAGGTCACCCAGGCGCAGAACCAACGCACCGGGTGGAACGCGATGGCTGATCTGGTGGAGGACCTCCGCAGCTCGCCGCACCCCAGCGGCGGCAACTTCATGGATCACACCACCATCTTGTGTTTCTCGGAGTTCAGCCGAACCCCGGGCATCAACGCGTCGGGTGGCAGAGATCACCACATCACCAACTCGTGCATGCTGCTCGGCAAGGGCATCAAGCACAACATGGTCTTCGGCAAGAGCGGCGACGTCGGGTTGTCGGCCGGCATCATCGATCACAAGACCGGGTCGCCCAGTGGCAGCGGGCAGTTGATTCTGCCCGAGCACATCATCGCCACCGTGCTCGCGAGCGCGGGGCTCGATTACAGCATCACGCGCGTCGCGCCGATGGCGGGGCTGCTTGCGACGTGAGTGACTTTGGCGTGGTTCGACGGGCTCACCATGAGAGCGGGTCGGTCGTGGTTCGACGGGCTCACCATGAGAGTGAGTCGGTCGTGGTTCGACGGGCTCACCATGAGAGCGGGTCGGTTGGTGCGCCTCGCTTGGTGCTCGTTGCGTTGCTGGCGGCCTGCGGCGGCAATGTGTCCGAAGCCATTGTGGCGACCCCCTTCGACTCCGTGCGCACCGACGCGGCGCTCGAGCTGAGCGCGACTCCAGCGTTCGCCGACGAGCGCGGGGGAGGCATCTTCATCGACCTCGCCGGCCGCGTCGTTCGCGTGCGCAGCGATGGCGCGAAGGGTCTGCTCGAGTCTCACCCCGCCAACCCGGTGGCTCCAGGCCGGGCCAGCGCCGTGTTCGCGCTCGGGCCGTACTCCGCGTTGGTCGCGACCGAGAATGGCCTCTTCGTCGCCGAATCAGGCTGGTTGATCGCACCGCCGTGGCAACCGCTGCTGCCTGCTGAAGGCCTGGTCGCGACGGCCGTGGGAGACAACGGCGTCGGCTGGCTCGCTCACGCGAATGGCTTGTTTCGCCTCGAGTCGGGCCAGCTCACCGAACTGAAGATCAACGGTCAGTCAGTGCTCGGGCTCACCGCGATGGGCGTTGGCCCGGCGAAAGACGGCAGCACCGGCGTGTGGTTCGCACAGGGCGACAAGGTGTCGAGCGCGGCGCAGACCTCGAAGACCGAGCTCGTGATTCGCGACAGCGGGCTCGACAAGAAAGACCTCGTCGGCGGAGTCATCGGCATGGCCGGTCTGGGCGCTTCACCGAGCGCGCCAGGCGAGCTCTGGGCCATCACGCCAAAGTCGTTGTTTCGCTTCACGCTCGAGGGCTGGCACAAATACGAGCTCGGGCGCACGCCGAAGCAGGTGATGTCGGCAGGCCGGGTGATGTGGCTTCAGTCGGGTGACGGGTTGTTTCGCTACGACGCCGACACGAAGGCCTGGGGTCAGGCCCGCCACGACGGAGCCGTACCGGCCTTGCTCGCCGTCGACGCGGCGGGGGCCGCCTGGGTTCGCAGCGAAGAAGCCACCTCGTCTCTGAGCCCGACCTTGCCGATTCGCGTGCACGGGTTGTTTCAAAGCGCGAAGGTGTACGACTCAGAGCTGTTGGTCGGCGCGTCGTTCCTAGCCGACACCGCCCTGACCTCGCTCTCGTGGAGCTTCGACGATCACGCGCCGCAAGCGCTCACGCTCACCGACGGCCAGCCCGGCATCGGCCCTCAGTCGTCACTCGTCTACTTCAACCTGGGAGGCATCGAGAGCTCGGGCGTACCCAAGACCGTCTCCTTCGCGGCGCTGGGCGATGGCCTGCACACGCTCAACCTCACCGCGCTCGCCGATGACGTGGTCACCACTCGGGCGTTGCACTTCGAGCTCCACGCGTCGGCCAACGCGGCCCTCTCGTGGGAAAAAGACATCAAGCCCATCGCCGTGACCCGCTGCTTCAAGTGCCACACTACCGGCACGATGCCGCGGCTCGAGAAGTACGACGAGTGGGTCACCAACGCGCCGAAGATCGTCAGCCAGGTCAGAGACCGCTTGATGCCCGCCGACGGCCCGCTCGACCCGGGTGGCATTCAAGCCATTCAACGCTGGGTGAATGGAGGCACGCTGCCGTGAAGCGTCTGGCCGCGCTGCTGTGCCTCGCGCTCGTCGCGTGCCCCGGCAAACCAGGGGCGGTCGATTCGGGAGTCATCGTCGTCGACGAGTGCGAAGGGTTGCCAGCGCTGAGCGCCATGGCCGTGCCCGCGAAGCTCCGAGTCAGCGGCGCTGCGACCCTCGTGCCCACGGGTGGGAGCGGTCGCTACACCTTCGCAATCACCACCAATTCGAGCGGCGGCGCGCTGAGCCAAGACCGCTACGTCGCGGGCCTCACGCCCGGTCTCGATGCAGTCACTGTCTCTGACGATTGCGCGAACACCACGACCGTTCAGCTCCCGGTGTTGGCCGCGTTCGACGTGCAGCCCGCGCGAGCGACCATCAAGCCCGGCACGCGGTTCACCATTTCGGTCAAGGGCACGGTCGGCACGGTGACGTTCACGGTGGGCGGCTCATTGCCCTCGGGTGGCACCATCAGCTCGAGCGGTGACTACGTGGCGGGGCCCACCACAGCCACCGACTTGATCACCGTGCAAGACTCGGTCACCGGAGATCAGGCGTTGCTCCAGTACAAGGTCTCCCCAACTGCGCAGTTTCACCCCGCGTCGGCGAAGTTGGCGCTCCCGACCGGCGCGTTGATACCGCTCGATTCGCTCGAGGGCTCGGGCGTGGTCACCTGGTCAGTGACGAGCGGCGTCGGTTCGGTGACTGGCAAGACCTACTTCGCGCCAGACGCAGGCGGAGGCGATGCCACCCTCGAAGGGCATGATCTCTTCACCGACGAAAAGGCGCAGGTCAAAGTGCGCGTGCTGACCGAGCTGATTCGCCCGGTGCGAGCCCAGGGCCGCCGCAGCGACGTGGCCACCACCGCCACCGGCGACTTCGATGGCGATGGCTTTCGCGACCTGGCCGTGGGCTCGCAAGAGAGCGACCTCGCCACGCCGCAAGGTGGCGCCGTGTTCATCTTTCGCGGCTCGGCGAGCGGGTTGCCCACCCGCCCCACGTGGACGATTCTGCCCAGCTCCGACACCGCGGTGCTCGGCGCGGTGATGGCCGTCGGCGACCTCGATGGTGACGGCAAAGACGACCTCGCCATCTCAGAGCCTGGCGCTGACATCACCGCCGCTGACTCTGGCGCGGTGCTGCTGTACCGAATCGGCGCTGACGGGCCGCAGTTGATCAGACCGGTGCTCAGCGGGTTTGGCGCTGCGAAGTTCGGGTCGGCGCTGGCCATCGCCGACATCGATGGCGACGGTGACAATGACTTGCTGGTCGGTTCTCCATCGGCCGACATCGCCGGGGGCACCTTCAATACCCGTGGAGTGCTCGACATCTTCGTGCTGCAGAAAGGCAAACCGATCTCCGACTCGGGCACCATTCGCATCGGAGGCATCGACCTCGCCGCCGATGGCACGCTGAGGCCTTTGAGTGGCCTGCGCTCGGGTCGCGGGCTCGTCGCCGCAGATTTGAACGATGACGGGTTGGTCGACCTGGCCATTCTCTCGTCGGTGAACAACTCGCTGCTGGCAGGGGCCGCGGTCGCGAAGAATCAAATCGCCGTGCAAGTGCACTTCGGTCGCGCTCAAGACCCCCGCTTCCCAGAGACTCCAGACCTCTTCGTCTTGCCGGCGAACCTCGCTGACAGCGCAGAGGGCAATTGGCGAATCGGAGTGGTGCCGAAGACTGCGACGACCCCTCCGTTCTTGGTGCTGGCGGCTGATCAGACCGACTCACCCAACCTCTCGGCCTCGGGAGGCACGGCCGGAGGCACCAATGCCGGCGGTGCGCTCCTCTTCGATGTGACTGCGCAAAAGCCCACCGGGCCCGCGGCCGCCATGCCGGTGCAGCTCGGGCCGATGAACGCCTTCGCGCGACTGTACGGAGATCAGCCCAACATCAACGCCTCGCGAAGCTTCGCCGCCACCGATCTCGATGGAGACGGCAAGCTCGAGCTGGTGCTCGGCGCGCCGTACGCCAACCTGACCCAGCTGGTCGGCACTGCGATGGTCACCACGCCGCTGGTAGGCAAGCTGATCGGCTTCTCGCTCGGCGCATTGACCGCGGGGGCGGTGGTGAACAAACCCACCTTCACCCGCTATGGGCAGAGCCGCGCTGACGTTTTGGGCACCTCCTTGACGGTGTGGAAAGTCTCCAGCTCGCTCACGACACTGGTGACCGTGGCGGGGCGGGCCACCACCGAGCTCGGTGATTTCACGGGCAGAATCGACGCGTTCACCTCGGGCACGGGTGAGCTCTCGACCTGGCCAGTGAGCTCGGCCTCGATACCCAACAGCGCGGCAGTGCAGCTCTTCGGCGCCTCCATCGACCTCGCGCCCATGGGCGGAGCGCTGCGGGTCATCGTCGGCTCGCCTGGCTTCTCGGGGCCGGCACCAGACAGCTCAGGCAACGATGTCGATGCGGGGCAGGCGCTGCTCTTCTCACTCGCCGAGCCCACCAACCCGCGCGTGCTCGCCGAAGGTTCTTCGGTCTCGCCCTATGTTCGCGACGGAGGCTGGCCTGCCTTCGGAGGCCGCGGCGTCGGGGTCGACGTGACGATGACCGACTTCGATGGCGACGGTCGCGCTGACATCGTGGTGGCGGCTCCGAACTTCACGCCGCCCAACCGAATCGCAGATGGCGGGGCCTCGAGCGCTGAATACGTCACGAACCGCCCTGCGTGCCTCTCACCCAGCGCGCAATCACCGGGAGGCGCCTTCATTCACCTCGGGCGGCCCGACGGCACGTTCAAAGAAGGCTTTCGCGTGTGGGTGATGCGCGACGTGCCCGCCGCCGATGGGGGCGTCGCCTATCAACGCACCGCGCTCGGCCGCACCGGCGTCATCGGCGGTTTCGACTTCAACGGAGACGGCAAGCAAGACCTGGGCATCACCCGTGCCGCGGGGTTCGAGATCATCACCGGGCGCGCAGCCGATGACCCTGGGCTCGGCAAGTTGTCGATGGCGTGCGACTCGCTCTTCTCATCGCCTCCGTTGGGTACGAATCAGTACTCGACCGCGCCCGCAGCGCTGGGCGACCTCGACGGCGATGGGTGCGACGAAGTCGGGTACCGATACACCGACAACGGAGCGCGCTCAGGGGTCATCATCGTCTTCGGGTACGGCACCGCCTGCAGCCAAACGACCGCGTCGTGGGTTCGTATTTCAGGAGACCCCGAGACTGGCCTCAACAACGTGCGCCTTGGTACCGCCATGGCCCGCGCAGGCAAGATCATGGCGAGCGACAACCGCGACTTCGTGGCGATCACCGCCGACCTCTTTCCCTATCTCGGGGTCTCGCAGCCCACCGTGCTGCTCTTCGACATCGCCCAGATCATCGCCAAGCGCCCTGCCTCGGGTGAGCAGCTCGTCTCAGCCCTCGGAGATGGCCTGGTGCCCGTGCCCACCGTCTACGTCGAGCGAGCGCCAGGCTATGGGCGAATGCTGATCAGCGGCGATGTCACAGGTGACGGCAAGCGCGATCTGGTCGTTGCGTCGCCTGGCGCCAACGTGAACGGTGATGGCACCGGCGCGGTGTTCGTCTTCGGTGCAGGCACGATGACCCCAGGCCCCAATACGCCGGTGATGACCATTGTTTCTGATCAACGCGAGCGAGCGGCCTTCGGGCTCGACCTCGCCGTGTCACAGAAAAGTGGCACCGTGCCAGGAGCCATCGGCATCGGTGCGCCGTTCAGCTACCGGCGAGGCACGGCGAACGGCACCGCGTACACCCTGCCCCTCGATTTTTGATCAGCTCAGCGACGGCACCAGCACCAGCGAGCCCAAGTCACCCCACAGCCGCTCGCCACCCGCGAACGCCGCCGTGTTCTCGCCCAAGCGCACGCCCTCGGGAGGCGACCGGAGCTTCTTCGCGTTGCCCCCGCCGATCACCACGTCGTGCACCTGCAGCCCATTTCGAAGCAGCTCGACGATCGCCCAGACGTGCTTGCGCCACCGCCGCTTGCCCAGCTTCTCGTACCCAGCCGCCCCGACGTACGCCTCGTAGCTCTTGCCCCTGCGGTACGGTAGATGCGCGAGCTCCATCGGCGCCAAGGCCCCGTCGATGACCATCGCGGTGCCGAGCCCAGTGCCAAGGCCCAAGAACAGCATGCGACCCTTCAGGTAATTGCCCAGCGCCTGCATCGCAGCGTCGTTCACCATCTTCACCGGCCGGCCGAACGCAGCCGAGAAGTCGAAGCCCTTCCACCCGACTCCCAAGTTCTTGGGCTCGGCGGCGATCTGGTTGTCAATGACCACGCCGGGGTAGCCGATGGAGATGGCCGAGTACTCCCAATCGGCGGTCATCTCTTTGACCAGGTCGACCATCTTCGCCGCGGTCATCGCCTTGCCCGAGTCGACGCGCCTGGGCACCTTCTCGCCGCTCACCAGCGCCTTGATGCGAGAGCCCCCGATGTCGATGGTGAGCACGCTCATTGAATCGCCGACCCGCACTTGCCGCTGATCTTGAACAACGACTCGCTGCACGAGACGCGCTGCAGGTTCCACGACAGGGCTTGACCGTCGGCGCAGGTCGGCAGCTTCTGCAAACAGTCGGCGTACGTGTCGAGCCACTTTTGATCATCGGCGCTGCACGAGGTCAGCCCGGCCTCGCAGCGTTGAACGTGAGAGCTGTCCCAATTCGAGCTGGTGGAGTTGCAGGCCTTGCCCTTCTGATTCGCCGCTGCTTCAGCGTTTGCGATTCGAGTGCACGGCGTGCCACAGGCCGAGATGGCCACTGCAAGGAGTATCAGGGTGATTTGCCGCGAATTCATGGCCCCACACTAGCGCGCCCTCCCTTGGCTGCTAAAGAGACGGCCATGAAAATGAATCTGGCTCTGTTCGGAGCGGTCGCCTCGCTCACCCTCTCGGCATTGGGGTGCGGCCAGATGCCGGTCACCGGCGGCACCACCGACTCGGGCACGACGGTCAGCGATGCGGGCGGCGACGCTGGCACCTCGACGAAAGACGCCGGCACGAGCAGCTCGAATGACGGCGGCGTCAGCCTCAATGGCTGCACCGACGCCAAGTTCATCGACTCGACTGCCAACACCAATACCAACGTCGCCTTCGGCGGAGCCCTGGGCGACAACTTCTCGCCTCCCTGCGTGACCATCGCCGTCGGTCGAAGCGTCACCTTCAAGGGCCAGTTCTCGTTTCACAACCTCAACAAGGGCTCGCCCAGCGACGTCAACGCCGGCTCGCCGAACAACCCGATCACCGAGGTCACCGGCGGCTCTGAGAAGGTCGTCACCTTTCCCTCCGCGGGCGACTACCCGTACATCTGCGAATTTCACAACCCGGGCGGCATGATGGGCGTCGTTCGGGTGCGGTGAAGAACGCGTCGTGCTGCTCAGCCTGGTGCTGTTCACCCTCACGCAGACGCCGGTCACCAAAGTCGCGGTGGTCGATGTCTCCGCGCCCGATGAGATTTACAAAGACGTCTCGCGTGGTCTCGCTGACGCGGTGGTCGACGCGCTCAAGGCGACTGGGGTCGAAGCCGTGCGGGTCGATGAGCGAGACCTCCCGGCCTCGGGGTGCAGGCTCGGGCCCTGCCTCGGCGTCGCCGCGCGGGCCATTGGAGCGCAAGTGGTCGTGATGGTCGACGCGGTCGAAGCGGGTGATGACGCCAGCGCCGTCAAGCTCGCCGCCCTCTGGTCGAGCAACGGCGCTCCGGTCGCGGTGTCGAAGTACCAGGTGAAGAAAGAAGCGAAAAAAGTGCCGAGGCCCCTGATGAAGTTCGCCGTCGAGGTCGCGAAGGCGAAACGCTGAGCTACTGGCGCGCGTCGTACCAGGCGAGCCACGCATCTCGGGTGTGCTCGAGGTCTCCGACCAGGCCGTCGCCGAAGCGGGTGATGCCGGTGATTCGAGACAGCGCCGCGCCCCAGAACAAGCTGCCGCCGTTTCGATATCGCCCGATGATCAACGGTATCGCAGGCTCGCCCAGCGCGACGATGGCCTCGAAATCGGCGCTGTCGATGTGCGCTCGAGGGTTCGACGCGTTCGAGCTCACTTCAAGATGCGTCGACCACCGCGCCTCGAGCTCGTCGAATGCGCTGCTCACGACCTCGCCCCGCGGGGCCGTGCGTACACCCGAACCGGCTCGCCGAAGCTGAAGCCGTTGATCACCTCGAGCGTCTTGTGGCGAATCAAGTAGTCGGCGCCGAGCTTCGAGGTCCACTCCCCGTCGAGCTCCTGGTGAGCGCCGTGCAGCACCTCGACCCGGCCAGAGAGCGCGCCCTTTCGGCCGTAGATGGCCACTTTCTCGAGCGCGGGGTCGAAGCTCGCATCGAAGGTCTCGAGCGGTTGATACCCGGCGTTCGCGTAGAGCGCATCGAACGCCTTGACCGTCTCGCCTGGCCAGACCCACTCGTTGCGTTTGCCGAGCGTCCACGCGATGCAGTTGTAGCTGGGGCTGTTCGGGCCCAGCCCGACGAAATTTTCGGCGGTCGCATTGGGGTAGGTCTTGCCGCTGCCGATCTTCGCGTTGAGCACCATTCGCTTCCACGCGGGGTCGGCGTCGTCTCGCGCGATGCCCACCGGCAGCTGGTGATTGGCGCCCTCAGCGGAGTCGTACACCACCGCACCATTGGCTTTTTCCGCGCGCACCCAGACCTCGAGCGAGGTCACTCCGAAAGGCACTGCGATCGTCGGCAACAGCGTGCCCACGGCGCCTTGCTCGTTGCTGATCAGCAGCGGCAGCTCGTCGACCTCTCGCTTGTTGGTGCGAACCGAGGCGATGATCTTGGTCGCGGGTTCACCGCCGAGCAATTTGCGCAAGCGTGCGTGGTCATACGCGAGCGTCAGCCCATCACCTGGCCGAATCGTGCCGTCGATGCTCAGCGTGCCGTCAGCGCCAAACACCGCCGTCGCCCGCGCCAGGGGTATCACTCGAACGTCCTGCACCGGGTCCCAATGCGTGGTGACTTTGCCTTTGACGTCGGTCGTCTCGACCCGCAACCGCATCGTGCCACTCGCCTCGGGAGGAATGTCGATGTGCCCCTGTGACAGCACGAGCAGGCCGTTCTGATCTCGCGTGCCATCGGAGATCGACTGTCGCGCTTCAGGGCCGGTGTCGAAGCGCCAGGTCAGATCGACCTTTTGAAGGGGCGAAGTCGAGAAGCGATCGACCCCGACGTTGACCAGCAACGGCTTGCCAGCCTCCGCGAGGTGCGAGGGCGACTGCCGGCCACCGATGGAGATCTCCGCTTCGCCAACGCCATCGATGACCGCCATCGCGGTTCTCACGCCGCGTTCGATGCGCGCGCCGTACGCGGTGGGCGCCGCGCCGAAGACGTTCGGCACCACGGCGTTCACCGACGCGAGCTTCTCGAGCGAGCCCCCATCGACGAATGCATCGTGCGCCGCTCGCAGCAAGACCTGCGGCTTGACGCCCTCGGCCGCACCGGTGACCGTGGTGACGAGCGGGGCGAGTCGGCGAACGCCTTTGGGCAGACTGAAGATCACGTGAGCGCGCGTTATCGCGCAGACCGCCGCCGCGTACTACGCACCCCTGCTTTCCTCGAGAGTTGAGAGTCGACCTGTAAACAGAAGTGACCTCCTGATGGCTGGAGCAGGCGTGCGCCATTGCTTCAAAATCAGACACTTCTCGGCTGTGCGCAGTGAGGCGTGCCCGGGGGTTTGCTTTGGCCTGAGATCGGCAGTCAGGTGCGCTTCTCCCCGGGGCTCTCGAAACCATGGCTGATCTGACTGTTGGCAAAGGCACCCCGCTCGCTCTGGTTCAAGGCCCTCCCGAGGTGCTCAAACCCATCGAGCCCGTGGTCGCTGTGGCCCCCGCCGCTCCCCCGGCCGCCAAGCCCTGGGCGCCCGGTGCCGCGACCCCGAAGGCCACCCTCAAGACCTCCGCCGACACCACCAAGGGCACCCGCTCTGCCGAGGCCACCGCGGCCCTGACGGCGTTGATCAGCGGCTCGAAGATCGACACCTCGGGCACGCTGAGCATCACCAACGAGCAAATGACCTCCGCGCAGTTCAAGGCCGCGATCGAAACGGTATTCGGCCCGAACGCGAAGCTGACCAATGGCTCCAGCTTCACCTACTCCCCCACCAGCGGCATCAGCAGCTCGCTGGTCACCAGCTTTCAAGCCGTCGCCGGAGCGATGACCCTCGACTCCAAGGGCCAGCTGGTGCTCAAGGGCGACAAGGCCAGCGGCGAGGTCGGCGGGCACGTGCAGAAGGTGCTCGGCTCGAACACCGTGCTGGTCGGCGGCGCGGTGCGCTTCAAAGACAACGCGTTTCAAAGCGCAGAGCTGAACCGCAAGCTCGTCACCAAGTTCGGCAAGGCCGCGTCGCTCACCTCGACCCTCAAGGCCAGCGTCGATCGCGAAGGCGCCACCAGCGCTGAGTCGGCGGCCGCGTTGAGCGCGCTGATCAACGGCGCCACCATCGACACCTCCACCGGCCTCACCATCACCAACAAGACGCTCACCAAGGCGCAGTTCAGCGCCGCGCTCAAGCACACCCTGGGCCCCAAGGCCGAGGTCTCGGGCAGCAACAGCTTCGTCTGGGCCAAGGGCGCCGACGGTAAGACCACCCAGGAGGCGACGGCCGCGTTCAAGGCGGTGCACGACTCGGTGCAGCTCGACGGCAGTGGCAAGCTGAAGCTCAAAGACGGCGTCGTCGTCTCGGGAGAGCTCGGCGGCAAGCTCACCAAAGTGCTCGGCACCGGCACCACGCTGGGCGCCGAGAACACCATCGGGTTCAAGGGCACCAAGGTCACCTCGGTCGCGTTCACCGAGTCGCTTCAGAAAAAATACGGCAACACCGCGTCGGTCGGCGCCAGCGTCAAGACCACCTTCACCGAGGCCGGGCTCACCGAGGCCCAGGTCAGCCTCGAGGCCTTCAAGCAGCTCAAGACCTGGGGCGACGCGGGTCACCTCGACGTGACCTCGAAGGGCACGGTGGTGCTCAAAGACGGCAAGGTCAGCACCGCCGAGGTCGAGGGCATGCTCTCGGCGGTCGCGGGCACCGACGTCAAAATCGGCGTCGGCGGCAAGCTCGAATACGCCGCGGGCAAACCCCCGCGCATCTCTGAATTCTCGAGCTCGCTCTCGAAGGCCTGGGGCAGCACCACCGTCGCGGCCGACGGCAAGGTGAAGCTCGTCGATGGCAAGCCACAGGCCTCGGGCCACGTCAGCGCGCTCGTCGGAGGCCCGGCCCTCAAGTACGGAGCGGATCTCTCGTTTGAAGGCGCCGACAAGCTGGCCGTCAACGCCAAGCTCACGTCGACTCCGGTGGGAGGCAACCGCACCTTCGAGACCACCGCCGGCATCGTTCGCGAAAAAGACAAGACCACCATCACCGGTCAAACCAAGCTCGTCACCACCGGCGACCACGCGATGGGCCTGACCCTCGGAGGGCTCGTCAGCAGCAGCGACACCGAGCGGGCCGCGCAGCTGAAGACCGAGCTCACCGCGGGTGGCCTGAGCGGAGCACTCGGCGTCGGCGTCAGCTCGGGCGTGAAGATCTACACCCCAGGCCCCGCCGAGCCGCGTCGCAAGGCCGTCGCCGAGGCCGGTGGCGTATGGGCTGAGCGCACCAACACCTACGATCTCTCCGCGGGCGCGGGAGTCACCGCTCCCATCATCGTCGGCCCGGCCACGGTCTCACTCGGGTTCAAGGCCAACGGCGAAGTGAAGCGCGAAGTGCACGTGCTCAGTCTGCACTCCGACAAAGAAGACGCGCTCAAAGAGGGCCTGGTGACGGTGATTCACCCGCCCGACTCGGTCGATGCGATTCGCGCGATGAAGCCGTACGAGCAGTTCTCAGATTCAGGCACCCAGTCGCTCGGCATGAGCGGCAACGTGTCAGTCGGCTACGGCGTTGGCCCAGCGAGCATCTCCGCGGGCGGCCAGATGTATTACCAGGTGACCGGTAACGTCGCGCGCGACATCGAGCGCCTCGACGGCGACAAGGTGCGGGTTCGCTTTCGCAAGCAAGACGACTCGGTCAACGTGAAGGCGTTCAGCGCGTCGGTCGGGTTGAACGGCGCGAAGCTGTTGCCCGCCAACGCGCTCGGCAGCGCCGTCGCACCGCTGGTCGAGAGCGTGGCCCAGGTCGGCTTCAAGGCCTCGGTCGAAAAGACCAAGCAGAACGGCAGCATGTTCGAGGTCGAGCTCGACCTGTCGACCCCACGAGGGCGGGCCGCGATGGAGCACCTGCTCAAGAACGACCTGAGCGAGGCGCAGTATTGGGCGCGCTACGCCGACAGCGGCGTCAAGCTGAACTCGTCGGTCACCACCGCGCTCAACGTCAACACCAAGAGCGCCAACTTGAACCTGGCCGGCCTCGACGCCGAGTCGATGACCCGGTGGATCGAGAAGGCCAAGACCGAGCTCACGCCCGACTCGTACACCTTCACCCAGGCGCTCGATTACACCCAGAAGTCGAACCACCTCCTCCCGTGGATGCCGTCGCGCATGAGCGACGTGCGGTTTTTGAATCAGCGCGAGGTCGCGGTCGATGCGTCGGCGATGCCACCTGTCGGCGAGGCACCGGCAGTGGGCGCGCCGATGACGATGCGGGTCGCTCCACCCGAGCCCGTCGCCACCCTGGCCAACTCGCGCGCACTGCTCGGCGTGCGGGTGAAGATCACCGACTCGAAGTCATCGCTGCGCGACGTGAACGACACCCTGGGCGCCGCCGTCAACGTGATGGACGCGGTGGGCTACACCCCCGAGGCGTACAAGCGGTTCAGCGATTTTCGCACCGCGGTCAACGCCGGCATCGTGCCTCAGAAGAAGGCGCTGCTGCTCGGGCTGGGCGACAAGCGCTTCGGTGAGACCTCGCTCGACCTCGAGGGCTACGTGGGGCCTCAGGGGCTCAAGACCATGTTCTCGAGACCCGACGGCATGGGTCGTAGTCGTGATGATTATAATCATGCCTATCTTCAGGCGGCCGGGCTGACAGGCGATGGGTCGGTGGCCAGCGACGCGGGGTTGCGCGCGGCGATCGAGAAGAAGTTGCACGCCTCGTTGGTGCCTCAGTCGTCGGGTGGGTACTCGGTGGTCAAAGAGGGCACCGCCATCGGCACGCTCTCACCGGCTGATTTCGCGGCGCTGCGAAAGACCGTCGACGACTTTGCACCGCCGATGGCGTCTGACGAGCGGCCCAACTGGTACCAAGAAGTTCAGGCCAAGGTCGGCACGTGGGTCGGCAAACCGCCGCGCGCGCTGTTCGACCTCGACTCCCAGAAGTGGGCCGAGGTCACGACCACCCGCGGCCGCGCCTCGGCCTTCAGCGACGCGATGGAGAAAGCCGCTGCTCTGAGCGCCGAGAATTCGCCCAGCAACCCGACGCCAGGCCCGCTGTTCGACAAGCCCGAGGCGTACTTTGGCCAGCTCAACGAGCTGTTCGAGAAGACCGTTCACAACGACGGCAACCACCAGACCGCGGCGCTGACCCTGCTCACGCTGGCCGGCAAAGACGGCATCTACACCCGGGCCGCGTTCACCGTGCCTAAAGAGACCGCTGGGCAGATGATCGACACCGCGCGCTCGGCCGTGCAGCGCTTCGGCGCCGCCACGCTGCTGGCCGACCGGCAACCCGCCCTCAATGCCGCCGGAGCCTTCGAGTTCGCCACTGGCAGCGACCCTGCCGCCGCCACCAAGCTGGCCCAAGCGATGTTCGGCCCGGGCGTCAAGGTGCAGTCGAGCGACGGGCGCACCATGGTCAGCGACATCGCCATGACGCCCGAGCGCAAAGAGGGCCTGATGACGCTGCTCACCGCGGGCCGTGGCGCCGATGGCAGCCTGCAGGTGCCCTCCAAGTGGTCACCGGCTCAAACCAGCCGCTTCATCAAAGACACGCTGGGGGCTCCGACCGTGGTCAGCGGAGGCCGAATCGCCTTCGACAACCACGGCTACCAAGGGGTCAGCATCGGCGACGCGCTCTCATCGTTCGGCCCCGAGGCCTTCGGCACGCACGCGCCCGGCAAGGGGCCCCCGCGCTTCGCGGTGTCGGCGCCGATTGAGAACGAGCACGTCACGCAAGACCCTTCGGCGTACCTGCAGTTCATGGTGGCCAAGCACAAGGGCGTGAATTCGGGCTGGGGCGCGGCGTTCGAGGGCATGGCCTTCATGCGCACCCGCCAAGCCGACCTGTCGAGAGCCGAGCCGCTCGCGACCGGGTGGGTGCTCACCGACTAGGCCCGACGAGGCCTTAGACGCAGCAGGCCTGACCAGCTAAGCGTGCGACCGTGGCGCGCCTGGTCTTCGTTGCAAACAACCCCGATTTTCTGGTCTCGCACCGGCTGGTGCTGGTCAAGGGCGCGATGGCCGCGGGGTACGACGTGCAGGTCATCTCGCCGCCGGGCGATGGCGTCGCGACGCTCGCGAGCCTCGGCATCCCCGTGCATCTGTGGCGACTCGACCGCAAGGGGCAGCGCGCGACGCAAGAAGCCCTGACCATCGCGCGCATCGTCGAGCTGTACCGAAAGGTGTCGCCCGATGTGGTGCACCACGTCACCATCAAGCCGGTGCTCTACGGCAGCCTGGCCGCGCGGCTCACCAACGTTCGCGGAGTCGTCAACGCCGTCTCAGGCCTCGGCTACATCTTCTTGGCGAAGGGCCTGCGGGCGCAGGCGCGGCGTCGAGCCATCGCAGCCGCATACCGGGTGGCGTTGGGCGCTCGAAATACGCGGGTGGTGCTGCAGAACGACGACGACGAGGCCGACCTGCGCCGCTTGGGAGCGCTCGGTGATTCAGCGCAGGTCATCAAGATTCGCGGGTCGGGGGTCGACTTGGAGCGCTTCACGCCGACTCCCGAGCCCACGGGCATACCGGTGGTCGTGCTGCCGGCGCGACTGCTGCGCGACAAAGGCGTGGTCGAGTTCGTAGAGGCCGCAACGCTGCTCGCACGCCAAGGCGTTCAAGTGCGCATGGTGCTGGTCGGAGGGCTCGACCCTGGCAACCCTGCGGCGGTGACTCAGGGCGAGCTCGATGGGTGGTTGGCTGACAAGGTCATCGAGTGGTGGGGCCATCGGGTCGACATGCCGCAGGTGTTGCGCGAGGCGAACCTGGTGTGCTTGCCGTCGTACCGAGAGGGGTTGCCCAAGGCGTTGCTCGAAGCGGCGGCGTCGGGGCGGGCGATCATCACCACTGATGCGCCGGGGTGCCGCGATGTGGTCGACCATGGGCGGCTGGGGCCGCTCGTGCCCGTGGGTGACGCGGGGGCGATTGCGCGGGCGGTGGCGGCGTTGATCACCTCCGAAGCGCGGGCTCCACTGGCGAAGGCCTTGGCGGAGCACGCGGCCCGGCACTTCTCAGAGCAGCACGTGCTCGAGCAACACCTGGCGTTGTACCAAGCGCTGTCGAGCCCGACGGGCTGATGACTCACGTCGCACCCCATTGGCCCTGAGCGAAGTCGAACGAGCCGACGAATCAGCTGGTCCCTCGACTCTGCGCTCCGGGTCAAGGCCGCGCTCAGCTCCTACGGAGGCACGGTCACCGACGACGGCGGCATTCGCCTCTTCGACTTGCCCGACGGTGGGCGCGCGTCGAATCGCATCGATGGCCGCGTCACTCAAGTCGTGAAAAGGAGCTGATCTCGGCTCAGCCTGAACGAGGCCCCCGATTCAGCGACGAACCGGGCACTCGAGCGCACAGCCATCGCCGTCCAAGTCAAGCGGCTCGGAGCGGTCAGCGCACTCGACCGCGATGGCGATGCACGCGACGCCACCGTCAAAGTCTCCTGGGCACTCGAGCGCACACCCGTCGCCGTTTGCGTCAATCGGCGTCGCGCGGTCAGCGCACTCGACCGCAATGGGAGGGCACGCCACACCACCGTCAAAGTCGCCCGGGCACTCGAGCGCACACCCATCGCCGTTCGCGTCAATCGGAGTCGCGCGGTCAGCGCATTCGACCGCGATGGCCGGGCACGCCACACCACCGTCAAAGTCGCCCGGGCATTCGAGCGCACACCCATCACCGTTCGCGTCGATCGGCGTCGCACGGTCAGCGCACTCGACCGCGATGGCCGGGCACGCCACGCCACCGTCGTCATCGCCGGGGCACTCGAGCGCACACCCATCACCGTCGGCGTCAATCGGCGTCGCACGGTTCGCACACTCCACCGCGATCGCCGGGCAGGCCACGCCGCCATCATCGGCCACGCACTCGTACGCGCAGCCGTCACCGTCGACGTCTTCGAGGTGGGTGCCGGCAGTGCAATCGCCGAGAAATTCTTTACACGCGGCGCCACCATCGAATGCGAGGTCACGGCACTCGAGCGCGCACCCGTCGCCATCGACATCGGCGACCTCTTGCCCAGGTGCGCAGACGATGGCGATGGCGGGGCAGGCGACTCCGAACTTGTTGAGGCCCTGGTGGCTGGTCGGGTGAACGCTGCTGCTCTCGACGCCACACCCGGTGAGGGCCATCGCGACCATCGCGCCAACAATCGGGAAGAATTTCAGTGAAGTGAATGACATGCCGCGCCCCTGAGCAGGCCTCATGCCAGGCGAATCTCCAGTGAAAGCAGCGAGTTCACCACGCCGGCCCACTCAGAATTCTGAAGCGCCTCGAGCGCCCCTCACTGCGATGGTTCAGATTTCTGAACGTGGCACGCGCAGTATGACGCGCGAGCTCGAGCGTTCGATTCACCATGAAGCTCCTGCTCCTCGCAGCCCTGCTGCTGTCCATCGCTCCCGACAGAGGCGAGCTCTTCGGCACGTTGATCAGCGCCGAATCAGGCGAGCTGATCGTCGACGCGGTGGTGACCATCACCCCAGAGGGAGGAGGCGGTGAAGACGTCTTGATCACCAATCGCAATGGCCAATTCACCATGCAGCTCGAGCCCGGCGAGTATTGGGTGATGGTCGAAAAAGAGGGCTTTAGGCGGGCGATTTCGCACCACGTCACGGTGCGGGCCGACCGCGCCACCCAGGTCAACTTCGCGCTCAAAGTCGACACCGACGACGTCATCGTCATCACGCTGAACTGCGGCGGTGGCGATTAGACGGCCGCCACTGGCTTCAGCTTCTTCACCAACTCCCGCGGTGTCGGAGGCTTCTGATCAGGCGCCCCGAAGGCCTCCTGCGAAATCTCGAACCGCCCATTGTCGAACGGCTGCCCAGGAGCTGCCTCGCGCAACACCAACCGCTCCCGCAGCCCCTGCTTCTTCAGCGTGCTCGCCCGGTAGTAGCAGAACGGGTTGTTGCCCGGCCGCCCGACCACCGCGTGCGCCGTGAAGCTGCACCCGCCCAGGCACGTCGAGGCGAACGGGCACGTCTTGCAGAACCCCCACAAGTCATCGACGGTGCGCCGCCGGGTGAAGGCAATCGGTGACTCTTCGGCTGACCAGATCTCCTCGAGCGACTGCGTCTTGAGCGAACCACCGATGTAATTCGCCTGCAGTGAAGGGCACCCCTTCACCCCACCATCGGCCTCGATGCCCATCACGAACTTGCCCGCCATGCAGCCCTGCCAATGATCCTCTGCCCCCAGGCCAGGAGCGCTCCGAAGCACCGCCTCGTCTGGGCTGAAGTACCCCAGGTTGTTGCCAGCCATCAGCGCCACCTTGTGCTCGGCCCAGAGCGACTTCTTGAGCGCGGTCACGCGAGGCATCAGCTCGAGCAGGTCCCACGGCTGCAGAATCATCGCCGGCCGGTCAGCCGCACGCCCCAACGGAGCGGTGATCTGCACCTGCCACGCAAAAATGCCCAGCGGCACCAGCTGCGCCGCCACCGCCTCGAGGTCACCCATGTTCAACCGGTTCACATTGGTGTTCGCGGCGACGCGAATGCCCGCTTCTTTCAAGAACCGCAGCGCCCCGGTCGCGCTGCGAAAGCTCCCGGGAGCGGCGCGCATCAAGTCATGCGTCACCTCGACCCCATCGATGCTCACCGAGCACGCGTAGAGCCCAGCGCCAGCCATCGCGAACGCCAGCGACCGGGTGATGCCCCGCCCGCCGGTGGTCACGCAGGGCCGAATGCCAGCGGCCTTCAGCGCGGCGATGATCTCCAGAAAGCCCTCGTGCAGATACGCCTCGCCGCCGATGAGCACCACTTCTCTGGTACGCAGGGCGGCGAGCTGGGTGACGACCTTCAGCGCGTCGGCGGTCGACAGCTCACCAGGGCGTCGCGACCCCGCGCGAGAACCACAGTGGGTGCAGGGTTGATCGCAGGCAAGCGTCAACTCCCAGACCACGTAAGCGGGGTGAAACGTCTGGCTCAGGTCTTGTCGCCGAAGCATGGAGGTCAGCCTCCGTCGCGCGCGCCAGCGTCGGTCTGCGTGCCAGCATCGGTGCCGGCGTCGCCGGTGCCCGCGTCAGCTGGTTGATAGTCGTAGCAGTGCGCGGCAGCGGTCGAGGCGGGGTCGACGCACACGCCCTGGCAGGTCATGCCGTTGTGCTGCGTGCCTCCATCGGCCGCGTAATCGCACGGCGCCGCGGGGATGCCGTAACACGCCATCAAGGTCATCGAGGCGACGCCGGCCGAGGCCACCGAGAGCGCCGCGATGAACTTCGACCTCCGCTTCACCGGCACCGGCGCATCGCAATGCGGGCACATCACCTGACGTGCGGGCACCAGGCCGTCACACGAACGACACTTCGACATCGAATTCATGGGCTTCTTCCTTCCAGAGGGTGGTTCTGCGGCGCGACCCCTGAGCAAGACGCGAGCCCCGATGAACTGCATGAATTTGCTCGTCTTTCGAGTTCTCGCCCCGCCGGCGCCCTCTGGCATCGGCGTCATGCAGGCCCCGATTCGAGTGTGATCAAAAAGGCGCGATGGGGCCATTCGCACGTTTGCTTCGACTTGCAGACGATCGTAGGTAGACCGACGCGTCGCATCCCGTGAACGCCGCAGCGCCCTCGAGTCACTGACAGGCCACTGATGCAGAACTATCTCGTCACCTTCGTCGCAGCAACGTTGGCGAGTGCTCTGTTCACGCCCTTCGCGCGCGTCATCTCCTTCAATTTCGGCATCGTCTCGAAGCCCGGTGGCCGCCACATTCACGGCCGTTCAATCGCCCGCTTCGGAGGCCTCGGCATCTTTCTCGCCTTTACCGTCGCCACCGCGGGCCTCTACGCCGAGGGCTACCTCAACGCGCTCGACCCCGCCGAGATGATGCAGGGCTTCGGGCTGCTGCTGGGCGGCACGGTGATGTTCTTGACCGGCGCGGTCGACGACATTCGTGGCATTCGTGCCCTCTACAAGCTGTTCATGCAAATCGCCGCCGCGGTCATCGCGTGGAAGTTCGGCTTTCGCGTCGACGTGGTCGACTTGCCGCTCATCGGCCAGTTCTCGATGGGCATCTTCTCACTGCCCGTCACCTGCTTTTGGATCGTGGGCATCATCAACGCGGTGAACCTGATCGACGGGCTCGATGGCCTCGCCGCCGGCGTGGTCTTCTTCGCCGGAGTCACCAACTTCGTCGTCGCCTACCTGATGGGCACCACCTTCGTCGCGGTCGTCATGGCGCTGCTGGCGGGCGCGGTGCTCGGCTTTCTCTTCTACAACTTCAACCCGGCGCGCATCTTCATGGGCGACTCGGGCAGCTATTTCTTGGGCTTCACCCTCGCGGTCTGCAGCATCGCCGGCCCGCTGCAGAAGGCCTCGGCCGCGGTCTCGATCGCCGTACCCATCGTCGCGCTGGGCGTGCCGATCATCGACACCCTGCTGGCGATGGTGCGACGGTTTCTCGAGCACCGGCCCCTCTTCTCGCCTGACCGTGGGCACATTCACCACCGCTTGCTCGACATGGGCATCACCCATCGCCGCGCGGTGCTGATCATCTACGGCGTCACCGTCGCCCTCTGCGTCGGCGCCATTGGCATCGCCTTCGGCCGCAGCTGGTACGTCGGCGGCGCGGTGCTCGGCGTGAGCGCGGTGTTGTTCGGCCTGATTCGCTTCATCGGGTACTTCGAGTACTTGGCCCTGGCGGCGCGGCAGCGTCAGCACATTCACAGCCGGCACGTCGAGTGGCTGCGCAAGGTGATCATGCATGTGCCGGCGCAGCTGGTGCGCGCGAACTCCGAAGAAGAAGTGCTCGATGTGTTTCGCTGGCTGGCGCGCGAGGCGAAGCTCGACTCGGTCGAGCTCGTCAAGAAGCTTGGGCGGCAGAGCGAGCCGGTGAAGACCTGGGCCGGTGACGACTACAACGATATGGATTTGCGCGACGCCTGCGCGATGTCGCTCAAGGTCGGCCCCGAGCACGCGTTCGTCTTTCACTGGCGCAGCGAGTACGGCGACGTGCCTCCGCAGATGGAGATCATGCTGCAGCTGGTGGTCGACGAAATCGAGAGCAACTTGCGACGCGTCGGTTCGAAGCTGCCCTCGGTGATGCCGGTGGCGGCCACCGCGGTGCCAAGCACGGTCGCGTCGACCTCGTCGGTCTAAAAACGATGGCGCCGTTGTTCGAGGTGCTCGCTCGAATACCGCACCGCGAAGCCGAGCTGCCCGCCTTGCAGCTCGACGCGCCAACGCTGGTTCATCAGTGCGCGCGCCATGGGTTGAGTGCGTATGTGGCTGACGCGTTGGCGCGGGCGAAGGTCACGCTCCCGACGCCGTGCCAGCAGCAGCTGACCGATGACGCGCGGGCCACGGTGTCGCAAGGCGCGAAGAACAAGCGGTTGCTGCTCAGCGTGCTCGACGTGCTCGCGGCGCGAGGCGTGACGCCGATCGTGCTCAAAGGCTACGGGCTGGCCACCCGGCTCTACGATTCACCGCTGGTTCGGCCGAGCACCGACGTCGACATTCTGGTGCTGCCCAGCGACCTGCCACTGGTGCACGCCGCGCTGGGGTCGATTGGCCTCACCTACCGCCCCGACGCCTCACTCGGTGACGTGCTTGAAGAGCATCACCACCAGGCGTTCTCAGGCCCCGCCGGCTTGGTTGAGGTGCACTTTCGGCTCTTCGCGGGGTTCGGCATGGCAACCTACGACGACCACGCGGTGCAGTCGCGGGCCTGGCCGGCGCAGCTCGATCGACGCGCCGTGCGCTACCTCAGTGCTGAAGATGAATTTCTCTACCTCGCGGTTCACGCCGCGAATCACGCGTTCTTGCGCGCGTCATGGCTGGTCGATTTGCAGCGCTTCGCCGCCAAGTCAGCGCCGCAGTGGAACCGCGTCGCAGAGCTCGCAAAGCAGGTCGGCTTCACCGTGCCGTACGCGGCCGCGCTCGATGTGCTGCAGCTCGCCTTCGACGGCCCGCTCTCAGACCAGACCCGTCGCACCGCAGGTCATCAGCACCTCCGCCACCTGGTGCACGAGCGGCTGTTCTCAGCTGACCATCTGGCCGCAGCCGACTTCGCCGAGGGCCGGGTGGCGCCGTATTTCATTCGAATCTGGTTGGTCGACTCGCCCGCCCGCGGCCTCGCCCAGCTGCTCGGGGGCGTGCGGCGCCTCGCCCGTCGCGAGTGGGGGTTTGCTCGACCCGACCGGCCACCCCCGAAGTAGACGCCGCTCGAGAATTCACTGGTCGACCACAGATTTCTGAGGCGGCCTTGGTGTCGCACCCACGCGCTCTCCTCGGAGAGCGCCAGGTATGCCGATTGCTTTCGCAGCGAAAACACACGCGGGGGTATGAAGCACATGAGACGTCTGATGGTCATCGTCGCGGCTGCGACGCAGTTGATGGGGTGCGGGGCTGGCGTGCTCGAAGACACGCAGAATCAAGAGCTTGAGCAACTGGAGGACGCGATCGCCGCAGCCGGCAGTGGCACGCGAACCGTGGGCCGGCTCTCTGGCACCGCCAAGGTCAAGGGCAAGCGCTTTCTGCGGCACGGTCTCTTCGCGGCGAGCGCTCAACTTCAACGGCAGGGCAACGCGGTTCAAGGTTTTCTCGACGTCGAGTCACGCTCCGCGCCGTTGGCGAAATACCTGACCTACAACCTCAAGGGTACCATCACGGGCACGAGCGTCTCGCTCGAGCTCAGCGAGCGCATGTGTGGTGCTGGTGACCCGGTTGGTCTGTGTTACCCGCTGTGGGGTCAGACCGGAGACCCGGCGTTTCGCGCCACCGGTACCCTCTCTGAGAAGGGGCTCAGCCTGAGCCACGTCGAGACCATTCGCGACTACCCAGCAGAGGTGGTCGCTGAGCAACCCTTCACCTCGCTCGAGCTGCGACGGGCCGAGCGCCTGCTCGTTGAGCGCGAGACGCCAGTCTCTGGCACCTGGTCGGGTCGCTGTAGCCTGCCGGGCTCAACCGTCTACCCTCTGCCGATACCCCTGACGGGGGCTGTCGAGGCCACCCTCGCTGCCGACGCGTCTGGGGTGATGAAACTCGAACACCTGCTCAACAATGGGGTCGACGTGCTCGAGACCGCTCCCGAGGTCTTCTTGCGCGACACGTTCATCGCCGACACGAAGCGCATCGCGTTCATTCAGGTGAACACGTCGTTCGGCAGCTGGCTCTACTCGGGCAGCGTCGTGGGCGACACCTTGAGCGTCGTCGTCGCTTTCAACGACTTCGAGAAGCCCTATTACGACTATCTGCATGGCGTGACCCAAGTACCCGACCCGGCCACGATCGCCTTGCGCGACGTCACCGGCGTCTGCACCCTGCGCAAGAAGTGAACCACCAGACCCCAGGCCCGCGCGCTTTCGGGGGCCCACAAAGGCCCCGCGGTCAGGGTCGCGAGCGCTCTGGGTTGAGCGCCGGGGCCTCGTCTTCAGCGTTCGCCGCAATCAATGACGCTGCGCGCACCCGGCCCTCGGCGTCGAGCCCAAGCGACAGGTACGAAAGCGCGCCCCCCGCCGCCCGCACGGGAATCAGGGTGGTCTTCGCCGCCTGAATGAACACGCCCCGCTCGAAGCTCGGCAGGGCCGGTTCGCCTTTGACGCCGAGCGAGGTGATGATGTTTTGCAGCTCATTGAGCTCGAAATACCCGGGCAGCGTCATCTTCGGAGGGATGTCGAGCGCCGCCGTCGCTCGCCGCGGTTTGACCGACGCCAGCTGGCTCAGCCCCGCAGTGCCCTCGACCCGCGCTCTGAGGGCCTCGAAGTGCGTGGGGCCGAAATCATCGGGGTTGCCGGTGGCTTCGCTCAACACCCGCAGCGGCACGGCGAGGTCGTAGCGCGTGCGAAAGAAGCGGTCTTTGGCAGCGGCGGTCGCAATCGGCGATACCGTCGGCGGTGGTGATTCGAGCGCGCGCTCGCGTGCAGCGTCACTGAACCGGGTGACGACCGGAGCGGCCTCTGGCTTCGCCTGGTGCCGAATTCGCTCGAGCATGGCCAGGCTCAAGGTCGACGTGAGCGTCGGTGAGAGCCCCGCTTTGAGCCCGAGAAACTGGCCCGCCTCGACCGCCGCCATCTGGCTCAAGACGTCTTTGGGCGTGTGGCTGAACGCGGCGTTGACCGAGACCTTGATCTGGCTTGCGCCCGGCGAGAGCTCGAAGCGAAACGCCCGCAAGTCATCGGAGCTGCTCTCGAAGTACCCCGCGGGTACGAAGAGCGAATCGTTCCACGGTGCGGTGCCGAGCAGGCCCGGCGGCAGCTTCGCGTAGCGCGCGACCAGGTTGAGCTGATCGACCGACGCCGAGAGCGCCGAGCCGTCGAGGCGATGCAGTGGCATGCCGGGGTCGAGCGGGTCATAGCCTCCCGACGCGTCGGTGCGACGGGGCGCGACGACGTTGAAGACCGCGTCTTCGAGGTCTTTGACGCCGTCGTGGTCGCGATCGAGGTACTTGATGAAGGCGTCTCGCTGATTTGGGTAGAAGTAGTGCTGTTCGATTGGCGCGTCGACGTACTCGTCGTGGTTGAGCTGCGGGTGCTTCACCCGGTCGGCGGCGAGCCACCCGTTGAACGAGGCGTTCGCGCTTGTGCGAATGGCGTCGTACCCCGCCTGGGTGTCGATGCCCTTCACCAGCCCGGTCAACAACGCCTCGGCATAGTGAACGTCGGTCGAGTGGGTGGTCGAGATCAACTGCGCGTCGGGGAAGACCCGCGTCACCCCTTCGGCGCTGCTTTCTCCCGAGCACTGCAAGAGCACCACGAGCTTGCCGTCACCCGACGCCGTGACGGCCTTGCTCAGCGAATCTTCAACGTTGCGCCCGTAGCCCGCATGGCCCGAGTAAATGACGACGTCAGTCGAGGCATCACCCATCTTTTCGAAGATGGCCGGAGCCGGCGCGCCCTTGGGTGTCGCAGGCAGGGTGACCTCGATCGGCGGCTTGCCGCTGGCGCCAGGGCGCTTCATCGTGGTGCTGCCGTCGTCATGCTCGACGCGCTTGAAGCCCAGTGAGTCTTCGAAGAACGACACCACCCCCCCGCGGCGCGCGCCATCGTTGTCGACGTACATCGTCATGCGCACCACCCCGTCGCGCAGCCACTTCGCGTACGGCGGGGCCTGCGGGTAGAGCATCGCGCGAACCCCGTCGATTTCTGGCAGCAGGTGCTGTTCGGCCAAGCTCAACGAGCGGTCGAGCGTGAAATCTTTGAGGGGTCGAAAAGGCTCCTGCCTGGCCAAGCCGGTCAACCCGAAGGTCAGGGCCTGCGCCACCTCGACCTCGCCCAGCGCGCTGGCTCGACGCGCGGCGGCCTCGAGCAACCCGAGCGCAGCGGCGCGGCCCGTTCGCAGCTCGAGGGCATGCCCATCATCTCGAGGCGCTTGCCGAAGTACCTGATGGAGCGTCGCTGCCCGGCTCGCCACCGCCCGCAGAACCTTCACGTCACCGACGGTGCCCAGCGGTTGATGGTCTTTTGCTTCAGAAACAGCGACCCGCATCGCCTCGATCTCGTCGCCCAGCGCGTGCACCTTCAGCTTCGAGGTCATCAACGTGCCGTCGGTCTCGACCCGAAACGTCTCGGCGGCGATGGGCCCCAACTCGACGGCCTGGTCGAGCGGGGTCATTTCGTTCAGCGTCGAGCCGGTCGAACCAGGCGAAGCGCGAGGAGATCCCGGAGCGGGGGCCGGGTGAATACGGGGCATGGCGGCTGGTCTACCCGAAATGCCGGGCGTGTACGACTCGCCCTGCGCAGGGGCCGCAGGCCACCCTCACTCGAATTTTCAGCTGCGATTTCGGGCGATTACCGCGCCGCTCTCACGCCTGGGCGGCCTCGGGCCCCTGATTGATCTCCGCGATCACCTTCTCGAGCCGCTTCACGTCGACCGGCTTGCTCAAGAACCCGGTCATGCCCGCTTGCCGGCACTCGTTCTCATCGTCGGAGCCGCTGCGCGCGGTCACCGCGATGATCGGCCGGGTGAACCCATTCGCCCGCAGAATGCGCGTGGCCTCGACCCCATCGAGCTCCGGCATGTTCACGTCCATGAAGATGGCGTCGAACTCGATCTCGCCGACCCGCTTCAACGCCGCGACGCCGTTGATCACCACCTCGGCGCGAACCCCGTACTTCTCGAGCAACCGCACCAGCACCTTCGCGTTGACCGGGTTGTCTTCAGCGACCAGCGCCACGCACTTGAAGACCGTCTCTTCACGCGGGCGAAGCGGCACCACCTGCGCCGCGGGGGCAGCCTCCTGAATCGGCACCACCAACGGCGCCGCCAACGCCTTCACCAGCCCCGAGACCACCAACCGCTGTTGGTGCTTCGGCGCGCTCTCGACCACGCCCAAGCGACGCAGCTCGAGGCTCGACGAAAAGCCCTGCGGGCACAGCGCGACCGTGCGCTGACCGCTCGACGGCAACGACGCAAGCCACGGCATCGGCTCACCCACCGGCACGTCGAGCACCACCAGGCTCACCTCACCCGTCTCGACGACCTGCGCGCCCAGGCTTCGCAACAGCCGCTCGATCGACTCGCGGCCTTCGGGCAAGCGGCTGATGACCCGGCAGGTCTGACCGGCCAACACCGGCGCTGACACCTCGGCGGCGCGCGCATCGCGGCAGGGCACGAAGAAGACGAACCGGCTGCCCTTGCCCACCACGGAGGTGCCACTCAACCGGCCCTCGAGGCGCTTCACCAGCTCGCGCGCCAGCGTCAGCCCCAGGCCAACGCCATCGAAGCGCCGGCGCGGGCCATCATCGGCTTGCGTGAACGGCTCGAAGATGCGCGGCAGGTCGGCTTCGGCGATGCCGATGCCGGTGTCTTCGACCGCGAACTCGAGCCCAGCGTCGAGCGCCCTGACCGACAACCGCGCATAGCCCCGCTCGGTGAACTTGAGCGCGTTCGAAACCAGCTGCGTCACGACCTGACGAACCCGAAATGCATCGCCCGTCACCATTGCCGGCAACCCCGCGTCGATGTCGACCAGCAGCTCGAGCGACTTCTGGTGTGCGACTGGCGCCATCAACCGCACCAGCTCCTCAATCAAGGCGCGCGGCTCATAGGGGCTCGACGCAATCACCATCTGGCCCGTCTCGGCCTTGGTGAATTCGAGAACGCCGGTCACCGTACTGAGCAACCAGTCGGCCGACGAGCGAATGGTCTGCAGCGACTCCCGCTGATCCAACGTCAGGGGGCTGTCGAACATCAGCTCGGCGGTACCGATGACCCCGTTGAGCGGAGTGCGCAGCTCATGGCTCATCGCCGCCAGAAATTGGGTCTTGGCCCGGCTGGCCACCTGCGCCGCGTGGGCCTGCTCCTTCACATCGCGGTGCAGCCGCCGCATCTGCTCGGCCTTCGCGAACAACAGCCCCGCCGCCACCGCGTAGGTCCAGCTCAAGATGAAGACCGTCGTCGCGTCTCCGGTGCCCGAGGGCAAGAGCATGACCACCCAGGCGATGGTGCACGACAGCCAGGCCCACACCACCGTCGACAGCCGCTCGTGCAACGACGAGAGCCCGACGGTGCACATCAACATCGTCGCGAAGGCACCGCTGTGCGAGCCCGCCATGTCTCCCGAGAGGCCGCAGACGATGGCCGGCACGATGCCCAACGCGTAGGCCAGCGTGAGCCGGGTTTGAAAGCGCTCGACCGTGAGCACCGTCACCGCCAGCGCCAGCACCACCCCGAGTGTGCAGAGCTGCAGCGCGCTCCCACCCAGCCACCACAGACCGAAGACCAGCGGGGCGCCGACCACAGAGTAGGCAAACGCCATCAGCTTGTGACGGTCACTCCCCGCTTCACTCTCGACCCAACGACGAAGCGACCAGGGGCTCACCGCGATGTGAGCTGCACCGCCGGTGCCACTTCACTTCTGGCTCAAAACACCGCCCCTCGCCGCTGCCACTGTCGAGATCGGCGCGAATGGGCTCAAAGCCGGTGAGCAGACTGGGTCGGTGAACACTCCCCCTCGGTCATTGACCCATTGGGTGATCGCCGAACCTGGCGTAATTCAAGACACACGTGTCTGGCATGGTGTGTGCGGTGCGGTGCGCCTCAGATGCTCACCTACCCCCAGATGAATGTGTCGAAGTCGGAGTCTCACGACCAGCAAAGTGCCTCCTGGGTCACCGGGCTCGCGCTGCTGAATCAGTCACAGCTTCGTGGCTTCGAGCGCATCGGCTGCGGTACCTGCGCGGCGGCCTGTTTCCCCGATGCGAGCCAGGCGGTGGTGCAGCTGGCGGCTGATCAGATTTCGTTCTTGTTTCTGTTCGATGACCTCTACCCGGAGGGCACCTTTCGCCTCGACCCCAACGGGTTGCGCACGGCGCTTCGCCCGTACGTCGACATCGTTTCGGGCCGGCCTGGCGCGGTGATGCCGGCCACCGCTTATGCGCGGGCGCTCAACGATTTGGTTCAGCGCGCGGTGGCCTCGGCTCCGGCGTTCTGGAGAGCCCGCTACGCCAAGAGCTTCGAGGCCTACTGTGAGGGCTGCGTGCTCGAGGCCGAGGCGCGGCTCGAGGGCGTCGCTCCCTCGCTGCAGGCGTATCTCGAGCTGCGTCGCGGCAGCATCGGCATGTCACCGATGTTCGACTTGATGGAGCTGACCCACGGCGTGTTTCTCACCGACGAGGAGTTCGAGACGCCCGTCGTGACCCGTCTGCGTGAGCTCGGCGCAGACCTCTCGGCCCTGGTGAATGACCTGTCGAGCCTCGAGAAAGAAGAAGCGGTCGGAGACGTGTGCAACGCCGTGATCGTGCTGCAAGCGAGCCTGGGGTGCGGCCGAAACGAGGCGCTCGACGCGGTGGCCACCTTGCACAACCAGCTGCTCGCAGAGCTCGAGACGCTCGAGAAACAGCTGGGCAACACCCGGCCTGGCTCGGCGATGGCGCTGTATGCGCGCTCGATTCGGCAGTGGGTGCACGGCCACTACGGGTGGATTCTGTCGTCGCGACGCTACGCACCGGCGCGCAGCCTCGCCGCGTAGGGCGTCGCGGGCTCAGCGAATGCGCAGCAACACCTGGGTCTTCTCGCGCTGGCTCAAGAACACCGGGGCGAACGTGAAAACCACGAACTGGTAGCTCTCGAAGCCCATGATGTCGATGCGCCGCAGCTCGTTCTGCACGCCCGTGCCGTTGGTCGGCATCAACGCCTTGATCGCGAACGCAAAAGGCTTCTTGGTGTCTTGCGTCTTCACCGACCCGGTGTAGAGCCGCTCGGCGTTGCACCCCTGCTCGAACGAGTCGCCCGCCTTCTTGATGCAGGGCGAGGTGGCCTCGAGCTTCAGCGTCAACACCACGTCAGCCGAGGTCTTGCTCAACGAGCACCCCTTGCCGCCCTTCGAGGTCTTGAAGCATGAGCCCTTGAACGGCACGTCGCCCTCTTCGACCCACACGGCCTTGCTGAACACCCGCTTCTCGAACTCGAGCTTCTGTTCCTTCCAATAGGCTTTGGCGGCGTCGAGCGCGGTGTTCGCGACTGGAGCCTCGGTGCAGCCCGCCGAAACCACGCCGGGTTGGTACACCGGGTAGCGCTTGAGCACCTTGGGCGTCACCACCTGGCCTACCTCGGGCATGGCCCAGGTGATCATGGTCACGCCGTTGTGGTCGTCACCCTTCTCGGGCTCGCTGAGCTTCGCCACCCCGGGGTACTCGCACAGCTTTTCTTGGCCGATGTCGGGCAGCCGCAGCTCGCGCACCGCGATGCCATTGGCGCCTCCACCCAGCCACTGCAGCTGCGTGAAATCGAGGCTCGGCCAGGGCACCTCTGCCGCTGCAGGAGCAGGAGGCGCAGCCGCGGCGGTCAGCGCCATCATCAAGGTCGCAGTGATCATCACGAGGCCATTCGCAGATCGAGGGTCTTGGCCTGGGCCGGCGTGATGACTCCAAGCTTCTGGAGCAGCCCGGTATCGAACAACGGCGGGTCACCCTTGCGCCGGTGGGCAGCTTCAATCGCCGCCAGCACCATCTCGCCTGGGTTCGCGTTGCGCGCCGCCATCTCAGTAGCGACCGCGATGACCGCGCGCGACTCGTTTTGGGTCGGAGGGCTCCACGCGGTCAACAGCTGCGCCGTCACTTGAGAGGGCGACCACTTGCTCTTCGCCGACACCGCTTTGACCAGGTCGAGCATCGCCGACTTCGGCACCAGACCACTGGTCAGCACCGCCTCGAGGGGAAAATCTTTGGGCATGGCGCCAGTCAACCCCGCCAAGGCACCGGTTATTGCCTTGGCCGAGCCGTCACGTGCGCCCGTCGCGGCCAGCGTCTCGAGGTACTTGGTACGTACCGCGCCGCTCTGAAGCCCCGTCGAGCCAGCGCAGCACCAGCAGCTCGCCCACCTCGGCCCCTGCCCGTGGGTACAGGTTCATCAGCGTCTCGAAGATGGGAGCGCTCTCGGCCGCCGACGCCAGGCCGTACGTACGCAACGTCTCGAACCGTGACGGAAACGGCAAGTCGGTACCCAGCGGCACGTTCTTGCGCTCTTTTTCGAGCACCGCGCTCACCGCCTCGGCCGACGTCTTGCCCGCGGCGGTCAAGGTGGTGAAGGCGTCGAGCCACGGCTTGGGGTCATGCTTGAGCGCCGCAGCCACCTGCACCAGGTACGCGCGGCCCACTCGGCGCTTGGCCCCCTCGACGTCGAGGTCGACCCGCGACGCGGCCCGCACCAGCGAATCAGAATCGACCGACAACCCCAGCATTCGCAGCTGCCCGGTGGGCTCGCGGTAGGTGACGGTGAGGTTGTTGGGTTCTCCTGAGCTGAACCCCACCGGCCCAAAGGCCTCGACGGTGCCCTTGACGCCCACCGCGTCGACGATTCGCTGCAGCGACTTGAGGTTGAGCCCTTCGGAGCCCAACCGCAGCCCCGCGGGTACGGTCAAGGGCTGCCCGACCCGGGTCGGCATGCGCTCGTTGACCTTGGCGAGCTCGGGCTTGCTGGCGACCCACTTCTTGAGCGCCTCGAAGTTCGACACAGCGAGCTCGTCGTCTTTGGCCGGGCCCAGCGCCTCGGCCACGTCTTGAATGCCCACCTTGCCCAGGCCGTAGCGCTGCGCCAACAGTGACTCGTCGGCCCACAGCTCGTCGAACGCGGTGCGGCTGACCCGCCAGCTCGAACCCTCTTGCTGGTGCACCACCTGCGCGGTCATCGCCAGCGCCATCGCGGTGCAGCCCACGGCGTCGAGGCCCGCGGTCTTGCCCAGAAATTGGCCCGCTTCGTACGCCATCATCGGCGCCAAATCGGTCGGCTTGGTGTGCGCGAAGCGGGTCGAGGTCTCGACCTTCACCTTCCCCGAGGCCGGGTCGGTGGTGAAGCGAAACGCGTGGTTGTCATCGGCCGCGGGGGTGAAGAACCCGGCGGCTTGCACCAGGCTGTCGCCCCACTTGAGCTTCTCGGCCTGGGCTTTGGGCAACAGGTTGTTGTAGCGGAGCACCAGGCTCAGCGCGCCCACCGCCTTGTTCGCCGCGGTGCCGTCGAGCGCATCGGCGTCGATGGGCTGGGCCACCGGGTCGTAGCCTCCGGCCGCGTCGAGGCGGGTCGGGTAGGTCACGTTGAAGAGGTGGTCGCCGGGGTTGGCCTTGCGGTCGACGCCGACGCCGTCACCGATGCCATCGCGGTCGCGGTCGACGTGGGGCCCGACGATCTTCGCGCTGTCGGGGTAGTAGTAGTGCTTTTCGGGTTTGGTGCCGTTGTCCCAGTCGAGGCCTTTGAGCTTCTGCAGCACGTTGCGCGAAATCGACGCGTAGTCGGCGCGCGCCATGAGGCCGTCGAGCAGCTGTTTGAACATCGCCTGGTCTTTGGGGTCGTTCGACGCCTGCGTGGTCGAGATGACCTGCGCATCGGGAAAAGCGCGCTCGAGCGACTCGATGCTGCTGTCTCCGGAGCACTGCATCAGCACCACCAGCTTGCCCTCGCCGGTCGCCTTGGCGCCTGAGCTGATCGCCGCTTCGACCCGCTGCCCGTACCCGGCGTGCCCGGTGTAGGCGATGAGGTCGGTGCCCGGGTCGTCGATTTTTTCGAACAACGCCGGCGAGTCAGAATGCACTTGGGGCGAGCGCAGCGTCACTTCGATGCGGGGCCGATTGCCGGTCGCCTCTTTCACGTACGAGAACGTGTTCGGGTCGATCATCGTCTCTTTGAGGTCGAGCGAGCGCAGAAACTCGCGCTGCCCCAGAATCTTCGAGCCCTCGTTGTCGATGTAGTACGCGATGCGCAGCACCCCGTCGGCGAGCATTTTGTCGTAGGGCGGCTTCGACGGGTAAATCGCCTCTTTGGCCCCTGACACCACCGGCATCAGCTTGTCGTCGGCGCGGGCGTTCAGGCTCTCCCAGGTGAAGTCGCGCAGCGGGCGAAACGGCTCGGCGGCGATGAGCGTGGTCAGCTGAGTCGTCATCGCGGTCTGCAACGGGCGATCGCCCAGCGCTCCGGCACGCATCGCGACCCGCTCGAGCAGCGCCATCGATGAGGCACGGAGTTGCCGTTGATCGAGCACCTGCTTGTCGTCGGTCGCCTCGAAGGTGCCAGCGCGGTGCAGCGCCACCAGGCGGTCGGCCACGTCTTTGAGCACCAACTTGTTCACGACCTTGACGAAGGGTTGGTCGGTCTTGAGCGCGGCGCGCTGGGCGGCCAGGGTGTCTTTGATGGTGCCCGTGTCGCCGGGCAGCACCAGGCGGCCCTGGGCATTGATGCTCACTGCGTGACCGTCGATGGTGCCGAGCGACGTCGGCGGCAGGGGTCGGTGACCGGCCGTGGCCCCAAACGCATCCAGGTTCTTGGGGAAGGCGGTCGGCGGAGCCGCTTCTGGGGGCGCTTCGGCAGCGGTCGCGGCCTTGGGGGGCGCCGCGGCGGGTGCGGCCGAATCAAGACGACGAACCATGGCGAAAGGTCCTAGCTCAGAACGGCCAGAAGTGAGAATCGTCAGCCTTCACTTCGAATTCTCAAAGCGAGAGAATCTGCCCTGCCCCCATGAGCAAACCCCCATTTCAGTCGAATCGATGGTGGTACGCCGCCGAAGCGGTGCTGGGGCTCGCCCTGGTGTGCCTGCCCCTGGCTATCGGTGGCGCGACCGAGTGGTCGCTGTGGCTGCTGATGGGCCTCAGCCTGCTGGCCACCGTGTGCTGGCTCGTCGGAGCCCGCCTGCACCAGCGCCGCTGGGCCTGGCACCCGGTGCTGTGGCTGCCGCTCGCGGTGCTTACGCTCGAGCTGGTGCAGGTGGTGCCGTTGCCTCCGTTTTTGCTCTCGGGGCTCAGCCCGCATGCCGCCGACCTGCGCGAGAACGCGTTGGTGCCGATGGGGCTGACCGGCTGGCGGCCCGTGACGGTCGACCTGGCGTCGACCCTTCGCGCGCTGGCCCGCACGGTGGCGCTGGGGTGCCTGGTGTTCACCGCGGCACAGGTCGGTCGCAGCGAGCACGCGCGGCGCCGGTTGATCAGCGTCGTGGGCGTGATGGGCGGCCTCTTCGCCACCATCGGCTTCATTCACCTGTTGGCCGGGCTCGACACGCTCTTTGGCATGTACCGCTTCGTGGCGACGACGCCGATGATGTCGCCGTTCGGTAACTCCAATCACCTGGCGGCGTTCTTGACGGTGTGCTCGACGATCGCGCTGGGGTTGGCGCTGCAGGCGAAGCGTCGCGACTCGGCGATTGGCTGGGGCGTGATGGCGGTGATGATGGGCGTGGCCACGTTTCTCTCGCTCTCGCGCGGGGGCATCGCTTCGCTGGTGGTCACCTGGGGCCTGGTCGCGGCGTACGTCGCTTCGCGGCGCACCGGAGGCCTGCGCGGCGCGTTGCCCTGGCTGGCCATCGCCGCGGTCATCGTCGGGGCCGGGTTGTTGGCCTTCGAGCAGCTGCAGACGCGCGCGAATTCGGTCGCCACGCTCGAGCGGCTGGGGTCGACCAAGCTTGAGCTGTGGCCGATGTTCGCCAAGGCCGCCGGCGCGTTCTGGCCCCTCGGCATGGGCGTGGGCGCGTTCGAGCTCGCGTTCAGCCCGTGGCAGACCCGTCAGTTCGAGGTGACCTTCACCCACCCTGAAGACGTGGCGCTGCAGTGGTTCGCCGAGGCGGGGCTGCCGTTTTCACTCGGGTTGCTCGCGCTCGCGGCGTACGTGGCGCGGCGGCTGTGGCGAGACTCGCAGCACTTGAGAGTCGAGGCGGTCGCGCTGCTCGGCGTGCTCGGGCTGTTGATTCACGACGTGCTCGACTTCGCGCTCGAGCTCAACGCGGTACCGGCCATCGCGGCCGTGGTGTTGGGGCTGGTGGCCTCGGTGGCACCCGAGGCGGTGTCACCTCGACGGTTGGTGACGCTGCGGGCGTTTGGAGCCGTGGCGGTGGCGGCGGTCATCGCACTGGTGTGCGCGGCCTGGGCGCGCCCGTCGCACCTGGTTGATGAGCGCGCGCTGCAGGCGGCGATTGGAGACCCCGAGGCGCTGCCCACCGTGCCCGCGATGGCCAAGGCCGCGCTCGACCGGCACCCGGCCGACTGGGTGCTGTACGCGGCGATGGCTGAGGTCTCTGCGACGCACGGGTCGGCGCAGAATGCGTTGGCGTGGGTGAACCGGTGGCTGTGGTTGCGACCGAGCGACGCGCACGCGCACATCGCCGCTGCGCAGGCGCTGCTGCGGTTGCACCAGCGAACTCAGGCCTTGCTCGAATTTCGCACGGCCTTCGAGCTGGGAGAACGCTCGGAGCGGGTGATGGACGTGGCGTTGGCCATCGCGAGCACCGAGCATGACTATGAGCGGTTGTTCATCGACCAGCCGGGCTGGCTCGAGTCAGCGTGGAACACGCTTGGTCGGCGCGCCCCGGCCGAGGCCGAGGTGCTGCTGACGCGCGCGCTCGAGAACCCCATCTCTGAGACGATGAAGCTCGAGGCCCAGGTACTTCAGGTGCGGTCGCTCGAAGCGAAAGGCGATTTGGCGGCGGCGGTCGGCTTGCTCGAGTCGTTGCCGCCCCAGCAGCGCGAGGCCTCGGTGCTGGTGCGCGCGAGAATGATGGCGAAGCTGGGGCGGGCTGACGAGGCGGCGGCGTTGCTCGAGCAGCGCACATTGCAGGCTCCGAGCAGCGTCGAGACAGCGTACGCGCTGGCCGAGGTGCTGGCCGGTGCAGGCAAGACCGGAGCGGCGCGGCAAGTGCTCGAGCGGGTACAACCGTACGTGGGTGACCCGGCGATACGGTCGACGCTGTTTCAGAAAATCGCCGCGCTGTGGTCGGCCGATGCACGGCATGCGAAGGCGCTCGATGCGTGGGTGACGGCGTCGCGCCTCGAGCCGGGGCGGCCTGATCTGCACTACCGGGTGGCGCAGGCGTATGAGCAGCTGGGGTCGTACATCTCGGCGATCGACGAGGTGAAGAAGGGGCGCTCGCTCGATACGACGGCGGGCGCGCAGGCGCAGCAGCCCTGGCTCGACAAGCTCGAAGCGACCGCGGCGAACCGAACGCACTGAGGCCAAACGGGCTTCAGAAATTGATGGTCACCGCCACCAGCGTCCACTACGTGGCGCGCACCACTTCTCTTGGAGCTCCCGCCACATGCTGACCCTGGGTCTGACCGTTGCCGTGTTGATGTCGCAAACCGCCGAGCCGGCGCCTGCCCAGCTGTCGAACGAAGAGCGCGCGGTGATCGCTGCTGAAAAAGCAGCGGCAGCGGCTGAGCGAGCGGCCGCGGCGACGCAGCGCATGGCCGACGCGTTGGCGGGGCCCGTCTCCATTCCCTCAGCGGCGCCGGTGGTTGACGCGGCTGACCGCTGGCACGGCAACTTCGGGTTCGGCCTCGCGTACCTGACCGGCAACTCGCAGCAGCTGACCATGACCTCGCAGGGCGCGGCCGACCGCAAGTGGGGCAAGTGGGGCTTCAGCATCAAGGCCAACGGGGCCTACGGCCTGTCGAACCCGTCTGCGAACGTGGCGTTGAGCCAACCCAGCGTGACCGCGCGGCGTGCCGGTGGCACCATTCGGGGAGACCACCAGGTCGGCGACAGCTTCGCCTCGCTGTTCGTCTTGTACGGCGCCGAGTTCGACCACATGAAGAACATCGAGTTTCGCACCTACGGTGAAGCCGGTACCGGCATGACCTTCTTCAACGTCAAGCAGGCCGAGCTCGAGAAGGTGTACCTCCGCGCCGACTTCGCGCTGCGAGCGGGCTACGAGTCGCGGTACCAGTATTTCCCAACGGCGGCGGCGGTGGCCGACCCGCAAATTCCGATCCTCGCTCCGCGCGTGGCGCTCGCGTTTCGCTGGGCGTACTCGAAAGACGTGCACTTCTCAGAAGACCTCGAGTTCATACCCTTCTTGCTGGCGCCGACCTCGGGGCGCTTGCTGATCAACAACACCACCAAGCTCAACGCACGCCTGACTGAGAACCTCTCGTTCTCGACCGCGTTGCTGATCAACTACGACTCGCAGCCGCCCGTCTCGACGCCCGCGCGCTTGCAGACCGACGTCGCGCTGACCGTCGGCGTCGAAACCGCGTTCTAAAAGCCGCCAGAAGATGAAACAGCTTTGGCTCGTCATTCTCTGCAGCTGTGCCTCGCTGCCGCTGGTTCACGTCGACGCAACCCGCCGCGGCCCCCAGTGCATCGCCGGCGCGCGCATCTTCGACGGCACCTCTGATCAGCTGACCGCCCCGATGGACGTCACCCTCGCCGAGGGCCGAATCGAGTCGATCTCACCCGCCGCCGCCCAGCGCGACCCTTCGTGCGTCGACGGCGCCGGCAAGACCCTCATGCCCGGCCTCATCGACAGCCACGGGCACGTGGGCCTCACCGCCGGCCTCCCACCGTGGGAATTGAGCCTGCCCGACACCGAGCGCCAGCTCGAAATGTTTCTCGCCAGCGGGGTCACGACCGTCCTCATCCCCGGGGCGGCGGCGAACCTGGTCGAGACCCTCGAAGAGCTGCCCCTCGAGACCCCCTCGGTCTTTCGCGCCACCCGCATCGTCACCGCCAAAGACGGTCACCCGATACCCCTCTTCAAGTCGGTCATCTCGTGGCCGGTCAGCGCGGTGCTGCTCGCCTCGACCGTGGTCGAAATCGAGCACGACTCCGAGATACCCGCCGTACTGAAAGCCGAGCTCGCCGATCACCCTGACTTCGTGAAGGTGGTCTACGACGATTTGCCACCGGGCACGCCCCGCCTCGCCCTCGCCACCCTGCAGAAGATCATCGCCGAAGCCCGCGCCCGCGGCACCCGCACCCTCGTGCACGTCGGCTCGGCCCAACAAGCCGTCGAAGCCGCCGAAGCCGGAGCCTCGCTGCTCATGCACGTGCCCTGGTCAGACGTGCTCACCGACGAACAAGTCGCCCGCATCGCCGCCACCCACGTGCCGATGGTCAGCACCCGCCACGTCTACGGCGCCATCGACGACGTCGTTCGTCAGCGAATCGCCCTGCACCCCTTGGAGCAGCGCTTCAGCGAGGGCCACGAGGCCAGCTTCACCAGCCGGCCTCCCGGCTTCACCATGCCGGGCTTCGACGCGGCCTACGAAGCCAACCTGCCCGCGCTCGACCGCACCATCGGCGAGAACCTCACCAAGCTCTGGGCCGCGGGGGTCGTCATCTTGGTCGGTACCGACTCGGGCCTGCCGGGCGTCTTTCAAGGCGCTTCGATGCACCGCGAACTGCAAGCCCTTGTCGCCTTGGGCCTCAAGCCCGCCGACGTGCTCAGAGCCGCCACCTCGACCCCGGCCAAGTACTTGAACCCGTCGGTGCGCTTCGGCGTCGTCGAGCCGGGCGCGGTGGCTGACCTGCTGCTGGTCGCGGGCAACCCCCTCGAAGACATCGCCGCCACCGAGCACCTCGCCGCGGTGTGGAAGCACGGGTTTCTCATCGAACGCGAACGTTAGCGTTCGCCGTCGAGCCGGGCCTCGATTCGCGAAAAAGAATAACCTTGAGCCAAATGCTCTGGTTCTCTTTGATTCTCACCGCGCTGCCGTTTTCAGTGAACGAGGTACCGCTCAACCCTCGCTGTATCGGGGCACTGGTGATTGGGCCTGAGCAAGAGGCGCCGACGACCGTCGCCCTCAGCGACTGCAACCAGAACCATGAACAGGTCGAAGTGGAGCGCGGGCAGCCCACCTGGTCTGACCCGCAGACCCGTGAATTCACCCGCTACGAAGTCATCGGCCGGCTGCCCAACGGCGATTGGGCGCTCCACTGGGTCTGGGGCGGTGGCGGCAGCGGCAACTTCTCGGGCCTGGGGGTCTTTCGGCTCACCAAGACCGCCTTGATTCGAGTTCGCATCGTGACGGAGGGCGACCGGTGCAACGGCGGCGTTCGAGCGGCTTCAATCGCAGGCTCGAAGCTCAAGTTCACCGCGTCGGTGACTCCCGTCGACCTCGTTCGGGCGTCGGCCTTCGGCAAGACACTCTCACCTGAAATTGACGGCCTGCTCGAGTCGAGCGCCGGGAGCTGCGTCGCAGTGTTTGAGCTGACCGAAGAAAAGCTCACTGGCGCCACGCTCGACCCTGCGCTCGAGGACACCACCGGGTGGACAGAGCGCTTTCGTCTTCAGCATTGCTACAACACGCTGCACACCGAAATCGCAGCCAAGACACCGCATCTCGATGGGGCGGGCCTCGAGCGCTTTGCCCGACAGTTCAAAGACCGGTGCCTTGGCCAAGGTCAAGATGGCGGGAGGTGACCGTTCTCAAGGCGGCGCACCGCGGCTTCTTCGAAGGGGGGTTTCTCATCGATTGATAATCGATTCGGAGCGGCCGGCGGGGGCTGTTGCGCGCCTGATCAACCCTGTAGGGTGCCCGCCCACCTTCGGTCAGGCCCATGAACAAGCTCCCCAAAACCGCCCCTCGGGTCGTGCCTCCCACCACGGTCAAGCCGGTCGAGCCGAGCGCCCCGGTTGACGCGCCCGACGCCGCCGCGCCGCTCGACGCCCTGGTCGCCGCGAGCCCCGCCACCGCCGCCGCTCGCGCGCCGAAAAGCGATGACCTCGCGCTCGCGTTCCCTCCCTTCAAGGCCAAGGTCGGCGGAGTGACCTCGAAAATCGTACCCATCGACATCACCAAGACGGTCATCGACGTGAGCGTCGACCAGGCCGCGAAGGCGCTGAACGTTTCTGGCAAGGTCGCGTTTCGCCAAGCCGAAGAGGGCATGCCTCTTCTGAACATGTTGCCTGACCCGATCACCGCCACCGTCGATGGGCACGCCCTGCCCGCATCGCAGCTGGTTCGCATGAACGTCGGGCCCGGCACCCTCACCGAGCCTCGGTTCATCGATGAGGCGGCCTATGCGCTGCTGCCGCTCGCCGAGAGAACCCACGTTCAGCCGACCCGGCTGCTCGCCCAGAAGCTCAAGCCCGGGGCCCATGAGCTTACCGTCGGGTACTCGCTTTCGCCCGAATCGTTGATGAAAGACGATCGCAACGAGAGCCTCACCATCGACGACCACGGCGTCGATTTCTTCATGCGCATGAGCGACCTGGTCAAGACCTTCCCCGGCGCTGGGGCGCGCGGAGCGTCGTTCGCTGGTGCGTACCTGCCGAGCAACTTTCAGTTCGACCGCATACCCCTGACCGTGAAGCTCGACGTGCCGGCGACCCCTGCCCAGCGGGTCTTCACCAATGGCACCCTCGAGAAGACCAGCACCGGGTTTCAAGTCACTTTCCCCCCCGGCTTCACGACCTCGGAGCCCTTTCTGCACCTCGTGCCCGCGGCGGCGATCACCGAGAAGACCAGCACGCTGCGCTCCATCGACGGGCGCGACATCGCCATCACCGCGTACGCCAAAAAATCGGCGCTCTCGTCGACCCGAGAGGGCAAGCAGTTGCTCGACGACGGCCAGAAGATCATTTCGACCACCCTGGCCGAGATGGAGCAGCTCTTCGGCCCCTACCCCCACGCCACCTTCGTCGCCCAGCTGTGGCCGCACACCATGCCGCAAGATGGCGGCACCGGCATGGAGTACGCCGGAGCCACCGAATCGGCGCTCGATGCGCTGCGGCACGAGACCATTCACAGCTACTTCGGCCGCTCGCTGAGCCCCCGCGACGGCAACGCCGGGTGGATCGACGAGGCCGTGACGACCTGGCTCACCGACGGCCGCGCCACCAGTGACACCCACGCTGCGTGGTCTCATGATCTCGGCGTCGACACCGACTACGCGCAAGAGACGAACCCCGCCGCCTACAACGCCGGCCCCAATTTGCTCAAAGACTTGGACATCGACCTGCGCGGCACCCGCGAAGCCGGCAGCGGCATCTTGACCGCGCTCCAGAGCGTGTACCGGCAGTACAAGGGCAAGCCCATCAGCAACGATGGCTTCGTCGAGACCGTGCTGGCGACGGCGAAGACGCCCGAGCAGCTCGCCGCGGCCAAGGCGACCTTCGCCCGTTACGGCCTGCCGCACCGCGCCGCCCCGGTGAGCTAGCCATGGCCGGCACCTCGCTGTGGGACTCGGTCGGCAACACCCCGCTCTTGCGAATCGGCTCGCTCTCGAAGGCGACCGGCAACGAGATTCTGGCCAAGGCCGAGTTCATGAACCCCGGCGGCAGCATCAAAGACCGCGCCGCGAAGGGCATGATTCGCGCGGCCGAAGCGGCGGGCCTGCTCACACCGGGGGCCACCATCGTCGAAGGCACCGCCGGCAACACCGGCATCGGCCTGGGCCTGTTGGGCGTCGAGCGTGGCTACAAGGTCGTGGTCACCATGCCCGACAACCAGTCGCGCGAAAAATACGAGCTGCTCGAGGCAATGGGCGTCGACGTTCGCCGGGTGCCGGTGGTGCCGTTCGCCAACCCGAACCACTTCTTTCACGCGGCCAAGACACTCGCCGACGCCAATGGCTGGTTCTGGCCGAATCAATTCGAGAACCCGGCCAACGGTGACTTTCACGCCGAGACCACCGGCGCTGAAATCTGGGCGCAGTGCGAGGGCCGGGTCGACGTGCTGGTCAGCGCGGTCGGTACCGGCGGCACCTTGGGCGGCGTCTCGCGGTACTTGAAGGCCAAGAACCCGAAGCTGCGAGTGGTGCTGGCCGACCCTGCGGGCTCAGGGCTGTTCTGCTATGTGCGCGAGGGCAAGGTCGAGGGCAGCGGCAGCTCGATCACCGAGGGCATCGGCATCATGCGACTGACCGAGAACTTTCGCCGGGCACAGGTCGACGAGGCGATGCGGGTGTCAGATCAACAGATGATCGACATGCTGTACCACCTTGCCCGACATGACGCGTTGGTGGTCGGCACCTCGGCGGCGCTCAACGTGCGGGGTGCGTTCGAGGTCGCGAAGCGGGTGAAGGGGCAAAGAATCGTCACCTTGTTGTGCGACCACGGAAGTCGATACGCCTCCAAGGTGTTCAACCCCGAGTTTTTGGCGTCGAAGAACCTGTCAGTCAGCCCCCTCGAAGGCTTTTGAACAAGACGACCATGGCCCTGAGCTCAGCTTCTCTCCCTCTCGAAGGTGCAGTGAAAATCGTCGAATCGGCCAACCGCGCGCTGCTCGAAACGCTGCCGTTCTTCGCCTATCGCAACGCGCTCAAGGTGGTTCGCGCGGTCGAGGCGTATCAGGCCGAGACGGTGCAGCAGGCCGAGGCCGCGATCATCGCCCAGGCCGCGACAGACCCCGAGCTGACCGAGCTGGTGTATGAAATTCGCAGCACCCGCAGACGGCTGACGGGCGCGGTGAACCGCCGCTTGAAACGGCTGGGGCTGCCCTCGATGCCGCTCGAAGAAGCGCTGGTCGCGATTGCGCAAGAGCCGGTGCGGTACTCGACCCGGTTGCCGGTGGGCCTGGGGCTGTTCGGCGGCACGGGGGCGATCGGCTTCTTCGCGCTGCAGGGCCTGGTGCCGGCGATGGTGGTGCTGCCGTTTCTCATCACCGCGATGGGCGTCTTCAGACCCAAGCGGGTGCTGTTGACCGGGCGTCGGCTGCTCCTGGGCGACCGGTCGTTTCAGCTCGACCAGATCGCCTCGGTCGAGTTCGTCGGAGGGGGCTTGCGCGCGTCGCTGTCGAGAAAGCGCCCGAAGATTCGGGTGCTGTTGCGTGAGAGCGCCGAAGGGCCCATCGAGCTGCCGTTGCCACGCCCGTCGAGCGCGTTGATCAAAGCCCTGAGGGCCGAGGGTGTCGCGGTCGTCACCGCCTAGCCATTCGTCACTTGCCTTGCGCGCTGGCTGTCGCAGAGTGCGCCGATGACTTCAGCGAATGTCACTGCCCATGCGTTGGCGCCGCCCTGGCACTTGCCCGGTGACCGAGACGCCACGCTGATTGACTGCCTGCGCGACGAAGCGTGGGGCCGGGCGGTGACCCTGCTGCGCGACGTGGTGACCCCCGAGACCAATGAGCCCAAGTGGCTGCTGTTACTGGCGTATTCGCGCTTTCGCGATGCGTGCGACGTGATGTTCGATGAGCGGCTGCCGGCGGCCCAAGAGGCGCTGGCGTTGATCGACCGGGCGATTGCGGCGGGGCTGCCACTGGGCGACGTGTCGGCGCTGCGCACCGAGGTCGAAGATGTGCTCGATGAAGAGACGCGGGCCGAGCTGGCGGTGCTGGCGAAGTTGCCGGAGCCCGGTGAGTCGCTCGAGGGGGCTCCGCTCGATCTGTTGGCTGACGGGGCGTTTCGGGTCTGGGCCGCCGAGCCCGCCCGCGCCGCCGCGTTGTTCGAAGAGGTCGCGAGGCGGCTCAAGTCAGAGACGCCTGACACGTCGGTCACCGCCTCGATTCGCGCTGGGCTCTGCTTCAACGATGCGGGGCAGTTCGAGCGGGCCAAGCCCTTGCTCGAGTTGGCGATGACCGCCGATTGGTCGCTGCCGCACCTGCGCCAAGAACGCAGCCTGGCCGAGACCGCCATCACCGCGCTGATGTTGCGCTCTGAAGGGGCTGAATTTCAGGCCCTGTGGTTGTTGGGCTCGGCGCTCGGTGAGCGGGTGAAGTTGCCGTTTCCTTCGGTGTGGCCGAACCAGGAGGCCCTGCTGAAGCGCTGCGCTGCGATTCGCGACTTTCCCAAGGCGTGGTTGATCGCTGGGCGCATTGAAGAGACCCGCGACACGTTGCCGAGGGCGCTCAGCGAGCTGATCGCCAAGGTGCGCCGAGAAGAGCACTGAATGGGGCAACTTGCCCGCTGACGCAGGTGAATCACCGTGCGATTTTTCGAGGCCCTGCGGTTTCGAAAGGTCTTCGCCATGAAACGATTTGCTGTGTGTCTTGCCGTGCTCTCGGTGCCCGCGTTCGCTGGTGCCAAAGCTCCGACGCCGCCGACGCATCACTGTGTCAAAGACGGCGCGGCAATCGAGAAGACGAAGAAGGACTGTAAGAAGGAAGGCGGCAAGTGGGAGAAGATTGCCGCGGCCGCGCCTGCGAAGGCTGCTCCGGCGGCTGAGAGTAACGCACCTGCCGTGACGAAGTGAGCTGCTTCGGTCACTGGGGTTGAAGCGGGGCCTTCGAGTCGCTCAGGACGAACGGAGGCGGGGGCGCGAGGCCGATTCGCTCGTCGAGCCACCGGGTGAAGCAGAGGGGCCACTGCTGAAGCGCCAACGCGTGCTCAGTGAAGTGGTCTTCGGTGTCGAACCGGTTGGCAGTCTCAATCGACGCGCAGTCTCGCTCGACCAACGCGGCTCGTGCGGCTCGGCATTCAGGGGTCGCGCGAGAGATGAGCTTCTGGAGCTGAACCCCCAACGCCGATTGCTCGGCCGCTCCCTCGAGCGCCAGGTCTCGGCTCATCACCCTGAACGAGAGCACTTTGCTCGCGCAGGTGACGAAGAGCGTGCCCTCGATGTCCTCCCACTCGAGGCTGCGCTCGTTCTCGAAGGTCTTCATCGCCGGGTCGGCCTGCGCCACGCTGTCTGACGCCCGCTTCGTCTTCTTGCAGGTGGCCACCAGCCGCAGCGACAGGCCTGCCGCGGGGGGTAAGGCACCAGGCGAGTGGCCACATTCAAACCGCGAGAGGTCCCACTGACCTGGTGACTCGGGCCAGCTCGCCTCGGGCGCCCCAAAGCGCGCAGCCAGCTTTCGATGGAGCGCCGCCGCCCAGACCCGGCCGCCTGCTTCATTCGCGAGCTGCAGTTGGCGCGAGGCCGCCCTGTCTTGAAGCGCCCCGACCTCGGCGCTGCTGCTCGGCAGCACTCGAAAGGGTCTGGCCCAGGCCGCCGCCTCTTCGATGCGCCCAGCGCTTCGTGCGGCCATGATCGCAGGCCAGGCCGCGGCCCGCGCGACCTCGAGCTCAGCCTGTACCGAAGGTTCATCGACCGAGAGCGCGTCGAGCCGCACGAGCAACTTCAACAACGCAGCCCCTCGTTGAGCAGCAGGCACCAGCCGCAACGCCTCGATTTTTCGACGTGCCGCGCCACGCGCAGCTTCGGTCAGCGCCTCGCGCTCATGCCGCCCGAGCACGTGCATCGACACCTCAGCCAAGCACGTCAGCTGCGCATCGGGCCCGAGCGCCGCGCAGTGTTTGACCTGGGCCTTCGCGGTGACTGCGTCGAGCTCGGCGGTCGGTGATTCTCCAGCTGGGGCGGCGACCTGCCACCCTGCGATGGCGCCATTTTCTGTGCCGGTGCGAGCCTTGTCGGTGCGACTCGTCGCAGCGGTCGCCGCGGCCAGGGCGACCATCGCGCCCACGTTCGGGTCGGCGGCGGCTTCTCGGGTCACCGATGCGAAGCCCACCGCAGTCAACGCCATCGCCATCGCGTCGAGCTGCTGCTGCGCCGCCTCGGGGCCTCGTTGCTCTCGCAGCGTGAGCAGCGAGCGCATCACGTTTCGGGCACAGGCCTGGCGCGCCTGCGAGACCCGCACTGACGCGTCGAGAACGTCGCGGCTCGACTGCATCAGCGCTTCGAGCACTGCGCTGGCGCGGGCTTCGAGCTGGGGAAAGTCGGCGCACGAGGGCGCTTCGGCCTCGAGCGCGGTCAGGCGATCACCCGGCGAGCCGAGCGTCGCACAGGCCACCGCGAGCAGCACCGTGCTCAGGAGCCAGAGGTCTCGAGTCAAACCCATGGGCTTCTCTATCGTTCATCGCATCGTCTTCGAAAAATGTTTCGGGCGGGCGATGAGAGGCGTCACGGCCGGTTCGTGAGCCCGCCGCGATTGGGGGTGTGCAGGTCTCGCGGCCACTGTGCCGCCGCGACGAGCACTTCGGTACACAATCGTGTGGAAACGTGGGTCGCCCACCGCCAAACCGAGTCAGCGAGGTTCAGCCGCTCGCGGCGCGCCGTTTCAAGTGCCTCGGTTGGCGACTCCGTCGTGGTGCTGTGCACCTCGAACGCCGAGTGCTCCAGCGGTCGCGCCTGCTCCGTTCTCGAACATGACGCCAGTGGGTTGACCACCACCGCACCAGCAATTGACGTGCTCTCTCGATGAAACCAGGAGCCGCTCTCGACAAATGCGGCGCCCGGGGCCAACAAGGCACGCTATGAAGGCTCGAATGTCTGACCTGGAGCAGGTGCGCGGAGGGCGGCGATGAAGGTCGGCGAGTGCCCCTCGTGCCGTGCGCCCCTCGAGTTCAAGCCAGGCGCCGGGCAGGTCAAGGTCTGCGAGTTCTGCAACACCGTGGTCTTGCGCGGCGAGGCCTCGCTCGAGAAGCTGGGCAAAGTCGCGCAGCTGGTCGACACCGACTCACCGCTGAGCCTCCAGGTCACCGGTGTGCACGCAGGCGCGCCGTTCACCGTGGTGGGCCGCATTCAAAAGGGCAACGCCACCGGCACGTGGGACGAATGGTGTCTCTCGTTCGACGATGGGCGTACCGCCTGGCTCAGCGAATCAGAAGGCGCCTGGCACCTGATGGTGCCGATGGAGGGGGTGGTGCTCCCCAAGGCGGGCGCGCTCAAGCCGCTTTCCCAGCTCAAGCTGCGTGACCGGGCCTTCGTGGTCGAAGAGGTCGGCTCGGCGCACACCGTCTCGGCCGCCGGGCAGCTGCCCGAGTTCAACGCGCAGCATGACTACGTCGAAGCGACTGGGCCCAAAGGCGTCTTCGCCTCAATCGAGTACCCGGCCGGTGGAGCGCCCGAGGCGCTGGTCGGCACCCGCGTCACCTTGGACCAGCTGGGCTTCGACAAGCACGCGTTGCAATCGACGCCCAAGCGCGACGCGCTCAGCCAGGCTCGCTGCACCGAGTGCAACGGCATGCTCGAGCTCAAGGCGCCCGATGCGACGAAACGGGTGGTCTGCCCGTTCTGCGGCGCCCTGCTCGATGTCACCCATGGCACGTTGCAATTTCTGCAGTTGCTCGAGAAGCCGCCGCACGAGGCCCTGATACCCCTCGGGGCCGAGGGCACGCTCGACTCGGTGAAGTGGGTCTGCATCGCCTTCTTGATTCGCAGCTGCCGGGTCGAAGGCACCCGCTACGCATGGGACGAGTACCTGCTGTGGAACCACGCCCAGGGCTTTCGCTGGCTGATGAACGCGAACGGCCACTGGACGATGCTGACCCCGATGCCCGCAGGCGAAGTGACGCTGTCGTTTCGCAGCGCGCGAGTGAACAACGTCAGCTACCGCGCCTTTCAAGAGGTCTTCACCATCACCGACTACGTGGTGGGCGAGTGCTACTGGCAGGTGAACGTGGGAGAAACCGGCAAGGCGACCGAGTACGTCGCTCCGCCGAAGTCGATCAACGCTGACCTGACCGAGAACGAAGTGACCTTCACCGCGGGCACGATGCTCGACCCGGCCGAGGTCAGCAAAGCGTTTCGCTTGAAGAGCGCGCTCAAGGCACCCGACGGGGTCGCTCCGGCGCAGCCCAACCCGTTCAAAGCCAAGGCCTCGGAGGCGTGGAAGTTCACCGGGCTGTGGGCGGTGTTTCTGGTGGTGCTGATCATCGCGTTCTCTGCGACCGGCACCACGACCGAATATTTCAACGGCGAGTTCACCGTGCCGGCCGAGGTGGCGTCGGGCTCTCCCGAGTCGCAGCGGTTCTCGCAGCCCTTCGAGATCAACCGAAAGGTGCCGCTCGAGGTCACGGTGAACGCGCCAGGGCTGCAGAACAACTGGCTTGGCGTCGACGTGGCGCTGGTCAACACCACCAACGGTGAGATCATCTCGGTGTACGGCGAGACCAGCTTCTACTCGGGGGTCGATGACGGTGAGAGCTGGAGCGAAGGCAGCCGTGACACCTCGAAGCAGACCGCCGAGGTCGACCCGGGCACCTATGTGGTGCGGGTCTCACCGCAATACGAGGCGGGGCGGCCAACGCCGTTCTCGGTACGGGTCGCGGCAGATCAAGGCGCGGGCGTGGTGTGCCCGTTGTTGATCTTCGTCTTGTTGCTGTTGGTGCCGATTTACTACTCGAGCCGCTCGAGCGGCTTCGAGACCCGCCGGTGGAACGAAGCGGTCTTTCAAAGCTCGCCCGGCGTGAGCACCTTTCCCTACGCGAGCAGTGATGACGACGACTGATGGAGGTCTGACATGAAGTATTTCGGAGGCATTTTGGTGTTGGCGTATGCCGCGATTCACGCGATGGGCGCCGACCGCATACCCGATGAAGAGCGAGGCGACCTGCCGCAGACCGTGCGCCTGGCTCCCGGCGGCATCATGACCTGGCACGACGGCTTCATGGGAGGCAAGTGATGACCTGGGACTCGTTGGTAAGACCCATCGTCTCGGCCCTGCTCTTCTCGATTCTGGGCATGGGCGTGTTCGTCGCCGGCTTCTTCGTGATCAAGGCGATTCTGCCGTTCGACGTGAACAAAGAAATCGAGGTCGATCAAAACACCTCGCTCGGCATCGTGATCGGCTCATTCATCTTGGGGCTGGCCTTCATCATCGGCATGGCCATTCACGGCTGACCGACGTGAAGCGGTTCGTCACCAGTGCGTGGGTGCTGTGGGCCATGGCGGCCTGGGCGCACGACGTGTCATTCGACCTGACCGGTTCAACGGTGGCCAAGAGCGAGAACAACCCCCGCTCTGGCAGCCTTCGGGGCGGGGTGTCGGGCAGCTACGACCTCAACGACGCGTGGTCGGTGTTCGCAGGCTTCACCTACACCCGAGACTTGGCCACCAAGACGGCGACCTCGAGCAGCGCGGGCGCCAACATCTTCTTGATCAATGCCGGCGCGCTCTTCGTGCCGACCGAGCACCTGATGTTCATGGCCTCGGCGAACTTCTCGCCAACGGTGGCACAAGACAACGCCACCACCATCACCTTCGGCGGGCTGCTGGGGCTCAGGCGCGACGACATCGACTTGGTGGTGCACAGCAGCACCACCTCGGGCGGCGCCAACGTGATGGCGAGCTACTTTACCGGGGGCTTTGGCACCTTCACCCATACCGCCGACCTCTTCGTCGGGGTGACCACCTACAACACCTATCAACAGCTCAACGTGCCGCCGACGATGGCGGGGCTCCGATGGAGGGGCTACTGCGCGATGGCCACGACGGCCGCGCTCAATTACTGCCCGCTGGTCAACGGGGTCATCTCAGTGCTCGCGCAGTCGCGATTGGGAGCGGGCTACACCTTGACCGTGAAGCGCCGCCTCGATCTGGGCCTCGAGGGGGCGGTGTACCTGTACTCAGAAGACCCCAACTCGGTGGGCTACTTCAGCGTGCTCCAGGTCGGCCGGCTGCCTGATCTGGGCGGTGGCGTGCCGGTCGCTCCGTATCTTTTCACCGGCCGGTTTCTCGCGCTCTACCGCTTCGAGAAGCTGACGCTGCGCCTGACGTACCAGTTCGGCCAGTACACCGGCACCTCGGGTGCGAACCACCTGGTGACGGTGCGGGCGGGCTTCAAAATCACGCCGAGCTTCAAGCTGAGCCTGACCCTGGCCGGTCAAGGCGATGCGACGCCGGCGGGGTTCGCGAACCGCGGCGCACAGGCGACCGTGGCTGGTGTGCTGACGTTTTGAGCGCGAGCGTGTTACGTCTTCGCGCATGTTCGTTCTGCTCGCCGCGTTGATCTCGGCCGCTCCCGCTGCTGCATCGGGCCCGACCTTCATCGAAAACGACTACCCGAAGGCGTTGGCCAAGGCGAAGGCCGCCAAGAAGCTGCTCTTCGTCGATGCGTGGGCCCCCTGGTGTCACTCGTGCGTGGTGATGCGCGAGCACGTCACCAACCAGCCCGAGTTCAAGGCCTTCGAGAAAGACGTGGTCTTCGCCAGCATCGACACCGAGCTCGCGAAGTCGGCGCCATTTCTCGAGAAATACCCGGTGAATGTGTGGCCGACCCTGTTCTTCATCGACCCTGTGGCCGAGACGATTCGCTTTCGGTGGGCGGGCAGCGTCGACGTCGCGCAGATGGCTGCGCTGCTGCTGGCCGCGCAACAGAAAGACGCCAAAGCGGTCGACGCTGATGCGCTCTTCGCGAAGGGAGACTCGGTGGGCGCAGTCGAGAAGTTCGTCGCCGCACGCAAGGCAGGTGACGACGATGCGCGCTTGGCGATGTCGTTGATCAGCGCACTGCGATTCGCCCATCAAAATGAGCTGTGCGCCAAGACCGCGAGCGAAGAAGCGGCGCGCTTCACGGCCCGGTCTGATCAAATGTTCGCGATCACCAGTGGCGTCTCGTGCGCGGCTGAAATGCCCGAGGGCCCGGCCCGCGCCGCGCTGCTCGACCCGTTGAACGCGAAGCTCAAGGCGCTGATCGCCGCGCCCGAGGGGTTGATGGCCGACGACGTGTCGAGCGGGTACGAGCTGCTGGTCGATCAACGCGACGAGGCCAAAGACGAGGCCGGCAAGGTGGCCCTCGGCAAGGCGTGGCAGGCCTTTCTCGACGACGCGGCGGCGAAGGCGAAGACTCCGGCGGCACGCGCGTCGTTCGATGCGCATCGGGTACTCGCGGCGCTGGCGGCTGGAGAGCCCGAGCACATGGTAGGCCCGCTCCAGCAGTCTGAGAAAGAGTTCCCCAACGACTACAACCCGCCGGCTCGGCTGGCGGCGCTCTACCGAACGCAGGGCAAGCTCGATGACGCGCTCAAGGCCATCGACCGTGCGCTCGGCAAGTGCGAGGGCCCGCGAAAGTTGAGGCTGTACTCGACCCAAGCCGGCCTGTTCGAGCTCAAGGGCGACGTCGCGGGGCGAAAGAAGAGCCTCCAGGCGGGGCTTCACTATGCCAAGACATTGCCTTCGGTGCAGCGGCCCGCGAAGCTGGTCGCCACGCTCGAACAGACGCTCAAGGCCCTGCAGTGACTTAAGGAAATCGCCCGTGCAACCTCTAATCGAGACGCTGCTGTCGATTGAAGACCTCGAGCACCGCCCAGCGATTCAGATCGCTCACGCCGGGTCGCTGATGCTCTCGAAGTACCAGATGCCGAACCCTGAAGATCTCGACGCATTGCTGCGGCACCAGCAGGCCGTCGCCAAGCAGCACGACGGCAAGATCTCGGTGTTGAGCCTGGTGCACCTGCAAGGCAACGTCGGCAAGATCAGCGACGAGATACGAAAAAAAACGGTTGAGGTGATCAAAGAGCTCTCGCCGATTTGCATCGGCAGCGCGACCGTCATTCTCGGCACTGGCCTGAGCAGCACCATGGCGCGAATGTTTCTCACCGGGTTCTACCTGGTCTCCAAACCCCCGTTTCCGCAGAAGGCGTTCTCGTCGGTGGCCGAGGCGCTGGCCTGGGTACAGCAGCTGCCCGGCCAGACCAGCGACCCCCGGCGCTTGAACAGCTCGATGATCATCAAGCACTTCGGGCTCACCGGAGTGCGCTGATCACTCTTTTTCGATGTCGCGGTCCCACAGCTGGGCGGTGACGCCGAAGGGCGTCTCTTTGACCCGCTCGATCAACGCCGCCGCCAACGCGACCGAGCGGTGCTTGCCGCCGGTGCAGCCGATCGCCACCGTCAGGTAGGCCTTGCCCTCTTTGTGGTACCGCGGCAGCAAGAAGGTCAGCATGTCGAAGGTCTTGTCGAGAAACTCCCAGGCGTCGGGGCGATCGATGACGTAGCTCGCGACGCGTTGATCTTTGCCGGTGAGCGGCTTCAGGTCGGGCACGAAGAACGGGTTGGGCAAGAAGCGCACGTCGAAGACCAGGTCGGCGTTGCTGGGCACTCCGTACTTGAAGCCGAATGACATCAGCGTGAGCGCCATCGTGCCACCGGCGTTCGAGCTGAACCTCGCGGTCATCTGCCGTCGCAGCTCATGCACCGTCATCGCCGAGGTGTCGACCACGTGCTCAGCTTGATCTCGCAGCTCCTTGAGGGCCGCTCGTTCGCGCTTGAGCCCATCGGCCACGCTGCCCGCGCCCGACAACGGGTGCCGCCGGCGCGTCTCGGAGTATCTGCGGGTCAGCGACTCATCGCTCGCGTCGAGAAACAGCACCTCGACGTGGTGCCCCGCGCGCCGGGCCTCATCGAGCTCATGCGGAGCGTCTTTCAAGAACGCGCCCTCGCGCACGTCGATGACGAAGGCCAGGCGGCTCTGCTCACCACCCAGCTCGGTCACCTTCATCAGCAGCGGGGCCGGCAGGTTGTCGATGCAGAAATACCCCGCGTCTTCGAGCGCCCGAATCGCGGTCGACTTGCCAGAGCCTGACATGCCGGTGATGACCACGATTTGGCGAACGGGGTTCACTCCGAGTCTTCCTCCGGGTGGTGGGGCGTCATGCGGGGCTCGACCCGGGGCCCTCGACCGATGGCCTGGGTCAGCCGCTCGGCGAATTCTTGGGCGGAGTTGTGACCCCGCAGCTTGAGCAGGTGATTTCGGGCGGCGACCTCGACGATGGTCGTCATGTTGCGGCCCGGGCGCACTGGCACCACCGCCTGTGGCACCTCGACGCCGACGATGTTGAGCGATTGTTGCTCGAGGCCCAGGCGGTCGTACTCAGCGGTCGGGTTCCAATCGACCAGCTCGATGACGAGCTCGATCTTCTTGCGGTCACGCACCGCGGCGACGCCGAAGAGGTCTTTGATGTTGATGATGCCGAGGCCGCGAATCTCCATGTGGTGCTGAATCAGGTCGTTGCCGTGCCCGTAGACGTCGGCCACCCGGCGCACCAGGTTCACCACGTCGTCGGCCACCAGCCGGTGACCCCGCATCACCAGGTCGAGGGCGATCTCAGACTTGCCGATGCCCGACTTGCCGAGCAGCAAGACCCCGACGCCGAAGACGTCGACCAGCACGCCGTGCATGCTGCCGGTGGCAGTGAGCTCTTCGGCCAGAAAGGCCTGCACCTGCGAGATGAAGGCGCTCGAGGCCAGCGGCGTTCGCATCAGAGCCAGCTTGGTGCGCTCACACCCCTCAATCAGCGGAGTGGGTATCTCGAGCCCCTTGGTGACGATGACGCACGAGAGCGCCGAGTCGAAGACCTTCGAGAGCACCGTGCGCTGGTGCTCTTCGGTCAAGGTGCGCAGGTAGCTGATCTCGGTGTTGC
>JANLPS010000541.1:0-19418 GCA_031367385.1 Archangium sp. | reverse complement strand
CTGTGACGCACCCCTCTCATGGTGAGCCTGTCGAACCACATGCAGAGCCCCCCACCTCTCACGGTGAGCCTGTCGAACCACATGCAGAGCCCCCCAACTCTCATGGTGAGCCTGTCGAACCACATGGTGAGCCGCACCCCTCTCATGGTGAGCCTGTCGAACCACGAGTCCCCATCATCGGCACCGACCTCAACTCAGGCGCGCTCGGTACCGCCCGCCGCAACGCCAAGCGTGCCGGCATCTTCGAGCGGCTCACCCTCGAGCGCGCCGATGCGACCAAGCTCGTCGAACGAGATCTCTCGGTAGGCCTCGTCGTCGCAAACCTGCCCTACGGGAAGCGCGTCGGTGAACGCAGCGAGCTTGGGGCGCTGTACAAAGCCCTCGGCGCGTCACTCAAGCGCGCCTGCGCGGGGTGGCGTTTCGCACTGCTCCTCGAAGAGGGTGCCGAGCACCTCGGGTTGCCCCTTCGCGAGCAGCACGAGGTCGTCAATGGCGGCCTGCGGTGCCGGGTCGTCACGGGCATCATCCCGTGAGCCTTTTATGTAATAGATCTTTACGTGAAGGGCCATCGTCTTGCCATCCGACCCAGTCGGCACACACCAAGGATGTTCGCGAGTCATCGCCACCCCAATCGCAGCCGGCGTGCCGGCACTCTCAATCAAGCCAGGCCCTTCAGCACTGACCTGCCGATGACTCGAATTCACGACCGAGCCATTCGGGTACGCCGTGAGGGCTGCGCGACTCACGCTCGAGTCAGAGCCTACGAGGCGCAGTCAACCAAGGTCGGTCGCAGCACCCGCACCAGCTCACCCGGTGACATCGTGCACAGCAGCCCCCGCCGCCCGGCGTTGATGAAGATCAGCTCGAGCCCGGTGATTGACCGCTCGCAGTAGACGGTGAGCGATTTCCTCGTACCGAACGGCGAAGTGCCTCCGACCTGATACCCGGAGTGCCGCTGCGCGACCTCGGGCTTGCACGGCTGAACGCTCTTCACGCCCATCTGCCGAGCCAACGCCTTCGCGCTGACCTCTTTGTCGCCATGCATCAGCACGATGAACGGCGACTTGGTCTCGTCTTCGAACACCAAGGTCTTGATCACCACGTGCTCATCAGCGCCCAGCTTCTGCGCCGAGACCTTGGTGCCTCCACGCTCTTCGTACTCGTACGGGCGCAGGGTGAAGGCGACGCCGTGCTCGCGCAGAAACGCCGTCGCCGGAGTCTCGGCGCTCATGTTCGCTTACTTGGTGAACGTTCGTGTGAACTCGGCCACGCCATCGGCGCTGTAGAAGGTGCCGGTGAAAGAATGCCCGTCGATCACCACGTACAAGAAGCCGCTGTTCTCAGAGCGCCAGTAGTACGGCACTGCACCGGCTCCGTCGAAGCCGTTCACGTCAGCGCCGCCGCCTGAGACGATGAACTGGGTGTTGATGGTCGACCCGCCCTTCGTGCACGTCTTCGAGAGCCACTCACGCTCGTGGTCGTGGCCATCGATGTAAAAGTCGGCGCGACCACACAGCTCGTCTTCGACGAAGCTCTTCACGCCCTTGCCATTCACGACGGGGATGAACGCCAGGCCGTCGTAATTGCCCGCGTTGCCGTGCTTGCCGTTCGAGAAGTACGTGTGATGACCGAAGGCGATCTTCCACAGCTGGGTCGACGCCGGAAGCCACGTGTCGAAGTCTTTGCGCACCTGGGTGTCGCGCGAGAACATCGAGCTGTTCGTGTCGGCGACGAAGAACTCTGCAGGGCCAGCGGAGTACTTGTAGTGCTGGCTCGGCAGAATCCACTTCGGGTGGGTCTTGCCGTAGTCGATCTCGTTCTGCTCCTTGCCGAACTCGGTGCCTTGCCCGTTGCCGCCGTAGTCGTGATTGCCGAGCACGATGTAGAACCCGGCATCGACGGTCTCGTAGGGCTGCTCGAAGGCAGTCACGAACTGCGGGTCGGTCGGCGACTGCACGCCCGACTCGTAGAAGTTGTCGCCCAGCAGCACGCCGAAGTCACACCCAAGCGCCGCGCATACCTTGCCCACCGAGAGGCCGACCTTGCGTTGGGCATCGTCACCCTTGCCCTGGTCACCGAAGGCCACGAAGCGAACGATGCCACTGGCGTTGAGCACGCCGGCGTCGACGACCGTCGTCGATGCGTCGGCGTAATAAATGGTGCCGGCGTCAACGGGCCCCGCGTCGATGATCAGCTGGCCCGCGTCAACGACCTTGAAGCCCGCGTCGAGCAGTTGCAGCACTTCACCGGCGTCGGCCACGCCGACCAGCCGGGGCTCGCCGCACGAGCTCAGCGTTGCCAACAGCACAGACCCACTCACAATCATGGCGCTACGTGTCATTTTTCGGTCTCGGGGCAGGGCAGTCAGAGAAGCGTGCAGCGTCTTACGGGCTGAGCGCCGGAGCGTCAAACACGTCCACAAACAGGCGTGGCCGTGGATGAAATCGGGGTTAAAAGCGCCCCGTTATGTCGACTCCCGCTCCTCTGAAACAGTTCGAAGCGCAGAAACAGCAGTACCTCGACGACTTGAAACGGTTGGTGCGAATTCCCTCCGTTTCGTTCGACGGGTTCGACCCAGCGCAGGTTCGCAAGAGCGCCGAGGCCACCGCCGAGCTGCTCAAGCAACGCGGCTTCGAGAACGTGCAGCTGCTCGAAATCGAGGGCGCCCACCCTTACGTGTACGGAGAGGTGCTCAAGGCGCCGGGCAAGCCGACGCTGCTGCTGTACGCGCATCACGACGTTCAGCCCGCCGGCGACGAATCGATGTGGAAGTCGCCCCCTTTCGAGCCGGTCGAGCGCGATGGGCGCCTGTGGGGCCGAGGCACCGCCGACGACAAGGCGGGCATCGTGGTGCACACCAGCGCGGTCGACTCGTGGCTCAAGGCCTCGGGCGCGCTGCCGCTCAACGTGAAGATTCTCATCGAGGGCGAAGAAGAGATCGGCTCGGAGCACCTCTCGAAGTTTCTGCAGACGCACCGCAAGCTGATGGCCGCCGATGCCATCGTGCTGACCGACACGTCGAACTTCGACACGGGTTTGCCGAGCATCACCACCGCGCTGCGAGGCCTGGTGACCGTTGATGTCGAGGTGCGGGCGCTCAAGCAATCGCTGCACTCGGGCATGTGGGGCGGGCCCGTGCCCGATGCGACGATGGCGCTGTGCAAGATGCTCGCGTCGTTGACCAACCCCGATGGCAGCATCGCCATACCCGGTATTCTCGAGAAGGTTCGGCCGCTCACCGCGCAAGAGAAGGCGTCAATCGCCGCGCTGCCCGGAGACCGAGATCACTTTCGTCGCCAGTCGGGTCTTTTGCCCGGCGTCGAGCTGATGGGCGGAGATCGTCACCCGTGGGAGACCAACTGGAGACAGCCTTCGCTCGCGATCAACGCGATTCAGGCCTCGTCGCGCAAAGACGCGAGAAACATCGTGACCGAGTCGGCGTGGGCCCGCGTCGGCATTCGCATCGTGCCTGACCTCGACCCGGTCGACGTGCAGACCAAGCTGGTCGCCGCGCTGAAGAAGGCCGTGCCGTGGGGCCTCGAATGCACGGTGAAGGCCGAGACGACGGCCAAGTGGTGGTACACCGACCCGTCGGGCCCAGCGTTTCAGGCTGCGTTTCGCGCGCTCGAGCAGGGGTACGGCGTGAAGCCCGTCGCGATTGGCTGCGGTGGCTCGATACCCTTCGTTGAACCGTTCTCGAAAGAGCTCGGCGGCGTGCCGGCGTTGTTGATCGGCGTCGAAGACCCGTACACCAATGCGCACTCTGAGAATGAGAGCCTGCACCTGGGTGACTGGGAGAAGGCGGTCAAGAGCGCCATCGTGCTCTACGCCGAGATCGCCGCCGCCCTGCCCGCCAAATAAATAAAAGGGGACAGGCTGGTTTAGAAATCCAGCCTGTCCCCTTTTCGTACCGGTCAGTTACGGCGCGCAGGCGCCCTGCACACAGCGCAGGCCAGCCGCGCAGTCACAGTTCGTCGTGCACACTGTGACCACGACCGGCAGGCAGAAGCCGATTTTGCAGCTCGTACCGGTGCTGCACTCCGAGTCTGAGCTGCAGCGATTGCGGCACACCGCATCGACGCAGTCTGAACCCGCTGCGCAGTCACCCGCGTTCTTGCAGCTGCCCACCGGGCGGTTCTTGCAAAGCCCCGCTTGGCAGGTCTGCGTCGACGAGCAATCGGTGTCGCTCGAGCAGCCGAAGTAGCAGGTCGCGTTCACGCACCAGCCACCCACACCGCAGTCTGCATTGAACGAGCACGTCGTCGGAGGCGTCTTGGTGCCCGCATCGACGCCGCTGCTGCACGTGTCGCAACCCGCGCCCGCATCGGAGTGCCCGGTGCCGCCGCCCGAGCCGGTACCGCCGCCTGAACCCGTGCCGCCACCCGAACCCGTGCCCGCGTCGGAGCCTTTGCCACCACCCGCGCCGCTGCCACCACCGGTGCCCGCATCGACCTTCGGAGGCTGCCCTTCACAGAAGTGCTGAATGCAGCTGCTGCCCGGGCTGCAGTCTTGCGTGCGCTCACACGGCCTCACGCAGTACCCGTTGATGCACGAGTCCATCCCGCATTGCGAGTTGCTCGAGCAGACCTTGCCTCCACAGGTATTGATGTTGCGACAGGCACCCGCCAGGCAGAACTCGCCCTGGTGGCACTCGTCGTTGGCGCTGCACACCGGGTTGCAGCGGCCGCCGTTGCACGACTCGCCAGCGGCGCAGTCATTCGCCGTGGTGCAGACGGGCAAGGTCGAGCAGGTGCCCGACTTGCACGCGCACGAGCTGTTGCAGTCTGAGGTGCCGGTGCAGGCATAGCCCGGGCAGCCGAACAGGCACCGATCTCCGCTGTCGGAGTCGACGAAGGTACAGCCGCTCATCGCGAGCAGAGGCAACGCGACGAAGAAAAGGCTTCGAAACTTCAAGGCATTCATGGGTCTCTCGCTTTGAGGGGAGTGAATGCGAAAGAGCCGCATTCAAGGACCATTCGTTGCCGCTGCGTTTCAAACTGATCACTCGCCGTGCATCTCGGCGCAATTCGCCCCGGGTGATCGTTTCGAAATGGTGCGGCAACCAATCGCTTCTGTGAATGCCAGGAGGCACCTTGTGACCGCAGAGGCCTTACCGCTCCCCCGACTCGCTCCGTTACCGACCTCGAAGCCGCCCCCATCGCCGCACGAAGCCCGGCTGGTTCGCCTGGTCGAGCGCATCAAGAACGACGACGTGCTCGCCTTCGATGAGCTCTACCGGCTCACCCGAGACGATGTCGCCCGTACGCTCTGTCACCTGGTGGGGCGCAGGCCCGACCTCGAAGACCTGGTGCAAGAGACCTACTTGAAGCTGCTCAAGGCGGTGCCGTCGTTTCGCGCCGAGTCGCAGTTTCGAACCTTCATGTACCGCGTCTGCACCAACGTCGCGTTGATGCACCTGCGGTGGTGGCGCAGGAGACGAGAAGACGCGTCGGCCGAGCTGCCCGAGTCTTTTGCCGCCGACGACTCCGACCCGGAGCGGGCCGCCGAGGCCACCCAGGCTTCGCGGTTGGTGCACCAGGCGCTGGGCTCCCTGGGCGCGAAGAAGCGAATCGTCTTCGTCTATTACGAGCTCTGCGGTCTGGGCCCCGAGGAGATCGGCCAGATCACCGGCACCTCGACCAACACGGTTCGCTCTCGGCTGCACCACGCACGCTCCGAGTTCACGAAGTCGCTTCGAGTCATTGCGAAGGTCGAAGCGCGAGATGAGGTGCTGCGATGACCCGACACGATGAAACCCAATTGTGGGACTACGCCGCCCGTTCACTCGAGGCCGGTGAGAGCAAGCTGCTTGAGCATCACCTCGAAGAGTGCTCGGTGTGCAGCGAGAAGCTCGAGGCCGTGGTGCTGGCCAGGCAGGCGTTGCTGTTGGCCCGGCAGTCGAAGCCGTTGCTGGCGTGGGCGAAGGTCGATTCTGCCGTCGACCAGGTGATCGACCGGCGCTTGAGGGCCAAGACCGGTCGTCGGCCGCAGTGGCTGGTCTTCGGCCTCCTCGGAGCAGCCGTGGCCGCGGTGCTGACCTTCATGATCACGCACGACCCGGTGGTGATCGCCGCGCCTCCCGTCGAGGCGGTCGCCGTGGTCGCTCCGCTGACCGAGTCACATGTCGAGCATGCCGGTGGGCTTCAGGTGGCGGGCGCTCACGTGAGTGACGGAGCCGCGCTGCAGTCGGGGGATGTGCTTCGAACGCCGGGCAGTGACGGCAAGGCGTTGATTCACCTCGCTGATTCGAGCCACCTTCGCGTGGCCAATGGCACCCGCGTCGAGTTGTTGAAGGTCAGTGGCGATGACGTCAGCCTCTCGCTGTCGCAAGGGCGTATCGCGGTTCAGGCCTCGCATCAGCCGCGCAAAGACTTCGTCGTGCTCAGCGGAGACGTCGCCGTGCACGTCATCGGCACGGTGTTTTCGGTCTCGCACCTCGGCGCAGTGACCGAAGTGGCCGTCGCTGAAGGGCGGGTGCGGGTCGAGACCGCCGGTGGCGACTCGGTGATGATCGACCCCGGCCAGCGGGTGCGCTTCGCGGGCAGAAACGTGCAGCGTGGGGCCGTGACCGCGGCGCTGCAGCGTGAGCTGACCGAGGTGAAAGGGGTGAGCGAGGGTGAAGCGGCGTTCAAGCCGATGGGTTCGCGGCCTGTGACTGCCCCAGCCATGGGGGGGCTGTTGCCACGGCTCGATTCGCGAGAAGCCAAGGCGCGGCAGGTGGTTGCGACCGCGCCAGCGTTTCCTCCGGCTGAGAAATCGGCACCCGCGGCCGCGACGCTCCCCGCCACGGGCAACACGCAGGTCATCGAGCCGCTGACCGAGGTGTTGGTCGAAGGCCCTCCGCAACCGCCGCAGGTGGCTCCGAAGCCGGCCCCCGCCGAAGAATGGGCGTCGCTGCCTGCTGCGAAACCGGCCCCCGCGGCCAAGCCCATCGCGAAAGACCTCGAGACCATCTTCTTGCAGAAGGCCGAGGCGGCCATCGCCAAGGGCACGTGTGAGAACTTCTTGCTCGGGCTCGAAGAGGTCGCCAGCGATGCACAGACCAATGAGCGCACCGAGCTTGCCCGAATCTTGAAGGCGAGGTGCTTCGACATCGGGTTGCGCCCTCGGCAGGCGATGGTCGAATACCGCAAGTACCTCGAGACGTACCCGGCGGGTCGCTTCGCCGCCGAGGCCCGCGAGGCGATGGGGCAGTAGCGCTACTCGCTCGAGGTCAGCACGGCCTCGAAGCACGCGCGGTTGGTGCAGTCTTGATCAATCGCGTCGCCGCTCGTTCGAATGCCGGTGAGCTGAATGCGGTGGTTGAGCTGCCGCTCGTGGTCTTCGCAGAATGAAGGCTCGAGGCCGTCAGAGGCCCAGTACCGGTCTTCGAGCTGATCGAGGTCTGACGAGCCGCTCGGCGTGTAGGTGTGCACCAACACGCAGTGATTGCCCGCGGGCACCTGCCGGGCTCTGGGCTCGAGCACCTTGGGTTGCGGCGCCTCGAGCAGCACCAGAATGCCTTCACGGGTCTCGACGTGTGACGAGAAGCGCTGGCGAAGCTGCCGGCGCTGAAGCCACCCACCGACCGCGAGCAGCAACACGACCAGACCCAGCCCGATGCCCAAGTGCCGCATGCCTGCGCTTTGTACCCCAGTGATGGGTTGAGCAGCAGCCATGACCGCTCTGCGCACTCTTTTGATTGCCCTCGGTGTCGTCTTCTCCGCCTGCACCAGCGGCCCTGGCCCAACCGGAGCCCAGGGGCCGATTGGCCCTCAAGGCCCTCCTGGCGCTCAGGGCCAGCAAGGCCCCGCTGGCGTCATTCGCGTCTCGGACTATGACGGAGGCGTCATTGTCATCACCGGCCCTGCTGGTCCTCCGGGGCCGCAGGGTCCTCCCGGGCCGGCAGGTGGGGGGAGCGGGCCGGGCACGGGCATTCCGTGCAAGCCTCTCGTCAGTCACTGCGAAGGGTCGATGCTCTACACCTGTACGCGCAGCGGCCAAGACGAAACGGGGTACGACTGCGCCCAGTACGGCGGCGCGTACACTTGCAGGCCATGTGCGCGGCTCGACGGCGGCGTGTGCTGTGAGGCCGACCCCGTGGCGGTGGCCCCCCGATGCAAGTTCTCGCTGACCGCGCCCGAGGTCGTCTCCGGGGTCGAGTACGTCGCTCCGAACTCCTGCGGTGCGCCGTCGGCCTGCACGGCCGATTCATTCTCGGTGTACACCTCGCACACCATCTCGACGTGCCCTTCGAAAGGGTATGGGGTGAGCTTCACCGTCGATCGAACCAAGGCACCGTTCGGTACCTCGTATGCTCTGCCGCGAGCAGGCATCGACCTCACCTACAACCCCTCGGGTTCGTCCACGTGTCGCAAGTGGTCGGGCTCGATGAACTTGGTGAGCGATGTGCCGAATTGGAAAGTCGTGGTCGACGCGACCTGCACCGACACCGACCCCTTCTCGGGCAAACCCATCACCGGCAAGGTCACCGGCGAGTTCAGCGGCACCGTCACGCAGTAGCCGCAGCTTGGCCTTCTGGGCCATCGGTGCCAGACAGCGAGCCTCCATGCGCCTGCTGTACGTCCTCGCGAGCTGGCTGGCCTTCTGGCTTGTCGTGCCGTTCTTGAGCGTCTTTCGCAAGACGCGCGACGGCTTTCGTCAGCGCTTGGGCTTCTACCCGCCGGGTTTGCTGCCTTCGGGTGGCGGCCCCCGGCTGTGGCTGCACGGCGCGTCAGCCGGTGACCTCCTCGCGCTCTCACCGATGGTCGACCGACTGCGAGCGCGCTTTCCCACTGCGAAGATCATCATCTCGACCATCACTAACACCGGCTTTTTGATGGGCCGCGACAAGCTCTTGAAGCAGGTCGACGCAGTCGTCTACGCCCCGTGGGACACCTGGGGTGCCACCCGGCGGGCGGTGAAGGCCATCGCGCCAGATCTGTTGGTGCTCGAGTACGCCGAGATCTGGCCCAACCTCATTCGCGCCGCCAAGACCTCGGGCGCCAAGGTCGCGCTGACCAACGGCCGTTTCTCGACCCGTAACCTCCCGCGCTACCGGGCCTTTTTTCAGCTGATCGAGAACCCGCTGCTCGATATCGACGTGTTCTTGATGCGCGAAGACGAAGAGGCCGAGCGGGCGTTGAGCCTGGGGGCTCCCAAAGATCGCGTGCTGGTGACGGGCAACACGAAGTTCGACGCGCTGGCGCCCTCGGCCGAGGCCGCAGAGATACCCAACCTGCGCCACATGCTCGGCCTGCCTCAGACCGGCGCCCGCGTGTGGATCATCGGGAGCACGCACGAAGGCGAAGAAGACATCTTGCTCGGCGTGTACCGGCGGTTGCTCGAGACCTCGCCCGATTTGAAGTTGATCATCGCTCCCCGCTATCTTGAGCGCGCCGATCGCGTGCGCGGGTTGGTCGAGGCCGCGGGCCTGGCCGTGGCGTTGCGCTCGAAGGGCAATACGACGGGAGCGCCGGTGGTGGTGCTCGACAGCATCGGCGAGCTGGCCTCGGCGTATAAATTGGCAACCATCGTCTTCGTCGGCGGGTCGTTCACGCTGCGCGGAGGTCAAAACATTCTCGAACCCGCGGCCCAGGGCAAGCCGGTGCTGTTCGGCCCCCACATGGAGAATTTTCGCGACTCGGTGCAGGTGTTGGTCGGGCGGGGTGGCATTCAAGTCAATGATGCTGAGCACCTGACCACGGTGATGCGTGAGCTGCTTGGCCGGCCCGCGAGCATCGACGCGCTCGGCGAGATGGCGCGAACCCAGGTGCGTCAAATCTCCGGAGCGAGCGATCGCAACGTCGAGGTGCTTAGCCACATGCTCGAGGCGCGGCGCGGGTGAAGGTTCTGCATCTGCTGGCTTCTCCGTACTTTTCAGGGCCCGCCGAGGCCGTGTTGCAGCTCGCGCTGGCGCAGCGCGCGCTTGGGCATCAGGTCGAGGTGGCGGTTGACCGGCGGCGCGTCGTGACCGCGGCAGAAGAGTTGGCGGCTCCGAGGTTCGAGGGGCACTCGCTGCTCTCAGCGGTGCCGCTCGAGCTGTCGGTGAAGTCATCACCGGTGGCGCTGGTGCGCGATGTGCGGGCCCTCGGCAGGGCGGGGGTCGAGGTGGTGCACTCGCACTTCAGCCATGACCACCTGGTCGCGCGCTTGGCGGGCGTAAAGACCCTGATTCGCTCGATTCATGCGCCTCGTTCGCTGCGCTGGTCAACGCCCTTCGCCGCGGGGTGGACGGTGCCTACCGAAGGCCTCGCGCGCTCGCTCCTCGGGCGTGACGTGCTGGTGCTGCCAGCGCTGGTCGATTCGAAGTTCGTCGCCGACCCGCGCCACGTGCCCGGAGCGAGAATCGGCATGGTGAGCACTTTTCAGCCGTCGCGACGGCATGCCTTGGGGCTCTCGGCTTTCAGCAAGCTGCTCGAGCGAGTGCCCTCGGCGAGCCTCGACCTGATTGGTGACGGAGCCTTGGAGCCCGAGCTTCGCGGGCAGGCGGCGCCGCTCGGTGGGGCGGTGACGTTTCGAGGCTACTTGGGCGGTGACGCGTTCATCTCGGCGCTCCAGACCCTCGACGAGCTGTGGGTGTTGGGGCTGGGCAATGACTTCAGCGGCCGAGCCGCGGCCCAGGCGCGGGCGTGCGGAGTGCGCGTCGTGGCGGTCGACGAAGGAGCCCTCGAGCGATGGGCCGATGTGGTGGTCGAGCCGACGGTCGAAGCGATCGCTGCCGCGGCCTTGCGCCCAGATCGCCGTGACGTGCGCGCCGAACCCAATGCAGCCGTCGCGGCGAGGGTGCTCGAGCTGTACGCGCGGGCCGGGGCGCGATCATGAGCTCCGTGCTCGTTCGCGGTGAGGCATTGACCAACCCCGTTCGCGGTGAGGGACTCGAACCGCCGCGCCTCACCCCGGGAGCCCACCCATGAACTGGGAGAACACCTGGAAGACACCGTCGCTCCTCTCGAGCGCGCTGCTCCCGGCCTCGTGGGCGTACTCCATCGCGCTCGCGCTCAAGCCAGAGCCCCAACCGACCCGGGTCGAGGGCCTGCAAATCGTCTCAGTCGGCAACCTCATCGTCGGAGGCGCCGGCAAAACCCCGGTCGTCCTCTTCCTCGCCGACTGGGCCCTACGAGCTGGCCACCGCGTAGCAATTCTCTCTCGCGGCTACGGCCGGGCCGCATCCCAGCCTGTGCACTGGTCGAACGAAACCCCGCGCCTCCCCAACGTCGAACAGGTCGGAGACGAGCCCAGGCTCATCGCCCGTCGCCTCCCCTCGGCACACCTCTTCATCGACGCAGACCGTCTCGCCGCCGCCCGCGCCGCCAAGGCCGCCGGCTGCACCGTCGCGATCCTCGATGATGGGTACCAGCACCAACAGCTCGCCCGCGACGTGAACCTCCTCATCGACGCCGGCATCGGCAATGGCCGTCTGCTCCCCGCGGGCCCTCTGCGCGAGCCGCTCAGCGCCGCAGCACGCGCCGACGTGCTCTGGGCACGCGACGGCGCGAACGACCTGATGCCCCCGCCGAGTGCCACCCGGGTCTGCGCAACCCACGAAGTCATCACCGTGCTCGCGCCCGATGGCTCCGAACACCCCATCTGGAAGCTCAAGAACCGACGGGTCATCGCCTTCGCTGCGCTCGCACGACCGTCACGCTTTCTCAAAGACCTCACCGACGCTGGCGCGAATCTCGTTCAATCGCACCTCTTCGCCGACCACGCGGCCTTCAGCACCGCCGACCTGCGCCACCTCGAAGAGGCCGCCGAGCGCAATGACGCACTCCTCGTCACGACCGAAAAAGACCGCGAGCGTCTCCCAGAGACCATGCCGGTCTGGCTGCCCCGGGTGACCATTCGCCTCGACCAGGGCCGGGAGGCGCTCGCCCAGCGGCTCGGCTGGCCCCTCGTCTGAAGCCCGGTGGGTCATCGACGAACCGCCCCCGAGCTCGGTCCGAAAACTCGCAATTGCACGCACCCGAGACCACATTGCAGGCGGTTCACGCCGTTGCAGCCCCCCGGCGACGTGAGGTCTTCTCTCTTTACAACCGCATCGTAACCCTCCGGTTCGTCATTCGAGGTTCAAGTGCCCTCGGGTACTCCGTCCATCGGCATCGATCTCGGCACCACCAACAGCGCCGTCGCGACCGCGACAGGTGGGCGTGTGCGAACCATCGAGCGCAGCACCGGGCAACGGTTGATGCCGTCAATGGTTGGCATCACGCCTGACGGGCACCGGGTCGTCGGCGAAGAAGCGCGTCTGCTCGCTGAGACGCTGCCCGAGAGCGTGGCCTACGGCACCAAGCGCTTCATCGGCCAACGGTGGACCGCGGAGCTCGCCAACCGCGCGCGGCAGATCTACCCGTTCTCACTCGTCTCAGGCCCCACCGAAGACGTTCGGGTCAAGCTGGGTGAGCGCACCGTGCCCGTCGTGCAGATCGCCGCGATGGTGCTCTCGGCCTTGCGCGCCGATGCCGAAGCCCACTTCGGCCAAGAAGTTCGCCGAGCCGTGCTCACCGTGCCAGCGGCCTTCACCGATGCTCAGCGCCAGGCGACTCGCGAAGCCGCGCAGATCGCCGGCCTCGAGGTGATGCGCCTGGTCAACGAGCCCACCGCCGCGGCCATGGCCTACGGGCTCGCCAACAACTTCAATGGCAACGCCGTCGTCTTCGACCTGGGCGGAGGCACCTTCGACGTCTCGATTCTCAGCGTCAACCAGGGCGTCTTCGAGGTCGTGGCGACCGGTGGCGACCTCTTCTTCGGCGGCGAAGACTTCGACAACGTGCTGGTGCAGTGGCTGCAATCGCACCTGACCGACTCGGCCACCCGCGAGCGCATCGCCCACGACCGGCGCGCGACGCAGAAGCTCAAAGCCGCCGCCGAGCAGGCCAAGAAGACCATCTCGACCACCGAGCGGGCGCACATCTCGGCGGTGCTCATCCCCGAGACCGCGGCGCTGCACGGGGTGACCATCGAGACCATGCTCACGCGTGACTTCTTCGAGAAGCTGGTTCGCTCGAAGACCGAGCACTGCCTGAGCATCGTCGAGCGCACGATGAAAGAGGCTAACCTCGACGCGAGTAAAATCGACGCCGTGCTGCTGGTCGGGGGCATGACCCGAGTGCCGCTCCTGCGCAGCCTGGTCATCGAGCGCTTCGGCAAGACGCCCGAGAGCAGCGTCAACCCCGACGAGGCCGTCGCCGTCGGCGCCGCGATGCACGCCGCGGAGCTCGTCGAGAAGAAGGGCAAGACCCTGCTGCTCGATGTCGTCGGCAGCTCACTGGGCGTCGGCATCGCTGGCGGGTTGGTCAAGCCGCTGATTCGCAAGAACAGCATGCTGCCCTGCACGGCCCACGAGACCTTCTACCCGGGCCGTGACGCGCAGACGCAGGTTCGAGTGCCGGTGGTGCAGGGCGAATCGCGCCTGGCCGCCGAGAACGCGCTCCTTGGAGAGCTCACCCTGGCGGGGCTGACCGGCGCCATTCGCTCTGACTCGCCGATCGAGATCACCTTCGCGATGAATCAAGAAGGGCTGCTCTCGGTCAGCGCGGTCGATAGCCGTTCAGGCAAGTCGCAAAGCGTGGCGATCACCGCGCGCCCGGTTCTGGTGCCTCAAGAGGCGGCTCGCCTGGCCACCGGCGAAGAAGCCCATCGCACCGAGGCCGCGGTCGTGCACGATGCCGCTCGAGAGCAGAATCGGCATGCCCGGCGCACGTTGCACGAGGTGTTGATCCAGCTGCACCGGTTACATCGGGAGATCTCGCTCGCCGCGGCGGCGTCTCCGACTGGCGATGGCAAAGACACCGCTGAGTCGCTCGGTCACCGCTTGGTCGAGGCTGAGCAGATTGAGTCTTCAGGCACTCCGGAGCAGGTGCTCGAGCTGGCCACGAGCCTGGTCGAGTTGCTCAAGCAGTTCGCGAGCGCGACGCGCGCCGCCCAGTAAGCTGGCCCCGGCGTTTGGCGCGCCGCCGGTCAATGGAGAGCGACGGCAGCAGCGGCAAAGCCCCGTGGTGAAAACGGGTACCGTCTGACGCCGTGAAGCCTTTGCTGAAGCCGCTCGTGATTCGCGTGAAATCACGGCTCACCAACACGTTTTCGGCGGCGAATTCGGGCAGCTGGAGGGGCGCGGGCGGGTTCGCGTACCACTCGCCAGCGTCGCCGACGGCCCACCGGTGAAAGTGGGTGCCCGCCGGCAGGGTGACGCCTGAAATCACCAGCGCCTGAGCTGCTTTGAACCCGCTGAGCATCACTCGCTCATCGACCGAGAAACCGTGCGAACCGTCGATGAATCGCCCCTGAACCGTGACCGGCCCGTCAGCGATGTGGTCAACCGAGGTCAACAGGAGGCGGTGGTTGAAATGCAGCCTGGCACCCGCGGCTGCCTCGACTCCGGCCACTGCCAAGGGCGAGCTCAGCACTGCCGTGCGGAGCAGGTCGGGCCTCCGGGGGTCGAGCCAGCCTTCGCTGTTGAAGGTCAGGGCCGTGCCGACTGGCAGCGTGAGCCCAGCGATGACCAGCTCAGCCGCCAGCCGGCCTTGAAGCAGGCGACCCGATGAAGAGAATTCGCGGCCAGTGACCTCGAGGCTCGGCTCGAGCTGCGCGAAGTGCAGCGCGCGAGGCCCCTGCGGGAGCGCCGCCCGGGCTCGCACGAGCGCCGACCGCATTTCGGTGATCAGCGCCAGGCGAGGTTCATCTTTCGCGGGGCCGAAACACGCGCTCTCTTCCTCGCCCCAACCCCATGGCGGGCTCAGGAGCAGGCCCTCGGCGGCGTCAGCGTCGAATGACCAATAGTCTTCGACCCTGACGTCGAGCCACCAGTGTGCTCGCTTGAAGGGCACGAGCCAGCAGGTGCGCCAGGTCATCTCTACGCCGGGCGCTCCCACCTCGACGCGAAGCCAGGTGCCGAAGACGAAGCCGGCCAACACGGTCACCACAGCCAGGAGCGCGAAGACCGGCCATGGCAGGCCCAAGCCGAGGGGCAATATGAAGACGGCCACCAACACGACGGCCCAACTCGGCTCGTAAGAGCGATAGCGAAATGGGGGCATCGCGGCTGGTGAGTGTACGTCTGCTTGAGCCCTTGAGCACTCGCCCCGGGAGTGAAAGAAGCTCGACCCCTGATGAAGGTCTCTTTCGGGCGATTCAAGAGCGTGCGGGTGTTGGTCGTCGGAGACCTGGTCGCCGACCACTATATCTATGGGCAGACCGAGCGGGTCAGCCGAGAAGCCCCCGTGCTCATCGTTCGCCACGAGCGCGACGAGGTGAAGCTCGGAGGAGGCGCCAACGTGGCCGCCAACGCGCGTTCTCTCGGAGCGCAGGTCACCGCGTTGGGGCTCATCGGGAGAGACGACATCGGCCGCTCGATGCGAACGTTATTCGCCGCGCAAGGCATCGAGCTCATCGCCACGGCATCTCCGGTGACTGAGACCAAGACCCGCGTTCTCGCGGGGGGCCTGAGCACCAGCCGACAGCAGATGCTGCGAATCGACCGGGGAGTCAGTGGCCCTGTGTCGTTGAAGATCTCGAAAGCATTGGAGAATTCGCTCTCTGGTGCGCTCGCAGACACCGATGTCGTGATCGTCTCAGATTACGGGGCAGGCGTCGTGACCCCCGGGGTGAGAGCGCTCTTGCGGCAGGCGGCAGAACGCGGAGTCAAAGTGTGCGTCGACTCGCGGTTCTCATTGGCTGAGTACGTGGGGTTCTCGGTCTGCAAGCCCAATGAGCCTGAGCTTGGGCTTTTGACCGGGCTGCCGATTCGCACCGAGGCTGAGCTGACGGTCGCCGCCGCGCGCGCCCTCGAATTGCTGGCGTGCGAGTGGTTGGTGGTGACGCGCGGCCGGCATGGCATGGCCGTCTTCCCGCGAAAGGGCCGGGCTACGTTCATCGGCGCACATGGCCAGCGCGATGCCGTCGATGTGACGGGTGCCGGCGACACCGTCAGCGCAACCTTCGCCCTCGCGTATGGGTCAGGCGCGAACCCGATCGAGGCTGCGCGATTGGCCAACATCGCGGGCTCGCTGGTGGTGCAGAAGCAGGGCACTGCCACCGTAACGCTGGGTGAGCTGCGGGGGGCGCTGTGAGGTTTTTCGTGTTTGGTCAGCACGCGCTGGCCCGCGAGTCTCGCGCGGCGCAGCGCCAACAGGGCACTGCCACCGTGACGCTGAGTGAGCTTCGGGGGGCGTTGTGAAATTTTTCTTGTTTGGTCAGCGCGCGCTGGCCGAAACATGCGCGGCGCAGGGCCCTGCTGGCGCTGCGAGAAACCTCGTCGCGCGAAGGCGTGGAAATCTTTACGCAGGTCTCCGAGGCCCTGTGCTCGGGAACCAAACCTTCGCGCGCTGGCTCGCGGCAAACCTCCCGCTGGCCACTGCCCTCCGCTCCGCTGCGACCATCGGGGCGGCGCCGTGAATCTCGTCTCCTTCGACGAAGCGCGCGTGCTGATCGCGCAGTGGCGCAGCGCCGGGCACCGCGTGGTGCTCGCCAATGGCGCGTTCGACCTGCTGCACGTCGGGCATGTGCGCTACCTCGAAGGGGCCCGCGCGCTTGGCGACCGCTTGCTCGTCGCGGTGAACTCCGACGCGTCGGTCAGAGCCGCCAAGGGGCCCCCGCGCCCGCTGATTTCACAGGCCGAGCGCGCCGAGCTCGTGCAGGCGCTGCGCTGCGTCGATGCCGTCATCGTCTTCGACGAGCCCGATGTGCGGCACCTCATTCGCTCGCTTCAACCCGAGGTGCACGCCAAGGGCACCGATTACACCGTCGACACCGTGCCCGAGCGCGAAGAAGTCGAACGATACGGCGGCACCGTGGCCATCGCGGGCGACCCCAAAAACCACAGCACCTCGGCTGTTCTCTCGAAGCTCAACCGCTGATCTGCTACGCCGCGCTCATGCTCAAAAGCATGACGGGCTTCGGCTCAGGTCGCGCGACGGTGGGAGCCGAAGAGATCACCGTCGAGCTCCGCTCGGTGAATCACAAGTTTTGCGAGGTGAAGGCCCGCGTGCCTCGCGAGCTCTCGACCTTCGAGCCACTGGTGACCAAGCTCGTCAAAGACCGCCTGGCCCGGGGCGCGGTCGATGTGATCGTCAAGCGCTCCGCTCGAGCGTCGGTGGGCTTGGTGCCAGTGGTCGACGTCGCCCTGGCCCGTGAGTACCGCCGAGCGTTCGCCGAGCTGGCGACCACCCTGGGAGTGCCTGACAACACCACCGTTCGCGACATCGCCACACAGCAGAACGTGGTTCGTCTCGAAGAGCCGCATGCGAACCTCGATGACGCCCACAAAGCCGTCGAGCTCGCACTGGCCGAAGCCCTCGAATCGCTCACGTCGATGCGCGGCAAAGAGGGTCTCGCGCTCAACACCGACCTCGCGGCGCGCCTCGACCTGGTCGCGACGTGGTCGAAAGAGGTTCAGGTTCTTGCCCCTCGCTCCGTCGAGCTGTGGCGAGAACGGCTCTCGAACCGGGTCGCCGAGCTCTCGAAGGGCCTGCCCATCGACCCGCAGCGCATGGCTCAGGAGGTCGCGCTGTTCGCCGAACGCACTGACATCGCTGAAGAATTGACCAGGCTCGAGTCACACCTCGTGCAGTTTCGCGCCCTGCTGGCCTCGACCGAGCCCTCGGGCAGAAAGATGGATTTTCTCGTTCAGGAGATGCACCGCGAAGTGAATACGACGGGCTCGAAGAGCCAACATGCCGAGATTTCAGTGCGCGTCATGCAGCTGAAGACCGAGCTCGAACGAATTCGCGAACAGGTTCAAAACGTCGAATGAATACCAACCCCAATATCCCCATCGTGCCGTCGCCCGGGCTCTTGCTCGTTCTCTCCGCTCCCTCTGGGGGTGGCAAGACCACTTTGGCGCACCGCCTTCGCCTTCAGTTTCCCGAAGCGAAGTTCTCGGTCAGCTACACCACCCGGGCCCCCCGCGGCTCCGAGGTCGATGGGCGCGATTACCACTTCGTCGACACGAACACCTTTCGCGACATGGTCGAGAGCAACGAGTTCGTCGAGTGGGCTGAGGTGTATGGTCATTTTTACGGCTCAGCCCGCCGAATGGTCGACGAGTCGTACCGGCCGCAGGGCATCGCTGTGTTCGACATCGATGTGCAGGGCGGCACCGCGATCAAACGCAAGTACCCAGATACCGTGCAGATTTTCATTCTGCCCCCCTCGCTCGAGCACCTCGAGCGTCGCCTCGTTCAGCGCGGCACCGACAGCGATGATGTGATTCGCAAGCGCATGCTCTCGGCCCGCGCTGAAATCGAGCGGGGTATTCAAAGCTACGACTACTTGATCATCAATGATCAGCTCGATCAGGCCTTCGAAGAGCTCAAGTCGATCGTGATCGCAGAACGTGCACGGCGGGGGAGGGTGGATCTGACTCGAATGCACCTCCAAGGTCTTGAAATACCTGGATAGTGAAGCGATGTTCAATTTTGATCGCCAAGGTGTTGACAGGCTTCGAATAGATCATGTATATGCGCCGCCCCCCGACGGTCCGCCGACGGAGGGACTGACGGGCGGGAATGGGTTGTGTTGTACGGGCGAGTCGCAGTGCGAAGTCAGATGTGAATCAGCACCCCACAAAAGAATAGGTGAGCAATCACCTGACTCTCCAAAAGCCGATAAATCGGCTCCGGAGCACGAAGGTTTGCTTTCTCCCGAGCACTCGAACGAGTCGCCGAGTAGAAAACAAAACCTTGACGAACTTTAGCCAGCAGATGTAGAAGCTGGCCCCCCGCGCAGAAAACCGCGCAGGAAAGCAGAATCGCTTCCGAAATCACAGTAGAGAAATCGGTTGCATGTCACGAAAAGTACGATAGAAGACGCGGCGCTTCGAGGCACTGGCTTCGAAACAAAGCGGGCAGTATCAGTTCGCTCTTTGAAAACCGGATAGCAAACTCAAAAAGTAAATGCGGAAGCTTCGCATATTATTGACTGAGCAGATCAAGGCTTCGGCTTTGACGCTCAAGTGGCTCAACCCGCAAGGGTCGGGAGCTACACCTAACGTTGTTTTGGTTAGGTCAAAATCTCTTTAAATTTGGAGAGTTTGATCCTGGCTCAGAACGAACGCTGGCGGCGTGCCTAACACATGCAAGTCGAGCGCGAAAAGGGCAACCTGAGTAGAGCGGCGCACGGGTGCGTAACACGTGGATAATCTGCCTTTGAGTCTGGGATAACCTGTCGAAAGACTGGCTAATACCAAATAAGCTCACGAGACCTTCGGGTTTTGAGAGAAAAGTAGGCCACTATTTATAAGCTTACACTCAAAGATGAGTCCGCGGCCCATCAGCTAGTTGGCGGGGTAATGGCCCACCAAGGCTACGACGGGTAGCTGGTCTGAGAGGACGATCAGCCACACTGGAACTGAGACACGGTCCAGACTCCTACGGGAGGCAGCAGTGGGGAATTTTCCACAATGGGCGAAAGCCTGATGGAGCAACGCCGCGTGTGTGATGAAG
>JANLPS010000534.1:0-3636 GCA_031367385.1 Archangium sp. | reverse complement strand
TCGATCGTGCACCCAGCCCGCGGGGGTGCACGTAAAATCAGTATCCTGCAGGGCTGGTGTCGGTTCTCAAAAGTCACCGAAGGGTTCTTCTTCGCCGACTGGGTGGTTCACAACGGTCGCGCGGTGTTGGCGACGATCAGTGCCAGCGCTTGAAGATCAGTGACGTGTTGATGCCGCCGAACGCGAAGTTGTTGCTCATGACGAGCTCGTTCGACATCGCTCGCCGCGTGCCCATCACGTAGTCGAGGGCTCCGCAGCGGGGGTCGACTTGGGTCAGGTTCGCGGTGGGCAAATACGTGTTGCGATTGAGCATTTCGATGGTCAACCAGGCTTCGATGGCCCCGCAGGCACCCAAGGTGTGCCCCAGGTGGCCCTTCACCGTGCTCAGCGGCATCGAGTTGCCGAACACCCGGTGCGTGGCCTGCGATTCGGCGATGTCACCCTGCTCGGTCGCCGTGCCGTGCGCATTCACGTACCCGATCGCGCCTGGCTTCAGCCCCGCGTCTTCCAACGCCAACCGCATCGCCAGCTCCATCGTCTCGGTCTGCGGCCGGGTCACATGGGTGCCATCGGAGTTGCTCCCGAAGCCAATCACTTCAGCCAAGATGTGGGCGCCGCGCGCCTGGGCGAACTCGAGCTCCTCGAGCACCAGAGTGGCCGAGCCCTCACCGATCACCAACCCGTCGCGCTTGGCATCGAACGGCCTCGGCGTGAGCGTCGGTGAGTCATTCTTCGCGCTCGCCGCGTAGAGCGTGTCGAACACCATCACATCGGCGACGCACAGCTCTTCGGCGCCCCCCGCGAGCATGATCTTCTGTTTGCCCCACTTGATCGCCTCGTAGGCGAAGCCGACGCCCTGGCTGCCCGAGGTGCACGCGCTCGAGGTCGGCACCACCCGCCCCTGCAAGCCGTAGTGCACGCCGATGTTCACCGCAGTGGTGTGCGGCATCATGCGCAAAAACGAGTTCGCGTCGAGCGGTTGGCTCTTTGGCTGCAACACCGCGGTGCCGAAACGGCCGATGTCTTCGATGGCACCGACGCACGAGCCGTAGGCCACTCCGGCGTCGCCGGTCTTCAACGCCGGGTGGTTCAGCAGCTTCGCATGCGCCAACGCGTTCTCAGTCGCGGCCACCGCCAACAACGCGACCTTGCCCATCGAGCGGGTATGCCGCCGCGTGAACTGGGGCGGCATCACGAAGTCGAGCACGGGAGCTGCCAGGCGCGCGTTCAAATGCGGGTACTCGTCCCACTCCGGCATCATCTTGGTGGCGGTCTTGCCGGCATCGACATTGGCGACGAACGCATCCCACGTGTTGCCGAGAGCGGTGATGGCCGACATGCCGGTGACGACGACTCGCTTCATGACCGTAAGACCCTCTGGTGTCAGTACATGCCGCCATTGAGCGACAGCACCTGGCGCGTCACATACGCCGCGCCCGGAGACAGCAGATACTCGACCGCAGCCGCAACTTCCTCAGGTTTTCCAAGCCGGTTCATGGGGATGGCCTTGAGGATCTCTTCAATCGGGGCTCCAGAGGCCATCTCAGACTCAATCAGCCCGGGAGCGACGCAGTTGACGGTGATTTTTCGGCTGGCCAGCTCGACCGCCAGGGCCTTCACCGCCCCAATCAGCCCGGCCTTTGACGCGCTGTAGTTGACCTGGCCGCGGTTGCCCATCACCCCCGAGACCGAGCCGATCGCCACGATTCGGCCCTCGGCCCGGCGGCGAATCATCGGCATCACCAACGGGTGCACCAGGTTGAAGAACCCGTCGAGGTTCGTGCGCAGCACCGTGTCCCAGTCGGCTCCCGTCAACGCAGGGAAGGCGCCGTCACGGGTCAGCCCGGCGTTCACCACCACGCCATACGGCGCGCCATTCGCCGCGACGTCTTGCTCGAGCACCTTGGCGGTCTGCTCGCGGTCAGTCACGTCGAAGCACAACAACCTCGTGGTCGGGCCCAGCTCGTCGCGCAGCGCCTCGGCCTTCTTCGCGTTGCTGCGGTAACACAGCACCAGAGCGTACCCAGCGCGGGCGAGACACCGGGCGATCGCGCCGCCGAGGCTGCCGGTGGCGCCAGTCAAAAGAATGGTGTTGGTCATTGGTCGCCTGCGACTGTCGACCAGAAGGTCTCGTCGTCTTTGGGGAGAAACCCGTTGATCTTCGCGGTGACGCGCACGCCGGGCCCGTCGATGGTGCAGTCGTACACGCCGAGGCCCTCGGGGCTGATGAAGAGGCGCTCGGCGGTCAGCAGCAGCTCGGTGCCCGGCTTGAACGAGTTGACGTTCGATTCGTAGAGCCGCGTGCCGAGCAAGAACCCGGTGCGCTTCACGTCTCCGTCGCGCTGCAACGACAGGCCGATGTGCGCCGCCACTGCCTGCGCCATGTATTCGATGCCGACGTGCGCCGCGATATCGCCCCCAAGCCGAGGGTCGTTGAACAAGCCGTCGTCTCGAACCACGAGCCGCAGCGTCACCGTCTCGCCCTCGAAGCTGAGCACCTCATCGACCAGGCGCATCTTGCCGGTGTGCGGCAGCAGCCCGTCGAGCGCGAAGTTCATCACCCGCGGCTCACGATCAGGCTCACGTTGTTGCCGCCGAACGCAAAGGAGTTGCTCATGATGATCTTCAACGGCGCCCGATGATTGACCGGCGCCAGCTTCAGCACCGGCAGCGCGGGGTCGACCACGCCGTCCCACACATGGGGAGGCACCAGGCCCTCGGCATTCACCTCGGAGAGCGCGAGGTACGACAACGCGAGCTCGACGGCCCCCGCGGCGCCCAGCGTGTGGCCCGTCATCGACTTGGTCGAGCCAGACAAAGGCTGCTTCGACGCCTCGCCGAAGACGGTGGCGACTGCCAGAGACTCCATCGCGTCGTTCAGGGCCGTGGCCGTGCCGTGCAGGTTGACGTAGTCGATGGCCGAGGCCGCAAGGCCTGCGTCAGCGAGCGCCGAGGTCATCGCTTGAATGGCCCCCCGCCCCTGTGGGTCTGGCGCCGACATGTGGTGCGCGTCGCTGCACGTGCCAATGCCGCGCAGGGCGATCGCCGCGGGCTCTGTGCTGAGCAGAAACACCGCCGCACCGTCGCCGATGTTGAGGCCATCGCGGTTTGCAGACATCGGGTTGCAACGGCTCTTGCTCAGTGACTCGAGCGATTGAAACCCGGCGAGCGTCAGCGTCGCGAGCGAATCGGCGCCACCCACCACGACGGCGTCGGCCAGGCCCAACGCCAAGACCCGGCGCGCCGAAGCGAAGACCCGGGCGCTCGAGGTACAGGCGGTCGAGACGACGTAGGCAGGCCCGGTGAGCTCGAGCACCTCGGCCAAGAACACCGCCGGGTCGCCGATTTCTTGCTGGTGGTAGTGGTACCCCGGGCTCTGCGCGCCCTCGGCCGCGAAGTGCCGCACGGAGTTGAGCCCGTCTTCAATACCGCTGGTGCTGGTGCCGATGATCACCGCGATGCGCGAGCTGCCGTAGCGCGCCCTCGCCTGCTCGATGGGCCCGCGTATCTGCTCGATCGCTTGCAGCAGCAGCCGGTTGTTTCGACTGTCGTGCTGCCAGAGCGCCTTGGGCACAGGCACTCCGTCGCCGGGCGTCTTGCCGACGTACAGATCACCGGTCTTGACCAGACCTGAGA
>JANLPS010000528.1:0-3622 GCA_031367385.1 Archangium sp. | reverse complement strand
CTCGTGCTGCAACTGGTCGGCTCAGGCATTCGGCGCGTGTTCATTGCCATCAACTATCTCGGCGACATCATCGAAAAACACTTCGGCGATGGCTCACGCTTCGGGTGTCAGATCTCCTACCTGAGAGAGACGAAGCCGCTGGGCACCGCAGGCGCGCTCTCACTGCTGCCACGCGACGCGCGAGAGCACCCGGTGCTGGTCATGAACGGAGACCTCATCACCGAGGTCGACGTCTCGGCGGTGCTGCGTTTTCACGACGATGGCGACTTCGCGCTCACCACCGTGCTCAAGCCCTACCAGGTCGAAGTGCCCTTCGGCGTTGCCACGGTGAAAGGCGACGAGCTGATGAGCATTCACGAGAAGCCGCGCACCCAGCACCTGATCAACACTGGCATCTACGTCGTCGGTGCCCGCGCCTTGAATGCGGTGCCGAAGAATCAAGAATACACGATGCCCGAGCTGATCGAGTCGTGCACCAAGACCCGAAAGCGCGTAGGCGCCTTTCAAATGCAAGGTGACTGGCTCGACGTGGGCCGGCACGAAACGCTCAAGCAGGCTCGCGGTCAGTAAACGGCTCGACGCTCGAAGAGGAGAATCGCATGGCAGGTCGGTACAGCGGCATTCGGGTGTTGGTGACCGGGGCAGACGGGTTCATCGGCTCGCACTTGACCGAGGCCCTCGTTCGCGAAGGCGCGACCGTACGGGCGTTCTGTCTCTACAACTCGTTTGCTTCACGCGGCTGGCTCGACGGCCTCGCACCCGACATCGAAGGCCAAATCGACTTTCACCTCGGTGACATTCGCGACGGCCGCTTCGTCGAGAACGCGTGCGAAGGCATCGACGTCATCTTTCACCTGGCCGCGTTGATCGCCATTCCCTACAGCTACCAGGCGCCTGAGTCGTTCATCGACACCAACGTCAAAGGCACGATGCACGTGCTCGAGGCAGTGCGAAAAAAGAAGAATCGCCGGGTGGTGCAGACGTCGACGAGCGAGGTGTACGGCACTCCAGCGACGCTGCCGATTCTCGAGACCCACCCACTGCAGGGGCAATCGCCCTACTCGGCTTCGAAGATCGCTGCTGACAAGCTCTGCGAGGCGTATTTCTCGAGCTTCGATGTACCAGTCGTGACGCTGAGGCCGTTCAACACCTTCGGGCCACGGCAGTCGTCGCGAGCCGTCATCCCCACGATGCTGAGTCAATTGTTGTCAGGCAAGACCGAGGTCGAGCTCGGCGCCATCGACCCCAAGCGAGATCTCACCTTCGTCAGCGACACGGTCGAGGGGTTCTTGCTCGCGGGGCTGCGTGAAAAGCTCGAAGGCGAAACGATTCAGCTGGGTACCGGTCGCACCGACTCGGTCGGAGACGTCTTCGCCGCCGCCTGCCGAGCCCTGAACGTTCAAGCCACCGTGAAAGCCAAAGCCGAGCGACTGCGGCCTTCGAAGAGCGAAGTGATGGTGCTGCAATCTGACCCGGCCAAGGCCAAGCGCGTGCTCGGGTGGGCACCCGCGGTCAGCCTCGAGGCGGGCCTCTCGCGCACCGCGGAGTGGATGCGCTCGAACCTGGGGAAATACCGGCCGAATGTGTACACCGTCTGACCGAGGCGCCCATGGCTGACTTCATACCCCTCTCGGTGCCGTACCTGGCTGGCAACGAGTGGCAGTACATCAAGGAGTGTCTCGACACGGGCTGGGTCTCGGCCGTCGGCAGCTACGTCGACCGCTTCGAGCGGGAGTTCGCCGCGCGCGCTGGCGCTCGGTTCGCCATCGCCTGCGGGTCTGGTACTTCTGCGCTGCACGTCGCGTTGCGGCTGGTCGGCGTCGGCCCCGGCGACGAGGTCATCGTCCCCACGTTGACCTTCATCGCGACGGCGAATGCGGTGACGTACCAGGGCGCCCTGCCCACCTTCATCGACGCAGAGCCCCACCACCTGCAGATGGACGTGAGCAAGCTCGCCAGCTTTCTCACCGAAGGCTGCAGGGTCGAAGCGGGCCGGGTCATCAACATCGCCACTGGCCGACGCGTCGCGGCCATCTTACCGGTGCACGTCGTCGGTCACCCCACCGACATGGACCCGGTGCTCGAGCTCGCGAAGCGGTTCGCGCTGCCCGTAGTCGAGGATGCCACGGAGTCGTTGGGCTCGACCTACAAGGGCAAGCCGACTGGCACACTCGGCCAACTCGGCTGTTTCTCGTTCAACGGCAACAAGCTCATCACCACTGGCAACGGCGGCATGATCGTCACCGACGACGAGGTGCTCGCGAAGCGCGCCAAGTACCTGACGACAACCGCCAAAGACGACAACGTCGAATTCGTACACAACGAAATCGGGTACAACTATCGGCTCGCGAACGTGCTCTCGGCGCTCGGCGTCGCGCAGGTCGAGCAGCTCGATGCGTTTCTTGCAAAAAAACGTGACGTCGCGGCCTTCTACGGGCGCGAGCTGGCAACGCTCGATGGCATCGGCCTGCCCCGCATTGCCTCATGGGCCCAACCCAATCACTGGCTTTACACGATACGGGTCGACGCCAAGCGCTTCGGCAAATCGAGCCGAGAGCTGATGGCCTTCTTGAAGACGCGTGGCATCGAGACGCGGCCGCTGTGGCAGGTGATGCACCGAAGCCCGGCCCACGCCGCATCGTTCGCATGGCAATGCGAGGTCGCCGACGTGCTCAACGCAGAGTGCCTCTCGATACCCTGCTCGGTCGGCATCACCGCCGAGCAATTACAACGCGTGGCCAAGGCGATTCACGAGGCGCGCGTCACTTCTCCCAGATGACGTGACGCAGCTTCCAGCCTTCAGCGGTCTTCTTCCACAAGTGCGGAGACCGGAAGGTGTCGGCCAGCTCCAAGAATGACTCGCGGGTCACGATCGGCGTCTTGAACGCCTTGTTCGCCTTGGGAAATTCGCGCTCGGGGATCGACAGGTACCGAAAGATTTCTTCGTCGAAGCGCGCGGGCCATTCACCGTCGAAGCGTTTGACCAACGCCACGCCCTCATCGCGGGTGATGTCACCCGAGCGCACCTCTTGCGCCGCGTCGTACGTCGCCCGGCCGATGCCGAACTTCACGTAGGTCGTCCAATAGTGAAAGTCGTCGATGCGGTCGTCGATGGAGTTGTACTTGCTGTACGTGCCCGGCGTTCGCTCGGGGCTCGCCTGAAAGCCGCCGTGCTAGACCGCGTAGTAGTAGCAGGCCTGCGGGTGCCACTTCAGGTAGTACCCCAGGTAGTGCACCTGCACGCCCATCTTCTCGAGCGGCTCGGGGTTCGCCGGCAGGTACGGGTCGAGGTCGACGCGATCAAGACCGTACTTGCCCAGCAGGTCTGAGACCGGAGCGCCGCCCAAGAAGATGCTGCTCTCGTCTTGACCGGTGAAGTACTTGAAGCTGCGCTTCGCCTCGGTGAAGTCGATGGCCGCGTTGCCGTACTCGGCCTCGTTCTCGCCGTAGAACACCAACGGTATGCCGAACAACTGCGCCATCTTCGGCGCCAGGTTCTTCTGGCCCAAGATGAACGCCTGAAACGGGTGAAACAGATTCTCGACCGCCAGGCGCGTGAGCAATCGGTGCACGCGGCCGTTGGGCGTGCACAGGTAGTTGTCGAAGCCAGCGTGAATCCACG
>JANLPS010000510.1:0-18136 GCA_031367385.1 Archangium sp. | reverse complement strand
GCCACGACGAGCTGCCCCCACCTCCGCCCGACCCGCCCCCGGAGCCACCGCCCGAGCCGCCTCCGCGGCCGCCGCCCGAGCCACCTCCAGCGCCGCCACCCGAGCCACCTCCAGCGCCGCCGCCAACGCCTCCGCCGCTCGAGCCACCTCCGCCCGAGCCCGAGGCCTCAGCGGTGCACGCGCCCTTCGCGCAGACGTCTCGTGAGCCACACACCTGGCACGCGCCGCCGAAATTGCCGCACATCGCGTTCGATGCGCCGGGCTGGCACACCCCATTCGCCGCGCAGCACCCGTTGCACGTCAGCGCGCTGCAGACCGCGCCCGCGCCACCCGCCGCGACGCCACACGCTGCCAACCCCATCACCACCGCGACCATCAACGACGCCCTGATGCCTTGCCCGACCATGATTGAAACCCCTTGAAGTGAAGAGCCACGCGGCTCGAGCCCACCAGACGCAATCGACTGCCCGCCTGTCGCATTCAGACCCGAAGTGTGCGATTTCCCTCGCGCTCTCCTGCCAAAGGTCACGCCCCCTTGACCGACCACCCGACAGACGTCGACCTCTCCGCGCTGGTTGGAGCGGCGCTGCCTGCCTCGCGTGCCGTCACTGTACGAGCGCACCTCGATGCCTGCGCGGAGTGCCTGGCCGTGGTTACCGAGCTCGCCCGAGTCGCGACCGGTGGCGGCTGGCTGCCCGAGGGCGGCACTGGCCGCGTGCTCGAGGCAGGCGACACGCTCGGTCGCTACGTCATTCTGGGCAAGCTTGGCGCGGGGGCGATGGGCGTCGTCTATTCAGCCCACGACCCGGTGCTGGGCCGGCAGGTCGCGATCAAGGTGCTGCGCGAGCTGCACGACGCCGAGAGCCGGGCACGCCTGCTCCACGAGGCGCGCATTCTGGCGCAGCTGAGCCACCCCAACGTGAGCGCGGTTTACGACGCCGGTCACGACGCCGGAGTCACCTACCTCGCGATGGAGTACCTGCCCGGCACTTCGCTGCGCGTGCACCTGCTGCTCAAACCGCCCACGTGGGCCGCGCTCCTCGCGGTGTTTCGACAAGCCGCCGAAGGCCTGGCCGCCGCGCATGAGGTCGGCATCGTGCAACGCGACTTCAAACCCGACAACGTGATGGTGACGCCGCAGGGCCGGGTCGTGGTGACCGACTTCGGGCTGGCCCTGGCCCAGCCGGGGGCGCTCTCGGCCCTGGGAGAAGTACCGCTCGACAGCGTGCAGCTCCGCACGAGCCGCAGAGATCAGCTCATTGGTTCTCCGGCCTACATGGCGCCGGAGCAACTGCACGGCAAACCAGCGAGCGCTGACAGCGACCAATTCAGCTTCTGCGTCTGCCTGCACGAGGCCGTGACTGGCACGCTGCCGTTCTCCGGAGCGACGGTGGGAGCGCTGACCGCGGCCGTCGACGGCAACCGCCGAGCTCCCTTCGCCCCGAAGGTCACGCCCCCAACTGCCGCGGCCGCCCTCGCGCTGAGCCGGCTGCTCGAACGGGGCCTCGCTCGTGAACCGTCGCAGCGATTTTCTTCGATGCGCGAGCTCGTCACCGCGCTCGACGCGCTCACCCCGCGGCCCAAGCGGTCTGCGCTGATCGCGGCGTCATTCGCGGCGGTGGCACTGGCGCTCGGCGGGGGCACGCTCTGGTGGCAACAGCGGGCTCGCTGCGCCGGAGCCAGCGAGCGCATCGCTGCGAGTTGGGGTGCCGTTCAACGTCAGGCGCTGAGCACGGCGTTCGAGAAGAGCGCGCTCCCCTTCGCCGGCACCAGCCTGGCCCACGTGGTCGAGGGCCTCGATGCCTGGGCCACCCAGTGGGCCGAGGCTCGCACCAAGGCGTGCGAAGAGACGTACGTCAAAGGCGCTCAGCCCGAATCGGTCTACACCGCGCAGTTGGCCTGCTTCGAGCAGCGGCGCCTCGAGGCCGCGGCGCTGATTGACGTGCTCAGTGGCGCAGACCCCTCGGTCGTCACCCGCGCCGTCGGTGCGGTCTCGGCCTTGCCCCCGCTGGCCCTCTGCGCGCAGACCAACGTGCTGTTGGCGCCCGTGCCCGCGCCGAGCACGCCCCAGATGCAGGCGGCGGTCGACGCCCTGCTGCCCGAGCTGGCGAAGAGCAAGGCCCTGAACAGCGCCGGTCAGTTCGCCCAGTCGCTCGAGCTCGCCAAGGCGTTGGGCCCCAAGGTCGAAGCGGTCGGGTACAAGCCGCTCACCGCGGCGCACCTGGCCACGCTCGGCGCGGCCCAGCGTGACACCGGTGACGCGGCGAGCGCTGCCGCTTCTTTCTTTGCGTGCACCCGCGCGGCGACCGAAGGCAGAGACGACGCCCGGTCGGCGGAGTGCCAGATCGGCCTCATCTTCACCAAGGGCCTGATGCAAGGAGCGCCCGAAGAAGCGCACGCCGCGGCGCGAACCGCTGAATCGCTGATGACCCGCTTGGCCGAAGACTGGCATCTGCGCGCGGTGCTCTTGAGCAACGAAGGCGCGCTCTACAGCCAAGAGGGTCAGCTCGAGAAAGCCCTGCCGGTCGCTGAGCACGCGGTGGCGTTGCTGACCAAGGAGCTTGGCCCTGAGCACAACGAGGTCGCTCGGGCTCAGGTGAACCTTGGAGCGGTCTACGTCGCGCTGCACCGGTACACCGAGGCGGAGACGGTGTACCACCACGCGATGCAGGTCTTCGAGCGGGTGCTCGGGCCCGACCACCCCTCCATCGCGGTGGTGCTGAACAACATGATCGAAGTGCTCGCCTCGCAGAAGCGCTACGCCGATGCCCGGCTGGCGGGTGAACGCGCGCTGGCCATTCGCGCCAAGGTGCTCGGCCCGACCCACCGCCAGACCATGACGACTCGCTTCAACCTGGCCGGGGTGCAGTCGCTCGATGGGCACCTCGAAGAGGCGCGTGCGTCGTATGAGCTGATCATCGCCCAATGGGAAAAAGACCTCGGGCCAACGCACCTCTTTCTCGGTGACCCCTTGTCAGACCTGGGCACCGTGCTGCGCGAGCTCGGCCGCCCGGTCGAGGCGCTGGTGCCGTTGGAGCGTGCCTTGGCCCTCCGCGCCACTGGCAAAGAGGGCCCCTACAAGCTCGCGAGCACGCAGCTGGAGCTGGCGTTGACGCTCCAAGCGGGGCACCGAGACCTCCCCCGGGCGAAGGGGCTCGCGACCGCGGCGGTGAGCGCCTACGAAGCCGGAGGCAACGACTTCACCGACGACCTCGAGAAGGCGAAGCACGTGCGCGACTCGCTTCACTGACATGCCGACCCTCGACGCCGCCAGCGCCTTCGCGAACCGCCCCGTCAGCGACCTCGAGCTCGCGGCGACCCTCGGGGCGCTCTGGCACGCGGCCCAGCTGCGGTGGCCGACCGTGCGAATCAGCGTGGTGCCGTTCTTCGGGTACGTCGGCACGCGGGCTGCGCATGACCCCGCGGCCCTCGGCAGCCTGCGCATCACCGACCTCTACATCGCCTTCGGGTGCCTCGAACGCGACCCCAACGCCCTGGCCCAGCTCGACACCGAGCTGTTGCCGCGCGCACGACGCATCATCTCGAGCGTGGGAGATCGCGACTTTCAAACCGAGGTGCTGCAGGTGACTCGCGAGAAGCTGTTGCTGGGTGAGGCCGCTCAGGAGCCGGCGCTGCGCGGCTACCTTGGCCGCGGCGCCCTGTTGACCTGGCTGCGCACCGTGCTGTACCGCACCGCCCTCTCGCTCAAGCGCGATGAGCCCAAGGTCGAGCCGCTCGACCAGGCCGAGCTGGTACCCGACTCGAGCTGGTCGACCGAGCTGCAATTCGTACGTCAGGCCCACCGCCAGGCCTTTGGGCAGGCGTTCGCACAGGCGCTGACGACGCTCGATGGCACCGAACGGAGCGTGCTTCGCCTGGCGACGGTCGAGAAGCTGAACATCGATCGCATCGGCCTCATCTATGGCGCCCACCGCGCCACCGTGGCCCGCTGGTTGGCCCGCGCCCGGCAGAAGCTGTCTGAAGAGATCGAGCGAAGGCTGCGCGCGCAGCTCGACTTGACGACGCCGGAGTTCACCCAGTTGATCGACAGCCTCCGTCAGAACCTCGGAGTCTCGCTCGAGCGGTTGCTCGACGAAGGTGGCTGAAAGTCCGTCGTGGGCAGCGGGCTGTTGACAAGCTGTCAGTTGCGCTGGCCTCGAGCCCCGTGCAACCGCTTGCTACGAGTCAGAAAACCCCTATGGCATCGCCGTTGCTCAGCGACACAGCGATGCGCGTGCTCGCGATACTCGTTCTTCTCACCAGTCTCATCGCCTTGGGCGACCCCAAAGACGCCTGCGACGAGGTTCGCCACCGCCGATACACCGCGCACTTCGAGCGGGTCGAATTGACCAAGCTCGCGCAGACCATGTCAGACGCGACGTGCCGCTCATTCATCGTGGCTGAGAACGTCAAGGGCACCATTTCGCTGATCGGCCCCGAGAACGGCACCCAGACCCTCGACGTCGATCAATTTTATGCCGCCTTTCTCGCCTCGCTCGACGCGAACGGGTTCACGGTGGTCAAGCAGGGCCGTTACTTTCGAATCATCGACAAGAAGGCAGCGCGTCAGCACCCCGTACCCCTCACCTTCGAGGCCAGCGAGTACCCCGCGCCAGACGAGGTGGTGACCCGGGTCTTCAAGGTGAAGAACGCCGAGCTCGAGGTGATCAGGGCCGTGCTCGGTCAGCTGATCAGCCCCAACGGAGATCTGATCAGCGCGCTCCCCGACCTGCTCATCGCCACCGACGTGGTGAGCAACCTGCAGCGGCTCGAAAAGCTGCTGCCTCAGCTCGACGTCGCCCGGCCCAACGACGTGATGCGGCTGATCACCCTGCGCCACGCCGACGCCGCCGACGTCGCCGACAAAGTGAACCGCATGCTGACTCCAAAGGCGGCACCTCGCGTCACGGAGACCCTCACCACCTCGATCGACGAGCGAACCAACCGGTTGATGGTCATCGCCTCGCCTGCCCTGCTTGCCCGCGTTGAAGACCTGGTCGCCCAGCTCGACGTCGAGGTGCCCGGTGACGGGCGGGCGCGCGTGTACCGCTTGAAGAATGCCGACGCCAAAGACATCGCCGCCGCGCTCGAGGGCATGACCCAAGGCTCGAAGGCGAAGGCCGGCGCACCCAACAGCCCCGGCGGCCTCTCAGGCGACGTGCGCATCACCGCGACCGAAGCGCAGAACGCGTTGGTCATCGTCGCGAGCGCGGGCGACTACCGCAGCCTCGTCGAGGTCATCGAGCAGCTCGACGTGCCCGTGCGGCAGGTCTTCATCGAGACGATGATCATGGAGGTGAACCTCTCGCACGAGACCGTGCTCGGCGTGGCCTTTCACGGCCTGGGCAGCACCGGCACCGACGCGACGACCGCCTCGACCTTCGTCTTGGGCAGCCAACCCGCGGGCAGCCCCTCGTCGACCAACCTCACTGGCCTGGCGACGTCATCTGGTTTGCTGGCCGGCCTTCAGGGCCCGGTGCTCGCCCAGGTCAGCAAGGCGCTGGGTATCTCCATCCCCTCCTTCGGCATTTCACTGCAGGCGAATCAAACCGACTCCGATGTGAACGTGATGTCGACCCCACACATCATGACCTCAGACAACAAAGAGGCGGTCATCACCGTGGGCCAGAAGATACCCTTTCAATCGGGCATCAGCCCCGCGCAGCTGGCCTCGCTCGCCGCCAGCGGCACGGCTGCGACCACCACCGCCGCCGCGTACGGTGCCAGCATCACCCGCGAAAAGGTCGAGCTCAAGCTGACCGTCAAGCCTCACATCGGAGACGGCGACACCATTCGCCTCGAAATCGACCAGCAGGCCGAAGAGCTCGCGAGCGGCAACACGGCAGGGCTTGGGCCGATCACCTCGACCCGCGGGCAGAAGACCACCGTCGTCGCGCACGATGCCGAAACCCTCGTTCTCGGCGGCATCATGCAAGACCGCGAAATCGAGTCGGTCTCGAAGGTCCCCGTCCTGGGCGACATACCCTTGATTGGTCGTCTCTTTCGCCACACTGACAAGACCAAGACCAAGGTGAACCTGCTGGTCTTCTTGACCCCTCACATCATTCGCGAGCAACGCGACTTTCAACAGGTGATGGACCGCAAGATGGAAGAGCGTCGAAAGCTGATGGAGCAGTTCTACGGCGAGCGGCCGGAGGTCTCGGTGACCATCGACTACACCCGCAAGCGCGGCCCGCTCTCCGCGCTCTTTCACGCCGTCGAAGCGGCCGAGCGACTGCCCGAAAACGGCGGGGCTCCGCTCGCGGGAGACACCTTGCTCGCACCCCAGGCCTCGAATGCGCTGTGAAAGTGGAGCGCCGCCCTGGCCAGCGCTACGGTCTGCCCCATGATTCGAATGATGTTGGTGGGCGCGGTGCTGCTGGCCGCCCCGAGCACCTCCTTTCTCGACACCGTGCACGCATCGGCCGACCAGGCCAAAGAGCAGGTCTTCGCGGTGGTGAGCTACGGGCTGGGCTCGGCGTACTGCCCGGGCCACTGCAAAGCGGTACCGGTGAAAGCACGCGCCGACGTCGCCAGGGCCGCGGTCGCCTTCGCCAAGACCTACCTCGCGAGCGACGACTTCAAGCAGCGCTACGCGACCCAATGGGCCGAGTCGGAGCCCCGCGCGCCGGACACCGTCGAGGCCCAGCTGCGTCGCCAGGCCGACGAGAAGAAACAGCAAGACGCCGACGCCGTGAAGAATGAGGCCGAGCTGAAAGAAAAGGCCGCGAGCGAAAAAGACCCGGCGATGAAGAAGATTTACCAAGACGCGCTCAAGGCCCAGAGCGAGATGAAGGCGATGATGAGCTCGCCCGAGCAGAAAGCCGCGATGGAGCAGCTGCAGAAGGTCATGCTCGAGCAACTGAAGCGCCAGTACGATGACGACAAGGTCAAGTTCGACCAGGCCCACGCGGAGTGGCTCACGCAAAAAGACCCGAAGGTGCTGATTCGAAAGCGAATCGACGCGTTTCTCGACCTCTCGAGCACCGTCGACTTCAAGGCCAAGACCACCACCAAAGACGGCCGCACGTCGTTCAAAGACGAGGCGAACGAGCAGAAGAGCTCGCAGTGGAAGCAGCTCTACCGCTTGGGCCGCGAGGCGACCGACGCGCTGCGAACGGCCGCCAAGTCGTGGAAAGCAGAGCTTTAGAGACGTGCGAAAGCTCGGCCTGCTCGCGCTGATCATCTTCGCCAGCTGCCTCGACACCGGCGGCTGCCCCGCCTCGGCCAGCGGCCCCTGTCACCCGCGCTCTTCAAATTGCCCCAACGGGTACATCTGCTCGCTCGCCGAGGTGTGCAGCAAGGCGTGCACGGTCAACTCCGACTGCCTGGTCGACGCGACTGGAGGCTGCTACTCCGATGGGTTGCCGGGCATGCGGCTGCCCGATGGCGGCGTCTCGAATGGGGCGCCTCCGGCTGACGGCATCTGCCCCGAGAGCAAGTCGTTGGTCTGCCTGGGCGGGTTTTGCCAGAAAGACATCTGCCTGCTCGATGGCGGCTGCGACTACGACCTCTACGGGCCTTCTCCGTTCAAGGGGGCGAAGTGAAGCGCCTTGCCTGGCTGCTGCTGCTGGGGGCCTGCGCGCCGACGACGCTCCCGGGGGCGAGCTGCCGCACTGACGACGACTGCAAGGCGCTCAAGGGCGGCTACTGCGCCAAGGTCGAGATCTGCACGCGCGGCTGTGAGACCGAGGCGTGCCCGGGCGGCACCGTCTGCGTCACCGAGGGCACCCGCAGGGTCTGCCTGGCGCCGTGCACCAGCAACGCCAATTGCCTGCCCGGCTTCGTCTGCAACGAGACCGCCGACGGCACGGTCTGCGAATACGCGACGCCGCTTGGCCCGCCTCCCGCTCAATAGAGAAAATCAAAAATGAATTCAGACGTGTGGCTCGATGTCGTGACGACCGAAACGAAGATTCTCGTTCATGAGAATCTTCGCAGCGTGGTTCGTGAAGCGAACACCAGCAAGCTGCCGTTTCGGCTCTTTCGAGATCAGGGCGACACGTCACTCATCGAGACCGTCGTCTTGAGCGACATCGCCTTTCAAAGCGATGGCAAGATCGTGCGCCGTGGCCTGTGGGAAGAGACGGGCGGCTACCGGGTGCTGATCACCGACACCGGCATCGCTTTTGACCTGCAGGGTCACGAAGTCGATCGGTAGGGCGTTTCAGACTCGCGCGAGGTCTCCCACCTGCGCACGCGGCGAACGGCCCAGCTGATGCCTCGCAGCGCCGAGAGCTGCTTGAACCAGACGTAGCTAAGCGCCTCGAACGCGGTCAGCAGCCACCCCACCACCCCCGGCGGCATCGCTCGGCGGCTCAGCTGCGGAGCCCCCAACCGCCATGAGGCTGACACGGCGCACGCGTAGACGAACATATCCCACAGCCAGCGGGTGGCGAAGAGCGCGAGCGCCACGCCGCTCAAGCCCAGCGCCGCGACCAGACCATCGCGCACCAGCACCACCAGCGTGGTGACCGCCAAGAACGGCAACACCGCGTCGACCAGCTTGAGCGGCAGGCGCACCAGACCGAACGCGCCAGCGCCTGAATTGAAGAGCAGGTGCCGATACCGGTACAGCGTCGCCAGAAACCCGGCGAACCACCGGGTGCGTTGGCGAACGAAACCGGCCACCGTGCCAGGCCCGTCGGTGAACACCTGCGCGCGAGGCACGGTCACGACCTTCGGAGGCCGCCCCCGCTCGAGCCCGACCTGAATGAAGCGGTACGTGAGCTCGTAGTCTTCGGTGATCGAATCGGTGGGAAAACCGCCCGCCTGTCGAAAGAGCTCGGCGCGGGCCGCGGCAAAGGCACCGGGCACCTGCTCGAGGCCACCCAGGCTCGACCAGGCGATGCGCACGTAGGCGTTCTTCAAATACTCCGCCGCCTGGTTCGCGAGCAGCCAGCCGTCGCGGCCGTTGCGAATGCTCACCACGCCGGTCGCGCTGTCGACCAATGGGTCGGCGAAGGCGCCTGCCAACAGCGCCAACGCATCGGGGGCGGGTGTCGTATCGGCGTCGATGGTCACCAGCACCTCGTGTGCCGCGTGGGCAGAGATGGCGTTGAGCGTGGCGCCCTTGCCGTGATGCGGCAGCGTGAACAGCGTCACCTTCACGCCGTTGCACACACCCTCGAAGCGGCCGGGGCTTGGCGTCTCGAGCCGAAACGCGTCGATCAGCACCTGCGAGGTCGCGTCGGTCGAGCCGTCATCGCCAACGATGATCTCGAAAGCGACTCCGGTCTGCGCGGCCCAGCGGTGCACGGTGTCGACGATGCTGTCGACCTCGTTCCACGCGCTGATCAGAATCGACACGGGAGGCACGGGGCCCAGCACCGCCACCGACTCGCTTCGAAACCGCGCGACCAGGGTGAGCATCAACACCACCCCGATGGCCACGTCGTTGCCGACGAAGAGCAAGGCGACCTGCAACAGCCCGCGTTCACCTCCGGCCATCGAGGCGCCAGACATCAGACGCACCAGCAGCTCGAGGGCACCGGTGACGATGATCAGCGAGGCAACGAACGCGGCGACCGCCCACTTCACAGACAGCACTGGCTTCAATCAAAACTCCTGATCACCGAAAAACCGTCAACAGCGCCGCGATGCCCAGTGAGATCACCAGAGCCGCGAGGCCGGCCGCATAGAGCGCCTTGTCATCGGGCACCCACTTGTCATCGTCGTCGATGCGGCCCATCTCCGATCGACCCTTGTGCAGCATGCCCCACAATGCGCCGGTCTTCTTTCGGGCCCGCTCACGGGGCGAATCATCGGGCTCGTCATCGTCGCTCGGCTTCGACCTGGTGCTGGCGGTCATCGGCTGCTGCGGCAACGGCCGTGGCACGTCTTGGTGTTTGGCCGCGGCGCCGATCAACGCCGAGGGGTCATTGCTGTCGAAGCGCATGCCTTCGAGCGTCTTGCGTACGTCTTCGGGCTGGTGCGCCGACATCATCGCGAAGCCAACCTGCGCTCCGGTGCGCTGGGTCGTGGTCTCGACCACCCGCGTGAGCCCCGCGCCATTCATGTGCTTGAGCAGCTGATCAGCGATGGTCTTTCGTTGATCAGCGGTGAGCGGCTGCTTCTGCGAAAGCTTGGCCAACTGCTCGGCGTACGGCGTCATGAACTCCATCAACCGCGTGGCCTTGGCCTCGCGAGGCAGGGTCGCGGCGCCCATCAGCGCGCTCAGCTGCACCGAGAGGTCGTACTGCATCTGGTCGGGCAGCTTGCCGGCATCGAGAAGACCGCTCAGATCAGACGCGAGGCGCGCGGCAGACTGGGTCAGTTGAGTGCCCGTGAGCGCGGCGGGGGCCGGGGCTTCGATGGTCGCTCCGAACGAATCAGCGACCACTGCGGTGACGACCTCGACCGCGACCTTCACTGGCACGGCGGCGGTCTCTGCAGTGCCCGTGGTCGCCACTGCCGGCTGGGCGGTTGCTTCAACCGTCTGCACGGCCACCGCCACTTTCGAGCTGAGCGAGATGTTCGAGGGCACGGGGGCTGACAGCCAATCACTTCTCAGCGTGAATGGAAATGTAGGGCCCCTTTGGCTAAGTACCCGAGAAGGCAGTCATCGCCCAGGGCAGACGGCCGAGGGCAAAGATGCCTCCGATGATCAGCGCCATCGCCACCGAGACCCCGATGAGCGGCAAGACGTACCCCGGAGTCGCCTGTTTGCGGTTTCGGGCAAAGGTGGCGTGGGCCACGGTGGTGGCGGCGACCATCATCACGATGTGGCCGATGGCCTTGGGCGTGTAGAGCCCCATCGCCACCAGAATGGTGCCGAGCAGAATCTGCAGGTCGAGCAGCCCCGCGAACACCGCGCCGGCGATTCGCGCCTGCTTGGTGAACGGCGTCTTTTGCGCCATGCCCAACGCGAAGATGATCTCGGCCACGAAGCCGGCCAGCAGCACGAGGTACCGCACTCCAGAATGGGCCCCAAACAATGCGATCATGCGCGGCGGACTAGCACGGTTTGCATTTACAGATACAACGCGTCGCCATGTCGATACCCGTGCCACCGGTGCCGCAGTTCGCGCCTTCAGAGCTGACCTTGAGCTCGCTCAAAGGCGTTCGCGCCTCGGGGGTGCGCGCGGGCATCAAGGCCAGCGGCAACCCTGACATCGGGCTGTTGGTCGCCGATGCGCCCCTCGCGGCGGCGGCGATCTTCACCCAAAACCACTTCGCCGCGGCGCCAGTGCTTCGCTCGAAGGCGCACCTCGAGCGCTCGAAGGGTCAAGTGCGTGCAGTGGTCATCAACAGCGGCAACGCCAACGCCTGCACGGGTGAGCAAGGCGACAAAGACGCGCTCGAGATGTGTGACCGGGTCGCCAAAGCCGTCGGCTGCCCTATCGAGCACGTGCTGGTCTGCTCGACCGGAGTCATTGGTCAAAAGCTCCCGATGGACAAGGTGCGAACTGGCATCGACGCAGCGTTCACCGAGCTCTCGAGTGACGTCGAGGCGGGCCGGCGGTTTCTCGCCGCGATCATGACCACCGATGCCTTCGCAAAAGAAGCGTGTGCGCGGGTCGGCGACGGCCTGGTCGCGGGGATTTGCAAAGGCGCGGGCATGATCGAGCCCAACATGGCGACGATGCTGGCCTTCATCGGCACTGACCTGGAGCTGCGCGCCGAGCAGCTCAAGCGCGCCCTGCCGACCATCGCGGCGACCAGCTTCAACGCGGTGCACGTCGATTCGCACACCAGCACCAACGACACGCTGTTGCTGTTCTCGACCCGCGCCGTGAAAGCCCCCGCCGACTGGAACAGGCACATCGAGACGGTCGCGCGCCGGCTCTCGTGGCTGATCGCGCGTGACGGTGAAGGGGCGACCAAGGTCACCACCATCGAAGTGAGTGGAGCCGCCAACGACGAAGTGGCGAAGACCATCGCCAAGCACGTCGCGACCTCGGCCCTGGTGCGCACCGCACTGTTCGGCAACGACCCTAACTGGGGCCGCTTCACGAGCCAGGTGGGCAACGTGAAAGAGATCAAGCACCCCAAGTCACTGCGCTGCGTGCTGCAGGGCATCGAGGTCTTCACCAAGGGCGAGCCGACCTCGTTCGACCGCGCCGTGGCATCGAAGGCAATGGCCCAAGAAGACGTGAAGCTCGAGCTGCACCTGGCCGATGGGCCCGGCCGCGCAATGGTGATGACCTCCGACCTCGGGTACCGCTACGTGCAGGTCAACGCCGAGTACACGACGTGAATTAAAGGGGACAGGCTACTTTTCAATGCCCCGACAGCATCGCGATGTCGGCCTGCGCCGCCTCGGTGCCATCGAGCAACTTGCCGTCGAGCATGCGAACCACCCGCCGTGCCCGCTTCATGATTCTCGGGTCGTGCGTCGAGAACAAGAAGGTGACGCCGTGGGTGCGATTCATTCGCTCCATCAAGGCCAGAATCTGCTCGCTGGTCGCGGAGTCGAGGTTCGCGGTCGGCTCATCAGCGAGCACGATGTCGGGCTGAGTCACCAGCGCCCGCGCAATCGCCACCCGTTGCCGTTGCCCACCTGAGAGCTCATCGGGCCGGTGGTGCAGCACCGAGGTGAGCCCCACCTCCTCCGCAAGCAGCTCGACCCGCTTGGTCAGCGCGCCCCGGTCTTCGGGCCTCAGCAGACAGGGAAACTCGATGTTCTCGCGCACATCGAGCACGGGGATCAGGTTGAACGACTGAAAGATGAACCCGATTTTGCGGTTACGCAGCGAGGCGACGTCGTTGAAGTCACGCCCCGCCAGCTCTTCGCCAGCCAGTCGGTAGCTGCCGCGATCAGCGCGGTCGAGCAACCCGATGATGTTGAGCAACGTGGTCTTGCCGCTGCCCGACGGCCCCATCACCACCGAGAACTCACCCGCCTCGACCTCGAGATCAACGCCCATCAGCGCCGGCACCGAGGTCTGCCCAAGCCGGTACGCCTTTTCGATGCCCTTCAAGCTGATCAACGCCATGACTGTGTGCTCCTTCTTTTCTATTTAGAAAAACACCCGGGCCTGCACCAACGTGCGCGTGCCGGTCGCAGACAACGTGAACTCGCCGTAGGTCGCCTCGCCGATGCGAACGCCCCACGCGGTGACTCCGCTCAACGGCACGTACACCGCCACGGTGAGCTGCAACCACTCCTTCGGCGCCCAGGTCACCTGCGGCACGAGCTGCATCGATAGGTCTTCTAAGCTCACCAACGCCGCAACGCTCACCGTGAAGTCGTCGAAAATCTGCGGCTTCGAATACTGCAACACCGCGTAGTGCCGTCGCAGCGGCTCGAAGCTGAACTTCTGCGGAGTGCCCGGGTCAGCCGACCCAGCAATCGCCTGAAGCAACGCAGTGGGGTTCGCGCGCGCCAGAGTCGCCAATCGCTCGAAGGCCGGCTTCGAATGCCCTTCGCCGTTGAAGTAGTACTCGAACGAGAACAGCGCGCTGTCGTTGAATTGGTAGCGGCCTCCGATGACGACCCGGGCGTTGAGCCACTCCGCGCCGAGAAAGGGCCGTGTGACGCGGTGACCCTCGGCCTCGAGGCGTGCCGAGCCAGTATAGAACGACGCCTCGGTGTGCAGCTCGAGCGAACCGAACACGTGAGAGAGCGACAGGCCGAGCCGCGACTTGTCGGCAAACGCGTCGTTGTAGAGGTTCGTGAAGGAGTACAGCAGGTTCACATCGGTGTCGGCGATGAGCACATAGAGCCGCCCGGCGAACGCAAAGTGCGCTTCGTTGTCGCGATCATCGGGCACCCAGCCACGCACCGCTTCGGCCGACGGCCGCGCCGGGTACCACACCAGCCCGGTCGGCAACCCCGCGTACTGCCGTGTCGCTTTGCCGGCGAGCACCAGTGAGAGGGCCGCCTTGTCGAACCCCCACTCCGCTTGGGCGAGCCAGGCCCCGGCGCGTTGAAACGTCGGGTCGGTCGGGTCTTTCGGCGGGTTGAGCACATCGGTCGGGTTGAACGCCAACCCCGCCCCCCACACGATTCTCTTCTTGCCGAGCACCAGCCGAAACCCGTCTTGCAACGGCGCGTCGAGGTACGCCTCCGAGAGCACCACGCTCGGTCGATACTCGGGTTGATCTCGCTCTCCGCCGTGAACGAACCAGGCGCCTTGCCAGAACAGCGAGACATCGGCGAACGCGGTGAGCTGCTCGAGTGGCTTCACCTTCACCTGCAGGTTGGCTTCGGCGAGCTCGGTCAAGCCGGGCGCTCCGTTGAGCAACGTCTGCGCTGCCGTAGTGCGCGAGTCGACGTACCCGCTCGTCGTCACCAGTGACGAGTCGCCGAGCACCACGAGGCAGACGAGAGGCAGCATGGCTTAGTGGCCCAGCTCCGAGAGCGCGAACTTGCCGTCTGCCGGAGTGACCGAGACGTCAATCTCCTCCCACTTGAGCTCGCTGAAGCGCTGGGTGGCGATCTCGTTGCGCATGGTGATGTGCGAGGGCCGCTTGTGGCCATGCGAGAACTCCTTCACCTCGGCAAAGTCAGCGGAGCGCAGCATCTTGCCGCTCGAGGTGAAGTACTCGCCGCGCACGGGCAACCCCAGCGGCGCCTTGGTCACCCACAGCTTGATCGAGTCGTACGCCGTGTCGGGTGATTTGGCCTTGAGCTGCACCAGCCAGGTGTAAGGCTTCTTCTCGTCTTCTGACACCGTGCCGTCGTAATCGGCGGCGTAATTGGCTCGCAGCATGTCGGCGTTGTTGAAGTCACCGCCTTGAAAGTTGTCTCGCGATGCCAGTCGCAACGCCCGCTTCAAGTTGGGCATGTAGACCCAGAAGTTCTCACCGTTGCGCAGCATTTCTTGGCCACGCACTGCGGCCGGCTCTTGAAACCAGATGCGCGACTTGTCGTCGGAGGCCTTCAGAATCGTCATCGTGTACGTGCGTGTGGTGCCGTCATCACGGTGAGCGACCATGGTGGCGACGGCCTTGAACTGCGCCGGAGCCATGACCGCGTCGTACTTGGTGAGCACCTCCTTCACCGAAGGGGCCTCGCCAGCGGCCAGCAGCGTCAAAATCAGCAGTGAATTCATACGTTCCCTTTCATGATGAAGACAGCGCCTCGACTGGGCGCATGCGAGAGGCACGCAGTGCGGGAGAGACCGCGGCGAGCACGCTGCCCACCACCGCCGCGCCGACGACCAAGACCGGTACCATGGGCAACAAGGTGGGCATGATTCGAAAGAACCCTTGCCCATCGCCCATCGAGATCTCGAAGCCGCCGGCGCGCCGCGCGAGCGTGACGATGATCAACGCGACCGTGAGGCCGGCTCCAGCGCCGATCAGCGCCTGAACCATCGCCTCGGCCATGAACAGGGCCGCCACCAATTGCCGCGTCATGCCGACCGCCAGCAGCGTCCCGATCTCCCGGGTGCGCTCGAGCACGCTCATCAGCAAGGTGTTGGCGACTCCGAACAGCGCGATGATCAAGAACACGAAGCTGACGCCTCCGAGCACGGCGCGTTGCAGCAGCCGGGCATCACGCAGGCCAGGCCGCAGCTGCTCCCAGGTGTGCACTTCGTATTCAGGGCCGAGCGCGCCTCGCAGCGCAGCAGCCGTCGCGTCGAGCTTCTCGACGTCGTCAACCGCCACCAGGTACTCGGTCGCCAGGCCCTTCATGCCGAGCAGCGACTGCGCAAACTCCAGGGGCACCTGCACCGTACGCTTCGACTCGAGGGGGTTCTGCCCGGTCTGCAACCCTCGGAGCTCCAGGTCGAGCGCGTTGTCTCGGCCGCCGAGGCCCTGCGCCTGCAGCATCAGCGGCACACCCCGCTCGAGCCCCAGCGCGTGGCCGAGCTCTCGTGCCACGTGGGCACCGTTGCGATCTCCTGGCTTGAGCGGGTCGCCTTCGAGGTAGGTGTCGACTTTCGGCAGCACCTGCGAAACGGTCGCCGGGTCGATGGCGGAGATCACCGCGATGGTGCCTCTCGAGCCGTTGGTGACCAGCCCCGCGAACGTAATGCGAGGCGTGACCGCTTGAACATTCGGCACGGCCAGCAGCTGCTGCTCGAGCGCCGCCCCCTGCGGGAGGTTGAGCGCCAGCGGCTGTCGATCTCGCTGCTCGAAGTACCCCGCCCGATGCACCTGAATCGCGCCGACGCGTGACTCGATGGTCTCGGTCACCAGCGATTCTCCCACGCCCATCACGAAGCCCGAGAGCAGCAGGCTCATCGTGACGCCGAAGAACAGCGCGCCGATGGTGATGCCCGAGCGCGCCTTCGAACGAAACACGTTGCGCATCGCCAACCGAAGCAGCATTCGAGGGTTCATCGCGCGCTCACCGCCCCGCCAAGGCTTCGACGGGCCGCAGGCGGCTGGCCCGAATCGCCGGGTACAACGAGAAGACCACCGCTCCGCCCATCGCCGCCGCCGCGATGAGCACCATGAACTTCACCGTCAGGTAGGGGAAGACCTCGATCGGCATCGTCGCCGTCGGCGGCGTGAAATGAAGCCCGTGCCGTGCAAGCCCGTACGTAATAAGCGCGCTGAGCATCAAGCCGCCCGCGGCGCCCATCGCTCCCAGCATCAGCGCCTCGAGCAAGAACAGCGTTCGCACGCCAGCGCGGGTGAGCCCCACCGCCATCATCGTACCGACCTCGCGGGTGCGCTCGAGCACGCTCATCAACATCGTGTTGGCGACGCCGAGCAGCATCAGCACCAGAAACACCGCAGAGATCAACCCGGTAATCGAATTCTGACGCGCCATCAGGGTCTTGCGGTCGGGCATCACCTCGTCCCAGGCGTGCACTTCGTAGCCGCTGCCCAGCGACGTACGAAGCGCGCTGACCACTTCATCGACCTTGCTCAGGTCTTCGACGGCGACGGCCAACTCGGTCGCTCGGCCCTCCATGCGCAGCAGCTTCTGCGCGAGGCCCAGGGGCACGACCGCGATCTTCATCTCGCCCGGCATGATCGCGCGCATCGCCCCTCCGACGTGGGCGATTTCACCGTTGAGCGACCCGTCTCGGTCGGGGGCGAGCAGCACGGCCTCAGACTCGTTCTTGGCACCAAACGCCGCGGCCAGGGCATCACCCAACACCACATGCGCTTCGTCGAAGTGGGTGCCCTCGGTGAACAACTGAGCCCGCTGCGGAGTCACCGTCGGCTCAACCACCGGGTCGAGGGCGATGGCCGAGAAGAACAGCGCCTCGGGCGAGTCGTTCTCATCGGAGGCCGACAAGGTCAGCGACCCGGCGAACTGAATGCGGGGAGCGACCGCCGTCACGCCCTTGACCGACTTCACCTTCGAGAGCAGCGCCTCGTCGAGCGCAAAGTCCATCGACAAGGGGGTCGACATCACGTTCGCCAGGTACCCGGTCTTGTGCACCTGCAGCGCGCCGAGCGTGCCCTCGACGGTGCCCCGCACCATGGTCTGGTGCAGCCCGTTCAAGATGCCGCGTATCGACCCCACCGCCGCGATGCCGATGGTCAGCGCGCTCAGGGTGATCAGCGTGCGCCGCCGGTTGCGCAGCACGTTTCGAAAGGCGATTGACGAGAGCGTCGACATGTCGAGCGCACCAGAGCATGCGCAATGCCAAAGCGCTTCACTGGAGAGCGCCCTCGCGTCTGTCGGTGACCCGACGTTTGCTTGTCGGAAAACCGACAGGTGACGGGCCCTCGCACGTGGGGCAACGTACACGCCGTGCACCCCTCTCACGCAGGAGTCGAAGACGTCGAAGAGTCAGCCCTCGAGGCGCTCTTTCAGCGGGGCATTCGCATGCGGCTGTACCTCGCCCCACTCGTGTTGATGGTGGCGATGTCGACCATCGCGTTCGACCCCTCGCGGTGGCGCCGAGTCATCGTCCTCTGCGCGATCGGGCTGATTCTCAGCCGCGGAGCGTACGAGTATTTTTTGGCTCGGCGGCAGGGCATCAGTCGGCGCCGAGTGACCGCGATTCTCCCCCTCCCTGCCACGATGTTGCTCTTCGTCATCATCAGCTCCGGCGGCGTCGAGAGCCCGGTCTTCGTGATGCTGCCGCGGGGCGCGATTTGTCTGTGTCTGTTTCTCAAGCCGGTCTACGGCCTGGTCTTCGCGCTCGTCGGCGCCAGCGAGAACTTGCTGCGCAACAATGAGGCCTACAGCGAGTCGTTGACCCCACACAACGCCGACACGTAACCGGTGATCAAGACCCCCACATCAAGACACGACCACCTCCACACCCAGGCCTAC
>JANLPS010000561.1:0-4690 GCA_031367385.1 Archangium sp. | reverse complement strand
GCCCGAGCGCATCGAGTTTTGGAAGGCGCACCCCGACCGGTTGCATTGGCGGGAGCAGTACCTCAAGGCGGCAGAGGGCTGGGCCAAGTCGATCTTGAACCCGTAAAAAGCCTCACCGCACCTTGATGCTGTCGACGATGGCCTGGGCCTCGGCGAGATATCGGGTGTCAGTCTCGTCGCCGAGCAGGTCGAGGCTGATGTCCAACACGCGCCCGTCGCTGGCCGAGACGTAGATCTTGAAGCTGGGCACTGCGGGCGTGGTGATCTTCAACGCGGGCTGGTTTGCGAACCGCATCGCAGTGAATTCTTTGGCCGGCGCGCCGACCCTGGCGAGGGCACGGTCTTCATCTGCATTGAGGGTCGAATAGAGCGCCTGCAGCTCGAGGTGCTTCGGGTTGTCGATGTGCTGAACGGTCACGCTGGTCACGGTGAGGTTGCCACCCGGGCGCAGTGGGTCGGGCGTCTCTCGATGCACCGCCACCATCGACGGAGCGGCCGCATCGAGGGTCCACGACAGGGGCTGATAATTGAACGAATACCCGTATTGCGAGCTCGAGTAGGTCGTGCGCGAGAGCGAATTCGAGATCTTGTGACACCCACCGAGCGCGAGCACGAGGGCGATCGCACCGAAGCGCCGAAGTGCGTGGCTCACCATGACCCGCTCGACCCACTGCCGCTGCTGCTGCCGCCGCCCGAGTCAGACGAGCTGCTGCTCGAGGAGAATGAGTCTGAGAATGAGCTCGAGCCCGATGAAGACGAGTCGTACGAATTGCTCGACCAGCTGGTGTCACGCAGGCGTGGGGTTGAGCGGGTGTAGCGCTTGGTGTGCCCACAGCTCGCGCAGGTCTCGGTCACTTCGATGAGACCTCCCTGGTAGGTGGTGGCCCACCGGAGCGTCTGCCCGTCGCTTCGCAACGACGTTCGGTGGCCGCAGCCCTCACACGACTTGTAGCGGCTGAACAGGGCCGCATGATCGCGAATTTCGGTGTCGCGACAGCGGGGGCACCACCACACGTTGTATTGAACCGAGCCAACGCCTTCCTCGAGGGTCTGCGCCGGAGTGAGAAATTTCTTCTCGGCGAAGTCACCCAGGAGTTGCCGAGGCTGATGGCACGAGGCGCAGGTGCGGGGCCGGTTTCGAAAGTACCTCACCGCGAAGATGATGAAGCCAATGGCCAGCGCGATGCCGAGGAGCAGAATCAGCGGCCCGAAGCGCTCGAACCCCGCGTCGAGCACGTCTCTCATCGGCCGGGGCGGCATGCCGCGCACCAACACGCTCGACGCGAAGGCCGCCGCATCGCGCAGCGCAGTCACCTTCTGAGACCTGGCTCCCGCCTGCAACCGGCTCACCGACTCGGCGTGTCGACCGCGCTCCCAAGCACTCGAGGCATCGAAGGGCACGTCAATCACCGCGTCCCCTGAGCGCTGATCGATCGCGACGACGCCGAGCTGGCCCGACGAGGCGGCGTTGACCTGGCGTTTGAGCCGGGCCACCAGGTCGCCCAATGTGGGCCATGCCCCCGGGTTGTTGGTCACCAAGATGAACACGCGGCCCTTGCCCTCCGCGTACACATCATTGCTGGCCAGCTCGATGCTCGCCGCGTCGCGCGCTGGTATCGAGTTGCTCAAGTCGATCAACCAGTGCCGAGGGCTGTAGTCGGCGAAGGCCTGTTCTCCGCGAGCCAAGCGCGCATACGCCGGGTCGATGGGTGCTTCGGTGGCCTGCATCGGCACGCTGGCGTTGGCTTGGGGTGACACGTTCAGGAGCGCGGCAACCGCTTCGGCCGCCGAGACCATCGCGCCAGACGGGTCACCTCGTTTGAAGTGGGCGATGACGTCGTTCTTCATCACCACGTCAGTCTGCGAAGGCGTCAGGGTCGAGCCCCTGCCCAAGATGATCTCGGCCTTGCGATCGGCGATGGCCGCGAAGATCAGCACGCCATCATTCGTCGTTCGGCGCCCAACACCCCAGTGGTTGAAGAGCTTGGTGGCGAACTCGCGCGGCGCCACGCCCGAGGTGGTGCTGATCATCGCGATGCTCAGCTGGGCTCGGCGGGTGTCGTTGATGGCCGTGCTCAAGGCGTTGAGCTGGGCGATGACCTCTGGGGTCAGGGTGCCCGTGGTGTCGACGACCCACTGCCCGCTGGGCGGCGCGGCCACCTCCCACGGCGCCGCCCAGCTACTGCCCGCCAGCAGCACCGCCACCACCACAAGCCGGGAAATCACCATGGTTGGCACCTTGCCATGTGTTGGCGGGTGTTTGGGAAAGCCACCACCTTGACGCAGCGGGACGGCCACGTTTTTTTGCGTTTTGGGGCTCTGCGGTGTCATCAAGACATATGAGATTCGCGCTCGTTTGCTTGCTTGTGGCTTGTGGCTCACCGTCTAGCCTCGTCGATGGCGGCTTCGTTGCGGCCGTTGATGCGGGCCCTGGTGATGCCGGAGCGAACGATGCCGGAGTGAACGATGCCGGGCTGCGAGCCCAGCGTGAGCTCAGCGTCAAGGGGTCGGCACCGGTGCATGGCATCTTCGACTTCGGGCCCGAGCGCGACGACGCAGGCACGGTGTGGTTCTCGTACTCGGCAGTCGACGACTCCAAGTGGCCCGGCGTGATGCGGGTCAGCACCCACCTGGCCCGCTCCGATGACAATGGGCTCACCTTGGTTGAGCGCGTGGTGCTCAATGAGAACACCTATCTCTCGCTCGAAGGTCAGGGCCTGCCGGTCGACGGAGGCCTGTGGCAACACGAAGTGTCGAGACTGCGCCACGACCCATGGGCCCCCGAGGCCGAGCGCTGGGTGCTCGTGTGGCATCGATATCTGGCCCTGCCGGCTCCGGTGCCCGCAAACGAGCAACGCCGCTTCGAGCACGGGTGGATTTCGCTCAAGACCGCAGCGAGCCCCGAAGGCCCCTGGTCAGCGGAGCGGAAGCTCATCACCGCCGAAGGCTATCGCAGCGCAGACGACGCCATCATCGGCCCTCCCGAAGTGAGGCTCGCGACGATTTCGAGCGGCTTGACCGACTGCCCAGTCGCGACCGAGCCGGGGCTTCTGACTCGGCCGACGGAGTGGTTGATGACGCTCCAGTGTGCGGGCACCGCCAGTCGAATCATCGTGCTGCGCAAAGATCGCGCGAGCGGCACCTGGAGCCTGCTGGGCTCGGTGTTGACCCGCGCCACCGCCGCCCAAGCCGGGTTCGATTCATTCGCGTCGAGTGAGTTGGTCGAGCGTGAGGGGCGCACGTACCTGATCGTGTCTCCGTCGGTGGGCGATTTGTACCGAGGGTGCCGCGGCTATGAAATCACCGGCCTCAGCCCGTTGGCGATCTCTGCGACGCCGGTGGTGACGTTGGGCTTGGGGGCCAGCGACTTCAACTTCGCCGGAGGCTGCGGCTACGTCGACGGGCTCGAGACGGGCATCATCGAAGGTCAGCTGTTTCAGGCGCCGCCCGAGTTTCGGGTGTTCGCGACCTTCACCGCGCTGCCCTAGCGCCTCAGGGCCAGCTCAGCCCGGTGCCGACGGTGTTGAAGCAGACGCGCTCACCCGAGGTCGCAGGCGTCGGGTCATCGAAGAAGTCGACCACCATGCTGTAGTAGTCCTTTCCGCTCGCGTACGGAGTGGACGCACAGGTCGGGCTGCTCGCCGCGCTGTATGCAGGGAAGGGGACGTGGTGGTAGTTGAACAAGCCGCCGCCGGCGGTGCTGCCCTGAAGCCCATGAATCGACGAGTCGGGCGTGAAAAACCACCGCAGACCCGCGTCGCTGATCTCCTTGGCGATCAACGCGTCCCATGGCGCGAGCAGGGTCGGGGTCTTCAGTCGGTGCAAGTCACCCGCGTACACGGTGTCGCGGCGCGATTGGTACTCGAAGATTCGCAGGTTGAGCCCGCCCTCAGCGACCGGTTTCATCAACGCAACGTCGGCTAACAGACCTGCGGCACACGCCGAGGGCAACTGGCCCTGCGTCAACGCATACGTCGCGCACGCCCCGCTGATTTGTGAGTGCCAGACCGCCGAGGTCTCTTCGTAGAAGGCGAGGTCGGTCAAGCCCGAGCTGGCAATCGAGTACCCTTCGTCGGTCCAGGTCCACCCGAGGGGCATGAAGCCATTCTCTGGAGCCAACGCGATTCGCTGCGCGGCCGCCGTGTTGGGCATCTGGGTGACGACGAGGTCGACCGTGTTGCGAGCGCCGTTGCCGCCAGCCGAGCCGCCGGTGTACAGAATTTTCGTCGAAGGGTCGGCGTCATCGAGGCCGAACCGTTGGCGAGCGACTTCGAGCATCGCCTTGACGTTGAGCTTGCCCGTGTTGCGCCACGTCTGGCCCTCGAGCGTGTACGGCTCTGAACGCGTCCCGCTCCACAAGTCGCTCGTGCAGTAGGTGCCGAAGACGAAGTTGGCGTCGTGAAAGCGAGGGTTCTTGTTGGCGGCGCCCGAGCGATTCAAGAGGGTCGAGCCTCCGGTGCCCGTGAGCTTCGCGCGGTCTGCTGGCGCATTCTTGCTCGAGGTCAGCTGCACCGGCTGCTCCGGAGGCAGGCAGCTGCGGGTCTTGCCATCACAGAAGCCCCCGCCTTCGAGAAAGAAGACCCACTCTTTCGAGCCGGTCGGCGAGACGCTGATGCTGAAGGCGTACGAAGTGCCGTCATTGCACATCGCGTTCGCCCACCGTGGGTCGCGAACCGCAGGGCGCACCTGC
>JANLPS010000479.1:0-4077 GCA_031367385.1 Archangium sp. | reverse complement strand
TCGGCCCCAAACGCCGGGGCTTTCCTGTCTGGTCAACCTCGTCACGCTATTTCACGCGGCAGCGCAATTCGGCCAATCGCACTGACCGCGTCACGAAACAGCGTGGTGACCTGCCGATCAAACAACGCGGTCAACAACACCAGGGTATGAACCCGATGCCGTGCTTCTCGCAGTACTCCAAGGTCGCCTCGCTGGCGCGGTCGGTCAGGTTGTACTTATTCTGCACCGTGGCCACCTTGAAGTACTTCGACGCGGCCTCGATTTCGCTCGCGTTCACTTCGCTCAGGCCGGCGTAGCGAATCACCTTGGTGTCGAGCAGCTCTTTGACCGCCGCGAACTGCTCGTCGCGGTTTACCTTGGGGTCGATGCGGTGCAGCTGCCAGAGCTCAATCTGCTCGACGCCGAGCTGCTCACGGCTCTTCTTCGCCTGGGCCACCAGGTACGCCGGGTCACCCTTGGGGAGCCACTGGTCGGGGCCTGGCCGGGTCAGCCCTCCCTTCGTCGCCACCACAATGTTCTTGTAGGGGTGCAGCGCCTCGCGAATCAGCTTCTCGGAGGTGTCAGGGCCATACGAGTCAGCGGTGTCGATGAAATCGACTTGAAGCTCGGGCAAGGCCTTGAGCACCCGAAGCGCCTCGTCGCGATCACGCGGAGGCCCCCAGATGCCTTTGCCGGTGATGCGCATCGCCCCAAACCCGAGCCGGTTGATCGTCTTCTCGCCACCCAGCATGAAGGTGCCGGCGGCCGCCGCTGCATTGGTTGAGGTCATGGTGGGTGAGCCAAATGCGGTCGCAAACAGGCGGTTGCAACAAAAAGCACTACACTGTCCGAATGTCTCCGCGAGGCCTTGGGGTCGTTCTGCTGCTGGCATTGACGTGCTTCTCCAGCTGCACCGACCGAAAGAAGAAGATGCAGGAGGCCCAGCGCGTTCGCGACGCCGAGAAGAAGGCCTTCGAAGACGCCAAAGAGGCCAAGCGCATCGCCGCGATACCGAAGATCGAGCCCGCCAAGCTCGACCCCTTTTGGGACTCGCCGGACTACCTGCGCACGTACAACGGCAAGCCGTGCCCCGAGGGGCTGTGGGCGCTCTTCCCCGAGACGCCGGGCGAGGGGGCGGCCAAAGAGGCCAACGAAGCCAAGCGCGCGGCGCTCGCCCAGAAGGTCAAGGCGGCGACCTTCGTCGCGGTGATGCACTCTGGGGCGGGGCTCGAGGTGCGGCCCTACAACAAGAAGAAGAAGCGGCTCACGGTCGAGGTCGATGGGCTGCTCGAATGCACCGACGGCCTGGGCGTCGTCTCACTCGCCTGGGGAGACCCCGCCAAGCCGTTTCGCCAGGCCCAACCGGGCGACGAAGACGATGAGCTGCCTCCGACGAGCGTGTGGCGGGCGCAACCGCGGGTCTTTCAGCTGCCCTTTGCCAACGCCGCCGAAGCGAAGAAGTTCGTCGACGAGACGGTGGTCAGCCTCGACGCTCGGCTGGTCTTCACCCTGGGCAAGATCGCGGTCGACGTGAAGAAGCACAAGACCCCGCCGGGGGTCGCGGGGCCCGAGCAGGCGATGGTCGACTACGGCGCGGGGCGGTTGGTGCACGTCACCGTGCTCGGCGCGCGGCTGGCCGCAGACCACGAGAAGGCCGAGCTGGCCGTGCAGAAGAAGTAGCCTTCTTGGGCTCGGCGGCTCCGTGCTCTTTGCACTCTGGGTCGGTTCGGCTTCTGAGCACTGAGACATTGCTTGGCGTTCTTGATGTTTCGAAGCACGGCAGGAGTATTCACAACCTCCGACTTTATTTGTGCCCCGTGAGTTCGAGTCTTACGCGAACGCCTAATTTCTAGAATTGGGGTCACAACGGAGCTCCGCAACGCACAGCCAGCGTACCTGCGGAGTGCTTCGCCCCCAAAAGCACCAAACGCGCGACGGCCGGTCAGAGAGGTCGACTCACCTGAAAATTGCCCCGCCTCCTGCGTGACAATCGCCAGCTGAAAGACACCTCCGTGCCCACGCGCTCGAACCGGGTGAGCTGCGCCTGATCGAGCTGAGGAAAAGCCTGTTCGGGTCGCTCGAACACCGCTGCAGGCGCAGGGTGCCGGTGAGGCTCGGGGTGTCCCATCGATGCGACAACTTTGGAACTTGGAAGTTCTGAAATTGTCCCAACGTTGCGACAGCGGGTTGAGCTGCGGTGATGTGCCTCTGACACTCCGTTGCGAAAGGCACACGACCCGGTGCACGAACAGGGATCTACCTCCGTTACTCGCGCAGGCCCCCCCCGACGTAGCCCCGGTCGTTCAGTTGCTTCTCGAGCAGTCGTTCATGTGCGTCACGAAGAGGCCGCGCCGAATTCTCACCTTCCAGAACGGCCAGCGCTTCGGCAAGGGCTTCGATGGTCGACATGCCGCTCGGCGGAGCGGTGCGAAGACTCCGCCTCGACATCGGTGCTGGCAATGCCCAACGACGCAACCTCCGCAGCTCAGGCACGCGCTGCATCATGTGCCTGGCTTGAGACCAGGAGGCGTCGATGACGACGATGGTTGACGGCAGCGACTCGCGCTCACCGACCGGCGAAGCTGATGGCCAGAGCAACCACGCGCCTTCGAGGTCGTCGACTTCGAGCGGCGCATCTTTCTCACCGAACGTTCGCAGCGAAAGGTGTGGCAGCATCGCCGCGGCGTGCCGCCCCGTATTGCTCTTCTGGCGCCGCTCGAGCAGGTGCTGAATGAGCACGATGCGTGTCATTCGGTTCTCGTATCAGTCTGTTGCTTACGCCCAGGGGGCTTCGCGCAAGGCTTTGTGCGCCTTGTACTGAAGCCCCACGACGATCTGCGCGAGCTCGCTGGCATTCGCGGTCGCCTCATCGGCCCGGCTCATCACCGTGGCGATGGTCTCGTTCGGGTACGCCAGCAGCGGGGTCTCCCAGAACGATGATTTCGGGTGCTGGTTGCCCTCGGCATTGGCGCTCTTGATGAGCTCGGCCACCAGCTCTTCACGCGAGCTGAACGCCCCGATGGGAAAATGCACTTCTTCGGTGTCGCTCGGCGGTTTGGGGCGCGCAGTGGTGATCGACGTCGCGGCTTCTCCCATTGAATTCACGAAGCTCGCCATCGCTTTGCGGTCGGCGGGAGTGGTGCTGACCACCTGCTTGAGCTGCGCCTCGACCGTCGCGACGAGCCCTTCGAGCACCGCCTTCGCACGGGTGACTTCACCGCCCGATATTTGAAGCGCGACCACCTGCTTGGCCGCCTCGAAGATGCTGCTCTTGGCGGTGGGCAGCACCGCGCTCATGCGAATGCCTGCCGGGTTGGCGTTTCTCGAAGCGACTCGCAGCGCAGGGGCCTTGGTGGGGGTCATGGGGTCGCCCGTAGCAGGGATTCGAATCGCCGAGTAGACATCGACCATGTTCTCCCTGCTCCTCGTGGTGGTGGTGGCCGCGTCGCCGTCGGCCCAGGCCGCGCTCAAGGCCTACCGGGTGATGACCCGAGACCAGGTCGAGGCGAGGTACACCGAGACGCCACCCCCTGGAGATCACTGGGAGAAGCTCGACGCCAGCGCCAAGGCCGGCCCGCCGGGTTCTGCTCACACCACAACGCTGTGGGTCAACGCCGGCACCTTCTTCGTCGAATATGGGCCCACGAAACACAAATCAGCTCGAATGATGGGCCCGTTCAGCACCGCACCGATCGATGCCGGAGCGCCCGTGCCTTGTGGGAATGCGGTGTGCGCCGCGGGGCAGGTTTGCTGCAATCAGCGCTGCGGTATCTGTGCGGCCCCCACGGCGAGCTGCAGCCAGCAGGTGTGCCCCTAGCGTTGCTTCTTCGTCGCGGGCTTTTCAGCGTGCTCAGCGCGGGCGCGTGCGGCGGCCTTCTTCGCGCGCAGAGCAGCGAATTTACGGTCGCTTTCGACGACACCAGCGGCTCCCGACGACGACCCGCCTGCGCTGCTTGAGTCGGTGAAAGGGGTGCCGCCGACGATACCGGTTGTGTTTGACATGACTGGGCTCCTACCGCTGTGAGAGGTGAGCGATTTTGGTGTGCATTTCGGGGGCCAGCGCTGGTCTGCCCCCGGCACGTTCTGCTTTGGTGCGCC
>JANLPS010000472.1:0-21758 GCA_031367385.1 Archangium sp. | reverse complement strand
CTCGACATCAACATGCCCGGCATGAACGGGTGGGACTTTCTCGAAGAGTACAGCAGGCTCGAGGAGGGGCTTCAGAGCAGGGTCGTGATCGTGATGCTGACGACCTCCGAGAACCCAGATGATCAGCGGCGCGCCAGGTCGTGGGGCTTCGTCACCGACTTCATCGCCAAGCCACTGACCAAGGAGATCATGAACGGCATCGTCTCCAGATATTTCAAAGACTAGCCAAGGCTCGGCGGTGAGTTGCCGAGCCTCAAGGCCTTCTTTACTTCTTGCTCGACCCCTTCGCGACCGGGGCGCCGCCGACCAGCTCGGCGTTGGCCAGCAGCACCATCGGGTCGCCATCGCGGTCGACGCCCGAGGTGCCCGAGACGGTGATCAGCTGCCCCTTCTTCACTTTCACCTTCGGCCCCAAGGTCGCGCTGACGCCCGCGAACTTGCCCGGCGCAACCGGCACGTCGAGCACCACGGTGGTGAACGCGGGGTCTGACTCAACCTCGAGCACGATGCCCTTCACCTGCATCAAGTGGTTGTCGAAGCGCGCAATCGACTTCTCGGTGCTCTTCAAGAACTCCGCCGCCAAGGCCGGCGCGTCGATGGTGATGAGCTCACCCGGCTCACCCGGCTCACCCGCCATCGCCTCGGCCACGGCTGCCTCGGGCGCTCCCGCGGTCGCCAGAATCTCGAGCTCATAGGTGAACCCGCCCTTCACCATGTACGCATCGCCCGGCTTCACCACCACCGTGTACGTGCCCGCCTCGACGTCAATCGACGCCTTGGCAGTGCCACCGGTCACGCCGTACTCATCGGCCAGCACGTCGCCGTCGGAGTTCTTCACCACCAGCTCAGGGTCGAGCGAGATCTTCTTGTTCGGCGCGATCGCCGCGAGCTCGTAGTGCCCCGGCTTGGTCACTGCCCACGTGAATGAATCGCCTTCGGTGCTGCTCACCGTCGACTCGCACTTCGCCCGCGCGTCGCTCAGCGTGTGCTCGCAGTACGCCGAAGGCGCGTTCGGGTCGACCGGCGCTGGCTTGGGCCCGAAGATCATCAAGGGTATCGACAACGCCGCCGCGACGCCGCCACCGATGAAGCTAAACTTCTTCTTCTTTTGAATGCTGCCGAGCAACCCATCGCGGCCCTTCGCCGACGCCATCATCGAACGCCAGCCCGGCTTGACGATTTTGTTGCCCTCGATCTTGCCCAACACGAAGAGGCTGCCGTCGACCGGCACGTAGGTCTCGGTCGCCTTGAACCCAATCGTGTACTTCTCGCCGTCGCTCAAGACGGGTACGTCGTACCGGAGCTCTCCGAATTGCAGATGCGAGCTGCCGCTGCCGCCGTTGAGCTCTTTCTTGAAGCCCGCCTTCATCGAGTCGAAGTCAGCGCCCTTCGAGAGGTCGACCGCGATCGCTCCCGAGCCGTCGTCGAGGCCGATGATCGCTCCGCCTTTGACGGTCGTGAGGGTGTCGCTGCCTTTGACGGTCTTCGACCCATCTTGCGTGGTCTCGATTTTTTCCCACAGCCGCTCGACCTTCACCTCGAAGTACAGGCACGGCGTCTTGCTGCACGGTGAAAGCAACGCCTGCGCGGGGGCCAACACCCGGCCCTCGGTCGACATCGCGCCCTTGGGGTCGGGTGAGCTTGGGTTCTTCGCGAGGTCTCCGGTCGTCTTGAACGGCGCCGAGAGAATGCGTTTGCCTTTGAAGTGATTGAACAGGCCGAACGCGAGAACCGCGAGGCCGACGAGAAGCAAGAGTGCGCCCATCTGGTAGCTCCAGTGAATGCCGCTCTGGTGGCGGCGTTTGATGTGTGGTGGTGAGCAGGTCTGCCCGGCTCGGGGGGTCAGACCCACAGCCTCAAAGATGGGTGAAGAATTTCTTTTGCCTACTTCTTGAAGAGCTGAATCGTCGCGCCGCTCGGCGCCAGCCAGACCTTCTTCAAGAACGCCAAAGCCCCGACATCGCCCGAGTCGTACCGGGTGAACGCCCTCAGCGTGCCGAAGTGCAGCACGATCACCAGAATGGCGATCACCGGCACCGGCCGCAGCGTGAGCCCCAGCCAGAGCACCGTCGCGATGAGCAGCGCGAACAGCACCGCTCCCGAGGCGGGGTTGGCGATGAGGGTCGCCAAAATCGACACCGGCCAGAACCCATCGTTGAGCAGCGGCACCGCCAACGCCCAGACCGAGGTCGACACATCGTCAGGCACGTAGTTCACGAAGCCGACCAGCCCGGTCGCCAACACCGAGCTCATCAACAGCCCCGCGGCGATTGAAAACCCGAGCCGGCCGAAGCGCTCCATCGCCAGGCCCACCGGCACCATCAGAAACGGCACCATCGGCGTCAAATGCCGGGGCCCCACTGTCCACCCCCAGGAGTCGTAGGCAAACGACGAGGTGAAATACGCGTTGGCCCCGAGCAGCACGAGCATGAACACGAAGAGCGACGGCTCTTTGCGCCGCAACGCGCCGAGGCCGGCGAAGGTCAGCAGCAAGAACGGCGAGAGCGCGAAGAGCCCTCGCAGCGGTGAAAACAGCGAGAGCCCGAACGCGCGCGGGTCGGGCAACCCGATGCCTAAGAACCCGCCGACGTGCCACCCCTGGTAGTTCGCGTCGTTCAAGAACTTGTACCCACTGGTGAACGGGCTGCCGAAACACGCCGCGTGGTAGGCGAGCAACGCCGCGAGCAACGGCAGCGCGCCAACGGTCACCAGGCCGACGGCCTGACCCAGCTGCGGCCATTTCTTCCACCGCTTGGCGACGACCCAGGTCGCGACGCAGACGACCCCGAGGGCGCCTGTGTACTCGCACGCCACGGTCGCCGACGCCGCGAGGCCCGCGACCAGCCAGCCCCACCAGGCCCACTGGCCGCGCTCGGTTCTCCACGCGGCGTAGAAGGCGGCGAAGAGCAGCACCGCGGTCAGCTGGTGGCTCATGAACGACTCGGCGTAGCTAAAGGCCATCGTGCCCAGGCCGTAGGTGAGGGTCAGCACATCGGCGGTCTGACTCGAGACGACGTCGCGCAGAAAGCGCCGCAGCAGCCACAGCAACCACAGCGCCGGCAACACCGTCACGAAGAGCCGGCTGAAATACACCTGCGCCAACTCGGGCACCGGGTTCGAAATCGCCTTCAGCACAGCATACACGGGCGCGCCCAGAAACGAGGTGAGTGGCGCCTTCGACGGGTAGTACCACTGCTCGATGACAGGCCCCGGAGGCGCCTCACCGCCGACACAGCGCACCAGCGTTCGCTCGCCGTTCACCATCGCGACTGCGACGCACGAGAGGTCTCCGACGCCGCCGTACTCGCGCAGGGTCTGGTTGATGTTCAGGGTGTGCGTGTCGATGAGCGAGCGCGACTGCCAGAGGCGGCACAGCTCATTGGGTGAGCGCAGCCCCGGGTGGTACGGAAACGACAACAGGTACAGCGCAGCGACCAAACCGAAACCGACTCGAGGGGAGAGCCAACGCTGCATGCGGTGCGAGGTTTAGCTGTAAAAAATGCGAAGAGCCTGTCGATTTCGCGACAGGCCCTTCAATCTGCGTGAATCAATGTGACGTCAGCTTTTTTTCAGCTGAGGTGCTTGTTCACGAGCTTGGTCATCTCGAACATGTCGACTGACTTCTTGCCGCCGAACACCTTCTGCAGCGCAGGGTCCGCGTTGATCTTCTTGCGGTCCTTCGCGTCTTGGAGGTTGTTCTTCTTGATGTACGCCCACACCTTCTTGGTCACTTCCGTGCGGGGCAAGGGCTTCTCGCCGACGATTTCGGCAAGGGCGTCAGAGGGCTTCATCGCCTTCATGAACGCGGCGTTCGGGGTGCGCTTCGCGGCAGTCTTTTTCGCAGCAGGCTTCTTGGCGGCCATTGTGTTTGTGTTCCTTTTTCTCTCCCCCTCCGAAGGGGACGGGTGGACGTTACGCGGTTCCACAGTGCGAACCGGGATGCGGTGAGTACCACCGCCCCCGGCGAAAAACAGCCCCTCGATCAACTTTTTTCGAGGGAGACTCAAACCACATGCGAATTCTCATCACCGGCGCCAACGGGTTTCTCGGCGCGTGGCTGGCTTCAAGACTGGCCGCGCGAGGCGACGAGGTGGTGTGTTTGGTGCGCCCTGACAGTGACGCGTCGGCCCTCGATTCAGCCCGAATCTCCCTCGTACGCGGCGATGTGACGCAGCCCGAGAGCCTGCCTGCTGCCCTCAAGAGTGTGCAGATTGTCTACCACCTCGCGGGCATTCGCCGCGGCACCACGCGAGACGAGTTCATGCGGGTCAACGCCGAAGGCACTCGGGTCGTCGCGCAGGCGATGGTGCAGGCGGCGGCCAGGCGCCTGGTGCTGGTGGGCTCGCTGGCCGCCTCCGGCCCCTCGGTGGGCGGCGTGCCCCGCCGTGAAGAAGACCCGTTTTCCCCGGAGGAATGGTACGGCGAGTCGAAGGCCGAGGCTGAAAGAATCGCCTTTTCGTTTGCCCCGCAGCTCGAGGTCACCAGCTGTCGGCCGGCCCGAATCATCGGCCCCGGAGATCGCGAAAACCTCACCTTCTTTAAGCTGGTCAAGCGCGGCATCGTGCTGCGCATTCTCGGGCCCGAGCGCCGGTTGTCGATGGTCGACGTCGAAGACGTGGTCGACCAACTGCTGCTGCAGGGCGATTTGCCGCAGGCCAGCGGAGAAGCCTTTTTCTGCGCCTCGAACGAGACGCTGACCGTGCAGGAGCTGATGACCGAGGCCGCGCGGCTGCTCCAGGTGAAGACCCGCACCGTGCCCCTCGCGCCGATGGTGCTGCGTGGCCTGGCTGCCACGGCTGACCTGGTGAGCAACGCCACGGGCAAGAAACTGCCCCTCAACCGAAAGCTGGCGAGGCAGCTGCTCGCCCCGGGGTGGACGTGCAGCATCGAAAAGGCCAAGCGGGTCTTGGGGTTTACGCCCAAGCGCACCGTGCACGATTCGCTGCGGCGCAGCGCCGAGAGCTACCTCGCCGCCGGCTGGTTGTAGGTGGGTCTTTGTGAGTAGGGTGCGCCGCCATGCCCTCGAAAATCGGCGCTGAAGGTGACCAGTACGTCGCGCGGCTCAAGCGCATGTTGTCTGACGGCACGCTCAGCGACGCCGAGGCCTCGGTGCTCATTCATGAGGCCCGCACCGGCAAGCTCAGCGAAGTCGAGGCACACTATCTGGCCGGCTTCATCGACCAGCACAGCGACCACTTCGACACCGCGGCCCGCGCCAAGCTCACTGAGTTCATCACCTCGGGTGAGGCGTCGAAGCTGGCGGTGATGGCCCCGGAGGTGGGCCGAGCGAAGCAGGTCAAGCAGCCCGCGCTGACGCCCGATTCACTCAAGAGCGGCAAGGTGCATTGGGAAAAAAGGGTCGGGCAGCTGGTCATCGGCGGCTTCGGAGCCGACGACGCGCTGCAGGGCCAGGTGGGCGACTGCTACTTCATTTCGTCGCTGGTCTCGGTCGCCAATGCGCGCCCCGATTTGCTCCAGAACGCCATCGTCGACCACCACGACGGCACCTACACGGTCACCTTTCAATCGCGGCCGGTGCGTGGGCTGCCCCCGGTGCCGGTGAGCGTCACGGTCGATTCGCTCCTGCCGGTGCGGCGTGGGGCGCCTGAGTACGCCGCTGCTCGCAACCCCAAAGAGCTCTGGCCGCTGATCTTCGAGAAGGCCTACGCCGCGTGGAAGGGTGGGTACGACGCGATTGAAGCGGGCATGGCGGCGAACGCGCTCGAGGCGCTGACGGGGGGTACGCCCTCGTTCTTCGTGGTGTCGACCGCGATGAACCACGACGAGGTGTTCAAGAAGCTGCAGCTGGTCAATGAGGCGGGCGGCTGCGTGGTGGCGCTCTCGAAGCCCGAAGACACCGGCATCGATGGGCTGGTGGCCGACCATGCCTACGCGGTGTTGGGCACCGAAGAGCATGGCGGCGAAAAGTTCGTCAAGCTGCGCAACCCCTGGGGCGAGCATGAGCCCAGCGGGCGGCTGCGAAAAGACGACGGCATTTTCTTGATGCCAATGGGGCAGTTTCTTCAAGGCTTCGCCACGGTCGAAACGATGGCTTTGGGTGCGGCCCCCAACTAGGGCTTCGCAACTCTTTGCAGGCAGGCGCAAAGAAATTGTCGCGGCCCGAGGCGAGGTGACGGTAGAAGCCGCCCATCATGGCCAAGTCGCTCAGCATCGAAGAGCTCCTCAAATCCGGCTCCCGCCAGTGGAACCAGCTGCGCAAAGACGGCAAGGTGCCGCTCGACCACACCGGCGCGACGTTTCCCCAGTTGTTTTCAGCCAACGCCGACCTCTCGGGGCTGATGCTCATCGGCAGCGAGTGGGAGAAGTGCGACCTCTCGAAGGTCACCTTTCGCGACGCCGATTTGTCGAACGCGTATTTCGTCGGTGGCCGGTTGCAAGACTGCGATTTTCGAGGCGCGAACCTCGAGGGCGCGACGTTCGAGAAATTGAAGTTGCTGCGCTGTGACTTCACCGGCGCGAAGGGCCTCGAGGGCCTCGAGTTCGACGACGTCGACATGGACCGGGTGACAGGCCTCGACGGAGAAGACGCGCCGCCGCCCCCGCCTCCGCCCGCGGTGGGCGTGACCAGCTTCACCCGCGAGCAACGCGCCAAGGTGCTCGGCACCTCGCCGACCTCGAACGAGCCCGAGCTGCCGCCGTTTCGGCCGCAAGACCCTCCTGGCACGTTGCTGTTTCGCGCGATGAAGCACATCGCCAACCCGCCGCTGTGGGTGCTCGACGTACCCGGTTTGCGACCGCAGTTGCCGGCGCGCATGCAGCCTGGCACCTCGCTCGAGCACCTCTACCGCGAGGCGGTGAAGACGCGGCTCGAGGGCCGTCGCCCGGTGCCTGACAACCAGGCCATCGAGAAGGCCAAAGACGTCATCAAGCACGGCGGGCCCGACAGCGCGGTGGCGGTGATGTACCTGCGCGAAGTGGGCACGGCGGTCGAGCCCTCAGCGGGCGCGATTGATCTGCTCGACGCGTTGCTCAAAGAGGCGCTCGACGTCGATGACCCGACGGGTGACGTCGACCCGCGCATCACGGGTGCCTTGCTCGAGCTTCGGGCGACCAAAGAGGCGCTCGATTTGGTGGGCGAGCTGCGCATGCGGTTGGCGGCGGCGACGTTGTTCATGTCGCTGCTCGAGGCGGGCTTCAACCCCGACAACAACTGGGAAGAAGCGGTCGACTCGGCCGAGATGGCGCAAGACCTCGCGCACGTGGCGACCAATGGCAACCGGCCGATTTTGGGCGATGCGTTTCGCGCGTTCGCCGAGCTGCCCGATGAGATCAAGGTGCGGCGGTTGGCCTACCTGGCCGAGGCCACGGCGCACGTCGAAGCGATGGCGGGTGGTACGCCCGCGCCCGCCCCGTAACCTTCTTCGAGCGCCTCAGGCTGCGCGGGGCTCCCTGCGCGGTTCGGGCCCCGGGCGTTCGACCCGGTGGGCTGATCAAGATCATTCGCGCCACCACGTCGCCCCCTCCGCAGCTCGTCGGCCGCGGGCTCGAGCGTCTTCGCGCGGGCTCGAAACGCACGTGAATTCGAAAACTTAGAAGCTGACCTTGGGTGAGCAGCGGTGCCTGGTGAGGCATTTGTCGGGCCGGGCGTGTCAGGAGCAGTGCCGCTCCCGAACCGTACCTCTCGACCCAGGATTGTCATGACTCGCTTCAACCGCTTCAACCGCTTCTCTGCCCTCGTCGCAGTCGTGGCCGCGTCAGCCCACGGCTTTGAGGTCGGTGTTCCGTACAATGGCGGTTTTGCACCGCAAGAGAACTTCAGCCGAATCGAGGGGTTTCAGGTCGTCTATTCAGCCACGATGTTGGGCCAGCTTGAAATCACGCCCACCGCGCCAATGGCGAATGCACCGGTTGCGGCGGCCTCCGAAGACGTTCGCCAGCTGACCAACATCGTTTCGGCCGCAACCAACGGCGACACGAAGATCAGCATCGTCCCCGACCTTGGGTCGCGCGCGGCGTTCGTGCCAAATCTCTTCGGCATCTCTGACTTGCGTCTCAACGCGACGCTCACTCCCTCGGAGCAGTTCTGGGCGGTGATTCATGAGCTCGTTCACCGTGATCAAACGCTCAACGATGGGCCGCTCAACTTCATGGTCGAAGGCGCGAACTCGTACTCGTCGTACGGTCACTTCTTTCATGCCTCTGAAGCGATCGCCTTTGCGACGAGCCAAGCCGCCTTCGGGAGCATCGTCATCAACGCGGCGACCACCCACCCTGAAGACGTGCCTGGTCTCATTTCGAACTACTACGACCGAGACGCCACCAACCGGCTTGGCACCTACAATACGACCAGTGGCGCAGTGAATACCCTGCTGACGCAGCTCGCGAACCCGTCGCTGGTGCAGCAGTTGCTCGCCGATTCTGATTTCTCGGTGCAGTTGCCGAACGGTGGCTACTTCACCCTCGAGCGGTTCATGCAGCAGAGCGTTTCGCTCAGCTATTCAGATGGCCAGTCGGTTCGTGCCTTGATCGGTCTAGACAACGTCTCGACGGCCACGGCGCAAGAAGCCTTGAACGTGATTCGGGCGAAGCTCGAAGGAGCGCAGACCTACCTGGCGCAAATCACTCCGAACAATGCGCAAGACATCGCCTTTCGAAATCAGAATGATCAGGCCATTCAGATCGCGCATCAGATCATCGACAACCAGCTCGCGATACCGATTCAGACCATCTCGACTGACATCGTCTTCACGAACACCCCCTCGACGACGTTGTGCGTGGGCGGCTGCGCGTTGGCCGGCGGCATGGCGGGCACGACGATCAAGAAGCCAGCGCCGGTCATGGCGCAGACAGTGGTCGGTGCCAAAACGAACGCGACCGTGACTGCGGTGCGCGCAGCGGTGAGCAACGCCTCGTCAGGCTACAACGTCTGCCAGCGCAAGCCGTGGATGTGCGACGGCCAGTAGCATTTGCGGAAGGTGCAATTTCAACGATGCGATTCATCGAGCGAGGCTGCTTGATTTGTTACCAGCCCCGGCGCCACTCGCGGGGCACGCTGGCAATCGACGCGTTTCGCTCGAGCTGGTCGAGATCATTTCTCGCCTCGCTCAGCTCGATTTTCTGCCGCGCGACCCGTGCCCTGATTCGCTCAATCACGTCGCCCGACACGCAGTTCATCGGCGGCTGCACGTTCATCGCGCCGGGCTGCGGGTTGTACGGCGGGCACACCGTCAAGGTGTTCACCTCGCTTGACGCGACCGCCGCCTCGAGCGTGCGAATTCGCTGATACGCGCCCACGAACCGGTCTCTCCACTGCGACTCGTTGAGCGCGCCGGTGTCTTCCCACACGCGGCCGTTCGAGGTGTGCACCACCACCGTGCTGGCTGGCGCCACCGCCGCCTCGTGCTCGACCTGCACCCGCTCGACCCTCGCCGCCGTCTTGGGGATGCTGCCGGGCGAGTCGGTGTAGTGGGTGCCGCTGCCGTCCTCCCACTTGTAGATGCTCTGCGCGAAGGCCAACGTCGGGGTCAAAATCACTGCCAGGAGGAGTCGCATGCGGCTCCTGACGGCCGCCCAAGCAGGTCTATTCATACAGAAGAGACCCTTTTTCGAAAAAGAGCGGCTCAGCGATCGTTTCGCCTCAAAACACCCAGCGTCGCGAGGCCCGCGGTGACCGCCGCCAGCCAGATAACCACCAGCTGTATCGAGAGGTTATCGGTGCGCTGCGCGATGTTGGCGATGCCGACGACGGGGTTGAGCAGGTTGAGCCATTCATCATCGGGTGCGCTCACCAAGGCCCCGATCAAAGGCGGCAGGCCGCTGCCGACCAACAGCCACGCCAGGCTGACGATGCGAACCATGACGTGTCGCGGCGTCGAGCCCCTGGGCAGCACCCGGCCAACCAGATGCGGCAGCGCCAAGTAAAAGAGCGCGAACGCCGGTGCCGCGATCATCACCACCAGGTCTTTTTCTCGCGTCTCGGTGGTGAAGCCCATCACCAGCAACACGCCGTTGCACAGCAGCAGCGCGGTGGTCACCAGAATGAACCCGCGATACGCCCCCGGGCTGAGCACCGAGCCGCGCTTGGGCTCGAGAATGCGCGCGAGCCCGTCGAGATCTGCCGCGATGTAGGTGCCGATGAACACCGCGTAGGCCGAGACCAGCGCCGAGCCGAACGGCAGCACTCGCGTCGAGTGCATCACCTGCGCGCTCGCTGCGAAGAGCAGGGTGCCTCCGATGATCTGCACCAGAAAGGCGATGCGCGGCCCCCGGCTGTAGTTCTCGGTGGTGAGCGACAACCCGGCCGCGGCCGACTCGAAGAGCAACGCCGCGGTGCTCAGCATCGCGAACAGCACGCACCCGCATGCGAAGATGAAGTCGAAATCGACCGAGTCGCGCCGAAAGAATTGAGCGAGGCCGCTGCCGCCGCCGATGCCCATCATCAAGCCCTGAAACAAGATCGCCAGCACCGCGAACTGCAGCAGCGAGCGCATCAGCTTGGTGTGCGCCGCGGTCGCGATGCTCACGGCGATTGAAACCAAAAACACCTGGTACGCCGCCGCGAAGCACATCGCGAACAGAATGGTGGGCAGCCCGATGCCGTTGAGAAAATAGCTGAACAACAAGAACGGAGCCGCCGCGCACGAGTACAGCGCGCCCTGCAGCACGAAGCTGGTGATCTTGCCGAAGATGACCCGGCGCGGCCCCATGCCGGTCAGCGTGAGCAACACCCAGGTCTCGTCGTCTTGCTCGCGCGCCATCGAGCGATACGCCGTGAAGGGGATGACGAAGAACTGCACCACCGAGAGCATGCTGAAGAAGGCGATGAACGCGCCACCGCCGGCCTCGCCCGTGCTGCTGGCCGCGAAGGCGATCAGCGCGCCGACCATGCAAGCGATCAGCAGCAGGGTGAAGAAGATCCAAAACGTGCGGGTTCGCAGGCCTTGGCGAATCTCTTTGACCACCATCGGGCTGGCGCGCTCCGAGACGCTCTGGCCGAAGCGGTCGAAGGCGTCGGGCACCGGTTGCGCGCTCATTGAACACGCCCCTTGGTCACCGACATGAAGGCATCTTCGAGGTCGAGGGTCTTCGCGCTCAGGCTGCACAGCGGCACTTCGCGCGCCACCAGCAGCTTGATCAACTGCGCGCACGCCTGGTCGCTCCACTGGGCGGTGAGCGGGGTGCCAGGCGGGAGCTCGAGGCGTACGTGAATCACCGGGCCCCCACTCAGGCTGACTTTGCTCACCAGCGGCTGCTCGAGCAGCAACCGCTCGCAGGCCTGCACGACCGCCTGCGAGTCATCGAGCAACTTCAGGTCGAGCTCGACGTGAGGCGCCGCGCCGCCCGAGGCCGCGAGCACCTCCTGAACCGGGCCGGTGGCCAACAGCCGCCCCTGCTCGATGATCGCGCAGGTGTCACAAATCTCAGAGAGCTCGGTCAAAATGTGGCTCGAGATCAGCACCGCCTTGCCCTGCGCCGCCAACGCGCGGAGCAGCTCCCGCAGCTCGATGCGGGCCCGTGGGTCGAGCCCATCGGCGGGCTCGTCGAGCAGCAGCAGCTTGGGGTCGTGCAGCAGCGTGCGACCGAGCGCGACTCGCTGGCGCATGCCCTTCGAGAGCTCCGAGGTCAGCTTGTTTCGCAGGGGCAGGGTGCCGGTGAAGTCCATCACTGAGTCGACGCGCTGGGTTCGCTGCGCGCCCTTGAGCCGGTACGCTCGCGCGAAGAAGTCGAGAAACTCGAACACGGTCATGTCGTCGTAGGTGCCGTAGCGATCGGGCATGTAGCCGATCAACGGCCGCGCCTGATCAGGCCGCTCGACGATGTTGCGCCCATCGAGGGTCACCTCTCCCTCATTGGGCACGTCGAGGGTGGCGATGATGCGCATGGTGGTCGACTTGCCGGCGCCGTTGGGGCCGATGAAGCCGAGAATGGTGCCCTCGTCGAGGGTGAAGCTGACGTCGTCGACCGCCTTGAGCGAGCCGAAGAACCGAGACACGCCTTTGACTTCGAGCAAGCTCATTGCGAGACCTCTCCGCGCACCAGGTGCAAGCCATCGTGCAGCACCGCGGTGACCCCCCCGGTGGGGAAAAACCCCTGGCCGGTGATCGACGCGATGAACTCACCCGGCTCGAGCTGGCGATCGAACGTGGCACCGACCCGAGGGCTGAACCGCGCTGGCTCGGGCTCGTCGGAGTCGAGCTCGTATCGGGTTGAGAACCACCCGCCGACGTTCCTCGAGCTTCCCGGTGGCGGCGTCGGCACGTCGAGCCTCGGCAGCCTGTACATCGGAGCGTGCAGCGCGCCCCTGGCCCCGTCGACGATGCCGGTCGCCGAGTACAGCGTGCCCTTGACGTTCACGGTGAGCGAGACGATTGGCCAGCCCAGCGCGTTTTGCACCTCGAGCCCGTCTCCCACCGATTTGACGATGAGCCGCGCCCGGGTGGGCTCCACGGTCATCAGCCCCCACTCCCGATACGCGCGCGCGGGCATCGCCTCGCCCCCCAGCGTGAGGCCCTCGCCCCAGACGCACCCCGGCGTGAGCTTCTCTGACGTGTCGCCCCACGGAGTCACCACCGTGGTGCTCAACGGCAACGCGGGCGGCTCGGGTGATATGTTCGCATAGTACCCACCCACGCCGACGGTCAGCGCGCGGCTTCGTGGGGTGTCGAGCCAGGTGTAGCTGTACACCGCGGAGTGCACCGAGAAGCCCTCGCCGAACACCGAGAAGCCGATGATCAACAGACAGGTGCCGAGCGCGACCGCGGGTATGGTGAGGAGCAGCGCGGGGGCTCCGCGACGCCGGGCGACCCACACGCTGCCGGGCCCGATGACCGCGGTGAAGGCCATGATGATCAACAAGAAAGCGCCCAGCGGCGGAGTCGCCTGCGGCAGCAACGGCCACCGCGCGCGCGACGGGGTAGCCCACTGAGCGGCCGAAGCCCGTGGGTTGAGCACCGCCTGCGCCCAGGGAATGTTGACGGTCGAGAGCGTCTTCTCGGTGACGATCACCGTGCCGAGGCCATAGGGGTTCGTCTCGTTGCTGCCGTTCAGCAGCGGCAGCGCGCCCGCCACGTTCGCAGGGCGCATCACCACCAGGCCTCCCGCGAGCAGATACGCCTCGAGCGCGCTTTTTTGGCTCGCCGACAGCTGCTCGAAGGTGCCCGGGTCGGGTATCGCGACCAGCTCGTAGCCGCTGTACGACATCGGCTCGGTTGGCGCGTCGGCCGCAGCGACGATGACCGCGCGCGCCGAAGCGGGCTGCTCCCCGGCCTCGGAGAAATGCGGGGGCTCCCCCGCGAACTCTTCGAACTCGACCGGGCGGCCAATCGCCAGCAGGGCGTGCTGATCAGGCCCCAGCGTATTGAAGTAGATGCTCACGATGCCCTGGTTCACCGTGCTGTGGGCTTCGACCAACCCGGCGGTGGCTGTCGAAGGGGTGGGCAGGTCGACGTGGCGGCGCTCTCCGGCCTTGAGTGCCACCGTCTTGCTCGAGATGGTGCCCGCGCCAGTGCCGGTGTTGCTGCGGTAGCTCAGCCGCAGGTCTTGCTCAGGCCCCTTCGAGTTGTCGATGCTGAAGCGAATCGCGAAGCCATTGGCGCGGGGTATCGCGGTCTGGCTCTCGACGGTGACTCGAGTCGGGCCCTCGCCGACCACCGTCAGCTGCGGAGTGTCGATTTGATACAGCCCCAATGGCGCCGCGGGTGCCTCGGTGTCGGCGAACGCTCGCGCGAGGAGCACGGCACACACCACGCTATGCACGCAGCACCTCGGGGGTGGCCGCGACCAGCTCGCTGACTACCGTACCGGCGGTGACGCGCTCGAGCCCCGCTTCGTACGAGAGCACCAGGCGGTGATTGAGCACCGCGCTCGCTACGTCTTTGACCTCGTCGAAGCCGACGTTGGGCTTGCCCTTGCTGAGCGCCCACGCCCGGCTCGCCGCAGCCAGCGCCAGCGCCGCGCGAGGTGACGCCCCATATCGTACGAAGCGCTTCACCGAGGCGGGCGCGTTCGCAGTCGATGCATGGGTGGCCTCGACCAGACGGCCGATGAACTCGGCGACCGGCACTGGCAGGTGCACGCGATCGACCCACCCGAATAATTTCTCGAGCCCGGCGAGATCAGTCGCAGGGGTGAGCTGCGGTGATTCACCGCGGGTGCGCTGGGTGAGAATCGCGGTCAACGTCTTCGCGCCCACCGCGGGCACCTCGACGCGAAACAGAAAACGATCGAGCTGCGCCTCGGGCAGCGGGTAGGTGCCCTCGAGCTCGATCGGGTTCTGCGTGGCGAGCACGAAGAACGGGTTCGGCAGCTGGTGCGTCGTACCGAGCACCGTCACGCTGCGCTCCTGCATCGCTTCGAGCAGTGCCGATTGGGTCTTGGGCGAGCTGCGGTTGATCTCGTCGGCCAGCACCACCGACGCGAAGAGGGGGCCCTGGCGAAAGTGAAACTGTTTGGTCTCGCCGTCGATGACGTAGGTGCCGGTGATGTCTCCGGGCAGCAGGTCGGGCGTGAATTGAATGCGCTTGAACGGCAGGCTGAGCAGTCGCGCGAGGCTCTTGCACAGCTCTGTCTTCCCCAGGCCGGGCAAGCCCTGCAACAGCACGTGGCCGCGGGCCAGAATGGCGGTCGTGACTTGATCGACCACATGGCCTTGGTCGAGCAGGGTCTGGTTGAGCCCGGCCTTCAGCACCGCGATTGCGTCACCAGCGGTCTGCACGTCAGTCGGAGTCAGCAAATCAGCCACGTTGGGAGAGCTCCTGGAGGTGTTGCGCTGGGGGCAGCGCGTCAGACCTTAGCCTCGCCCTCAGCGATCGCGGCATTTCTCCCGATGGGTGGTCGCGGTCTGAGGGCAAGCGGTCGCCCGGCCGGATTCGGGCTGGGCCTGTACGGGCGACGCAGAAGAGTAAAATGGTGCCGAACCCATGAAACCGACCAAGGTCAAGATTCGAAGCCTCTGCGTTCAAATGCTGAAGACGCTCACGCCGGCTGAAACCAGCACGCCGAAGGGCGGCTCCGATGACCCGCATGGCAACTTCAAGGAGGCCTCGACGCTCAGGGGCGGGTGACCCCTTTCGAAGATGTTGCCCGAATTGATCAGGCGTTCGAAGTCAGTCGACCGTCGCGGGAGCGCGACTCGCGGGTTCCCGGCAGCGTCGATGAAGAGGTAGTCAGCGTCGAGCGCGCGCCCGAACCCCGGCATGACGCTGAGCTGGGCCCAAGCCTCGGGGGTGAACACGTTTCGAAAGGCGCCGCCTTCTGCTGCGGTTCGGGAGCGAGATCGCAATGCTTCAGGTCGAGGCCCCGCGGCTCCCACTCCGGGTGCAGCGTCGTCAGCGCCTCGATCAGCATGGCAGCGCACGAATGAAGAAATAGGCCCCGACGCGTTCGCAGTCACCGTGGCAATCGACGAGCTGGAGCTGGGGCCGACTGGTGACGCGCCGCCGTGACCATCACTTCGACTGAAAGTACCGGTCGATGACCACTCGATTGCGAGGCAGCAGCGGGCCCTCTCGCTGGCTCGCCGCGCGGGCTCCCGGGGCGGTGATGCCCTGCGAGCTGGTTCGCGGCACATCGGTCGCGACGTGGGGGTCGGCCGCGCGCAAGCCGTAGAGCGCTCCCGGGTCGTCGCCGCCTTTGCCCTGCGGCAACGCTTCGAACCTCAATCGATCAGGGTCGATGTTCGCTTCACCACCGAAGACCAGCTCGGCCGGAGGTGCATCGCCATGCCCGGTGCCGACGCCCTTGCCTTGATGCGACGCGTGCCCGGTGCCGTCGCTGCCAGGCTTGTCAGATGGTTGATCTCCGGGTTGATCAGACGGCGCGCCGCCGCCAGCCTTCGTGCCCTTCGCCCCCTTCTTGCCCGAGGCGGTTTTGGGCGAAGAGCCATTGCCAGGCTTTTGCCCGAAGGCCTTGGCCAGGGCCTCCCGCCGCTTCGCCAACGCGTCACGCACCGCTTCTGCGTTGGCTGGCTTTTCTCCTGCGGCAGTGCCCTTGCTCTGCGGTGAGGCTGAGTCTTGGGCGAGCTTCATCAGCTCCTTCTCGAGCGCCTCGCGCTTGGCCTCGGCCCCTTCTTGACCTTGTGCTTCGGCGAGGGCTTGGCCTAGCGACTCGGCTGCTTGTTCTGCATTCGAAAGCGTCGTCGAGGTCTGCGCGGCGCGCTCGTCGAGTGATTTCTCAAGTGAATCCGCTGCTTCCCAGTCGGTGGCGTCGAAGGCACCAGTCTCGAGGTCGGCCTGCAAGCGCGCGAGCTCAGTCTCAATCGCATCGGGCACTGCTTCTTCTTGAGCGAGCGCTTCGACCTTGTCGATGACCTGATCAACGCGAGACGCCGCGGCCACATTGAGTGAAGGCGGAGTGTGCTTCACGCGTGGCACCCACGTGCCGGCAGCGGCGAACAGCACCGCGAGCACCAGCCAACGCGCAGAGGCCCAGAGGCGAATCGGGGGCAGCCGAATGGCTTTGATCTGCTGATTGAGGCCGAGCTCCCAGGCACCGACCGCGGTCTCGAGGCGGGTGAGCAACAGACCCCCGGCGCCGGCCTGACGGTCTGCGATGACCGCGGCCTGCTCGATGCTGATTCGTCGGGGTCGCGCGCGAACGACCGTCGCGAACGCGGCGATGGTGATTGCGACGAGGGCAATCAGCTCGACTCGCACCGGCAAGAACACGCGGCCGACCACCAAGAGCGTCACCGCCACCCACATCGGAGCGACCAGCGCCTCGGCCCACACCTGCAGATTCAAGCGGCGCCGTACCCGCCCGACCCGGGAGAGCACGGCCCTTCGACGACGGTCTTCTCCGGCGGCCATGCGGTGAGGCTACCTTAGCCTCTGCGCACACGGCGCGGCTGGCCTTCACGACGCTCTCGGCCCTCGTTCTGGTTGGTGTGCCCTGAATCAGGCGTCTTGATCGAGTACCGCCTGGTACCGCGCGACTTGATGCAACGCGCGCTGCAACATCTTGAACGAGACCGGCTTGGTCAGACACTCGTTCATGCCCGCGCGGCGGCACGCCTCGAGCTCTTCGGGGAGCGCCGACGCGGTGAGCGCGATGATCGGCGTCATCGCCGCGGCTCCATCGAGCCCTCGAATTCGCTCGGTCGCCTCGAAGCCGTCCATCACCGGCATGTGACAGTCCATCAGCACCAGGGCGTAGCGCTGCGACTTGACCATGTCGAACGCCTCTTGCCCGTTGCTCGCCGACTCGGTCGTGTAGCCCGCCTTGTGCAACAACCCGCAGGCGACTCGCAGGTTGATCGCATTGTCGTCGACCACCAACACCGGCCGCGTCGGCACCAGGGTTTCGTCAGACGAGCCAACGCCGCTGCTGTCGACGAGTGCTTGAACGCCCTTCTCGAACCACACCGAGAAGCTGAACACCGAGCCTTGACCGAGGGTCGACTCGACCTTGAGCTCGCCGTTCAACAACGCCACCAATTGCTTGCTCAGGGCCAACCCAAGCCCGGTGCCACCAAAGCGCCGGGTGGTGCCGGCATCGCCTTGCTCGAAGAGGGTGAAGAGCTTCGGCAGCACCTCGGGCGCGATGCCGATGCCGGTGTCTTCGACCGCGAAGTGCACGCAGAGCTTGGCGCCGTCGGTCTCGACGACCCTTGCCCGCAGCGCGACTGAGCCGCGGGCCGTGAATTTCACCGCGTTGTTGATCAGGTTGTTGAGCACCTGCCGCAACCGCAGCGAGTCGCCGCGGAGCAGCCGAGGCACTCCATTCATGGTGCTCAAATCGAGGCGCACCCCTTTTTGCTGGGCCACGTGCTCGAATAAATGCTGCAGGTCGTCCATCAGCTCGACCAGGTCGAAGTCGTGCGATTCGAGCTTCAACTTGCCCGCTTCGACCTTCGAAAAATCGAGAATGTCGTTGATCAGCGCCACCAGCGAGTGGCCGCTGCGTTGAATCAACGAGAGCTGCTCGCGTGTCTCTTCGGTGAGGCTGGTGCTCTGGAGCATCACCTCCGTCATGCCCAACACCCCGTTCATCGGGGTTCGAATCTCGTGCGACATCGTGGCCAAAAACGCCGAGCGTGCGCGGTTGGCCTGCTCGAGGGCTTGCCGACCGCGGGAGTCTTCACGGTCGAACTGAACCCCTAACAGAAGGGTCAACAGCACCATCAAGACGACTCGCAGCGCGCTGATCTGGGCGAGCGGAGGCTCCGACGAAAAGTGCGGCACCACCGGGTGCAAGAGCATCGCGACGATCACCAGGCCGACCGCGGCGGCCGCCCAGACGATGCCCGCGCGGCGGCCGACCATCAGCGAGCCCAACTGCGGCAAAAATACCGCCCAGGCCAACAGGTCGGGCTGAAACTGCGTTTGCGCCAAGAAAGGTATCGCGACGCAGATGGCAAAGGCGCCGATGGCGATGTGCGCCACGAGAGGCGGGGCAATGCCGCGGCGAAACGCAGCCAGACATGCGAGCCAGAGCAAGCCGAGCACCAGGCACCCGATCGCCGTTGGGGCCACTCCCTGGGCTGCGTACACCAGCGTGATGCCGAGGGCGCCCAGAATGCCCATGCTGAGCAGTCGAATCGACAGACGTGCCCGCCAGGCCTCATCACCCGATGCCGGGCGCTCCGAGACCCAAAATTCAACCCATCGCGAAAAAGACGACTGCATGGTGGTGTTCGACGCTAACGGGACTGTCTCAAAACGCCAGGTGTGTCGGTGTGCGCGATGTGGGTCGAGCGATTGCCGGAGCGCCCTCGGGTTTCGCCGGGCCGCGGGGTCAGACCGTACCGGTCATCTCTCGACGGTGGCGAGCCAAGCCTGACGTGCCGAGCGAGATGCCTTGTTCGCGAACCTCAACAGCGCCCGCTAAACCACTCTCAGCCTGAGCCGCCAAAGAGCCCGGCCTCTCACGCCGCGCGCTTTCGGGCCGCGCCCCGCTTGCGAAGGGTCGGGGCCACGCCATCGGTGGCTTGGTAGTACTGCATGGTCAGCAGCACCGAGACCCAGGTGCGAAACGGTCTCCAGGTCTGGGCGACCCGCTCGAGTGCGTCGTCGTCAGGCACGCTCGCGAGCCCGTACGCCAACTGCACCGCGTGGTGAATCTGCGGCTCGCTGGTGATGAATGCGTCGGCCAAGCCTGCACCGCGAAAGAGAATTCCATCCGCTGTCCACGGGCCGACGCCGTGAATGCGGGTCAGCGCGGCATGCGCGACGGAGTACGGGCGAGAGACGAGCTGCTCGAGCTCGAGTTGCCCGTTGATGGCGGCCCTGGCGACGGCCTGCAACCGCGTCCACTTGATCTCGGGTATTCCCTCGAAGCCGCGGCGGCTCAAGAAGCTTTCGGGTTGGGGAAAAGAAGCGAGCTCGACTCCGTCTACGGTGATCACATCGCCGCACGCCCGAGCGATTTCACCCTGCCACTTCGTCGCCTGCGCACGTCGAACGCGGTGCCCGAGCACCAACCAGCCCGCTGCCGCATAGGGCGAATAGAAGACCGGAGGTCGAAAGCCAGGCGAGCGCTTCGCCGCGGCCGTCAACACCGGGTCACTCGCCAGCAGCGCCGCGTAGGCCTCCCCATCGTGATCGAGTGACAGAATTCGCTCGAGCTGCCTCCGCACCACTTCGTGCTGATCAGTGCCTGCGACCGTGACCTTCAGTTTCGGCCCCGTCTGCTCGATGCGCACCCCCACCGCTTGATGCGTGCCATCGAGGGGAAACGCGAGGCGCACCTCGTTCGCAGCGCTTGGGCACTCGCGCGAGGCGACCATCAAACCGCAACCGAACTCGCGAATGGCAGAGAGTGAAAACGGGCCTCGGGGCGTCAACGTGAAGTGGGTCATGGTGACACCGTACGGGGGTGCTCCTGACAGCGTGGTGTCAGCAGTGATGTTCAGGCATTCTCGCGCGCATGCGTCACGTGTTCTGGGTGGTGGTGTTGGCGGGGTTGGTCGCGAGCGCGAAAGACAGAGGCAAAAAGCCCAATGTCGACAAGCACGACGCGGTCGGCACCATCGTGCTGAATGATGAAGTCACCGAAGTGCGGTGGACCGATGGCGACAGCTTCAAGGTCGGCTCGGGCCCGTACAAAGGGCGCGGCACCCGGCTCAAGGGCTACAACACCCTCGAAGCCTACGGCCCGGTGCACCGCTGGGGGGAGTGGACAACCGTCGAGCTCTACGCCATCGCCAAAGATGCCAGCACCATCGCCGCCGCGCACCAGTGGGCCTGCACCACCGACGGCAAAGAAGATGCCTACAAGCGGTTGCTGATCGACTGCCCAGACCTCGCCGTCGACATCGTGAAACAAGGGTACGCGCTGGCGTACGCGGTCGAGGGCAAGGCGGCTCCCGCGGTGTTGGAGGCGCAGCGAGAAGCCCAGACCGCCCAGCGCGGCATGTGGAAGAAGGGCGTGGTGAAGGGCGTGATCACCAGCCTTCACTCGCTCGGCGAAGACGGCGACGAGGCCGAGGTCACCGCGTACAATCGCGTCGTCGACACCCGCACCGGTGAGGCCAGCAAGCGCAAGCACGACCAGAAATACGCCAGCTGCCAAGAGGTCTGCGAGCTCACCGACGGCGACCAGTCGTGCATGATCTACGTGCCGTTCAAGCACCGATACTCGCAGCGCCCGAGCTGTCTGTTCACCGATCACTGACCTTGCTCCGCGTGGGCCTCGCGGTTACTCAGGCCACGCCATGATCGACCCCAACGCCCCGATGCAGCCGCCACCTCGCCCGATGCCGATGAAAAAGAGTCGGGGGCCGGTCGCGTTCTTGGTCGGGTGCGGGCTGTTCGTGCTGCTGGCCGTCATCGGCATCGTGGTGGCCGCGGTCGCCGGCAAGTCGGTCTCGGTTGACGATGGCGCGGTGCTGAAGATCTCCTTGAGCGGCGCGATACCCGAGTTCGTTCGCACCTCGGGCTTCGATGATCTGTTCGGCCCCAAGCAGCTGACCATTCACCAGCACGTGATGAACCTGAAGAAGGCCGCCGCCGACAAGCGCATCAAGGGTGTGGTCTTGGTGCTCGATCAGGTGCAAATCGGCTGGGCCAAGGTCGAGGAGCTCCGCGATGCGCTCAGTGAGTACAAGAAGAGCGGCAAGTTTTTGATCGTCTACTCGGAGTCGCTGAGCGAGAAAGAATACGAGCTCGCGCTCCCCGCAGACGAAATCGTGATGCCGCCCGATTCGCGCTTCGAGTTCGACGGCATGGCGATGGATTTGGCGCACTACCCGGGCCTGCTCGAGAAGGCTGGCATCGAGGTGCAGTATTTTCGGTTCGGCAAATACAAGTCGGCCTCGGGTCAGCAAATGGGCATGAAGGCGTTCACCGAGCCCGTGCGCGAGATGCTCAACGGCGAGCTGCAGGGCGTGTTCAAGAGCTTCGTCGCGGCGGTGGCGCAGCACCGAAAGCTCGAAACAGACGCGGTGGTTGCGCTGATCAACGAGGGCGGTGCCAAGGCTGAGTGGGCCCTCGAACACAAGCTGATCGACAAGACATTGTACTGGGACGAGCTCGAGGCCGAGCTGCGCGCCAAGGTCGGCACCAAAGAAAAAGAGAAGCTCAAGTGGTTGATGGCCTCGAAGTACAAAGACGTCGACCCGACCGACGCGGGGCTCACCAAAGGGCAACACACCTTCGCGTTGATCTACTCGGTGGGGCTGATCGTCTCGGGCAAAGGCGCTGGCACCAGCCCCTTCGGCGGCGGAGACACCCAGGGCTCCGAGCCGATCATCAAGTCGCTGCGCGAAGCGGCCGATGACGACAAGGTCAAGGCGATCATCTTTCGAGTCGATTCGCCCGGGGGCGCGGGGTTGGGCTGCGACTACGTGCGCCGCGAGGTCG
>JANLPS010000460.1:0-20110 GCA_031367385.1 Archangium sp. | reverse complement strand
GATCGCTGGAGACCCGAGCGAGATCGGCAAGACCAGCTTCAAGTCGACCGACGACACCTTCGAGAAGGTGACCGACAAGCCGTGGAAGCACGCCGTCGACCAAGAAGCGATGCTGCGCGCCCGGCTGCTCGACCTCTTCGTCGGAGACTGGGACCGTCACGAAGACCAGTGGAAGTTCGCCGCGACGCCCACCGAAAAGGGCCCCAAGACCTACCGCCCGATTGCCCGCGACCGAGACCAGGCCTTCGCGAGCTACGACGGGCTGGGCTTCATTCTGGCCCGCGTGCTGGGCGCCAACATTCGCGTCTTGCAGCCGTTTTCGCCCGATTACCCGAACCTGAGCTGGCTGACCTACAACGCGCGAAACATCGACCCCACCTTCTTGAATCAGATCTCGCACGATCGGTGGATGGTGATTGCCGCCGAAGCCAAGGCCGCGCTGAGCGACCAGGTCATCGCCGAGGCCCTCGCCACCTGGCACCCCGAGGCCTACGCGATTGACGGCAAGCGGGTCTCCGACACGCTGCGCGCGCGACGAGACAAGCTGCTCGAGGTCGCCGAAGCCTTCTTCGACCACGTCAACCGCCGCGCCGAGGTGGTGGGCTCGACCCACGCCGACACCTTCGACCTCACCTTCACCCCCGATGGCGCGGTGCGCGTGGTGATTCAAGGCACCGGCAAGAAGCACCCGTACTTCGACCGCACCTACCGGGCGCGCGAGACCGACGAGCTGCGGCTCTTTGCGCTCGACGGCGATGACACGCTCGTCGTGCACGGCGAACCCAAGACCTCCATCGACATTCGCTTCGTCGGAGGGCCCGGCGACGACTCGGTCACGGCCGAGGCGGGCACGCGCAACGGCCCCCTCGATGCGCGGGTGATTCAATTCTACGACAGCGAGAAGGGCGGCAGCATCGACCCGTCGGTCGCGGTGAGAGACGAGCGCTCCGACCACGCTGAGCTGAACCAATATTCGCGAACCGAAAACCACGAGCCCAACTTCGGCACCGGCGCCCCGGAGATCATCGTCAACCCCGACGTCGGCGCGTACATCGGCGGCCGCTACGCGTACACGGTGCAGGGGTACAAGAAGGTGCCCTTCGCCGCACGCCATGAGCTCGCCGCCGCCTTCGCCACCGCCACGCTCGGCGTCGCGCTCGACTACCGCGGCCTGTTCCCCCGCAGCGTGGGGTTGCTCGACCAGCAGATAGAAGCCTCGCTTCAAACGCCGGGCTACACCCGCAACTTCTTCGGCCTCACCAACGAGTACCAACCGTTCGACACGCTCTCGACGTACTACCGGTTGCTGCAAGCCCGCTACGAAGCGCGCTACGGCCTCAGCTACGCCTTTGGCGGCCAGCGGAGCCGGGTCGGGGCCGACGCGATCGGCCAGATCATCGTGACCGAGAACACGGCCGACCGGTACGTGGCCGTCGCTCCCGATGTCACGCCCGAGATGCTCGGGGCTCGGTACTTCGGAGGCGTTCGGCTCTTCGCCGAGACCAACACCTATGACGACTTGGTGCTGCCCACCCAGGGCGTCGCGCTGCACGCCTCGCTGACCGGGCGCCGTGATATCGGCCGCGGAGAGCAAATGTCGTTGACCTACAAGGGGGCTGCGGCCGTCGCGATACCGTTCGACCGCCAGCGCCGCGTGGTGTTGATCACGCGCGCGGTCGTCGAAGGCATCATCGGCCCGCACCCTTTCTACCTGGCGCCGACGCTGGGCGGCACCAACTTGCGGGCGTACCACTACAACCAACTGGCCGGAGATCTCGCGTTCGCGCAGACCACCGACCTGCGCATCGACATCTTGCGCTTCGCCCGCGGGTTGCCGGGGTCTGCCGGCATCAACCTCTCCATCGACCACGGGCGGGTGTTCGGCACCACCATCAAGAGCAACGCCTACCACGTCGACTACGGCGGCGGCCTCTGGTGGTCTGTGCTCGACCTGGTCGGGGTCTCCTTCAACTATTACCGTTCACTCGAAGGAGCGAGCCGCTTCGTGTTCGCCATCGGCCCGCTCTTCACCCAAACAGGCTTTTGAAGATCAGGTGCATGCAATGAAGCGACAGACCGATTGGAGCACCTGGCTCTCCCTGCTGGCGGTCGCCGCGGCGTGCCTCGTGATCGGCTTTCGCCTGTTGCCTGATCAGTCGCCCGAAATCGACCCGGCCGACACCAAGTCGCTGCTGCCCCCGCGGGTCACCGAGAAAGCCATTCACGCCAGCGCCGAGTCGCCGTCTCCAATCGCGGCGATGTTCACCGGCGATGACCAGCCGGCGCACGGCAACCCCGACGGAGGCCCGGTGCCTTCAACCTGGGCCTACGCGCTGACGGCGCCCGACCGCACCTACGAGCTGCCGGCTGAGCTCAACGAGATCTCCGATTTGGCCATGTCGCCTGATTCGAAGAGCCTGTGGGGGGTCACCGACGAGCTGGGCACCGTGTATCGAATCGACCTCGCCGACGGTGGCATCGCGGAGTCACACGACTTCGGGCCCCGCGGTGACTACGAGGCCCTCGTGCAACTCAACGGCACCCTGATCGTCGGGGCCAGCGATGGGCTGCTGTTCTTTTTGGGCGGGCCCGATGCGGGCACCCGAACGCTCGACACCACCCTCGGCCCGGCCTGCAACATGGAAGGCATGACCTACGACCCGTCTCGCCGAAAGACCCTGCTGCTGTGCAAGACCGAGCTGCCGAAGCTGCCCAAGGGGAGAAAGTCATTCGCGATTTACGCGATGAACCCCGAGACCAACGCCGTCGTGCGGGAGCCGGTCATCGTGCTGCCGCGACAAGCCATCGATGATTACGTGGGCACGCACGGCAATGACCCGTCGCTCAAGAGCAACATGGGCGAAGAGTTCGCGCCCTCGGCCATCGCGGTGCACCCCAAGACCGGCCAGCTGTACCTTCTCTCGGCCCGTGGAGCGATGCTGGTGGTCTTGGAGCCGACCGGCACCGTGGTCAAGGTCGCGGGGCTGAACCCACTCATGCACGCACAGCCCGAGGGCATCGCGTTCGGGGCCGACGGCACGATGTACATCAGCAACGAGACCCGCGGTGCCCACGCGATGCTCTACAGCTACAAGAACCACGCGGCGTCACCATGAGGCGACCTTTCGACGCCACCAGCGCGGTGTCGCTCGCGGTGATCAGCGTTGTCTGCGCGGCGATTGGCTGGCGGGTGATCGGCTCGAATGCCAAAGCGCCTGATGCGCGTGACCCCAGCGACGAGGCGCCCACCGCCGAGCCGGCTGAGCGAGGCGCGGCGCAGCCAGACGACTCGGGAGGCTTCGATGGCGGGGCGTTCGAGTTTCGGCTGGCCAAGCCCGATCACACCTTCGAGCTGAGCGAGCCCCTCAAAGAGATCTCTGATCTCTCGCTGGCCGATGATCAGGAGAGCCTGTGGGCCGTGAGCGACGAGAAGGGCACCCTCTTTCGCATCTCGCTCAAAGACGGCTCGGTGCTGCAGACCATCGATTTTCACAAGAAGGGTGACTTCGAAGGCGTGGCGACCGTGGGGGGCAAAGTGATCGCGGCGCGAAGCGATGGAGAGCTGTATGTCATCGAACCCGCAACCAGCGCCTCGACGCACTTCTCGGCCACGCTCGGAGTCGACTGCAACCTCGAGGGCATCGCCTACGAGGCCCAGAGCTCCCGGTTGTTGCTGGCCTGCAAGACCCCCATGGGCGACAAGGCCAATCGGGCCTGGGCGGTGTACAGGTTCGACCTGGAGAACAAGAAGCTCGACCCAAAGCCCGCGCTGCTGATCACCCGCAAGTCGGTCGAGGCGTACCTCGAGACGCACGGCAGAGAGCAAGACCTGGGCGGCATCATCGCGGGTGAGGTCGACCCCTCGGGCATCGCGATTCAGCCGAAGACCGGGCTGATCTTCATCATCTCGACCAGGGGCCGCTTGTTGTTGGTCGTTGATCAGAGCGGAGCCTTGCGGCGAATCGAGAAGCTCGATCGCAAGGTGCACCTGCAGCCCGAGGGCATCGCCTTCGGGGGCGACGGAGCGCTGTACCTGAGCAACGAGGCGCGCGGGCAAACCCCCGTCTTGCACCGCTTCGTACCGTGAGCTCGAGGCTTACTTGCCCAGCCGGCGCAGCAGCTTCGGGGTCAACGCCCACACCAGCTTGGCGCGGTCAGCCCGCTCGACCTGCAGCAGCACACACCCGGCCTTCTTGAGCACCACCACGCTCTGCCGCTCACCGCCCAGCAGCGAGCCGATGAGCTCGCTCAAGTCGGGCTCATGGCCGACCATCACGGTCGTCATCGCGGCGCGCCTCGAGAGCACCACCGTCGCCTCGCCCCCCGGGCGCAGCGACTCGTCAATTTCGACTCGCGCTTTGAAGTGCTCGGCGACGATCTCCGCCGTCTGTCTCGCTCGCACCAGCGGTGAGCTCAAAATCGTATTCACCTTCGGCACCACGGTCATCAAGCCACGCACCACCTGGTGCGTTCGCTTCTTGCCCGCGCCGGTCAGAGCCCGGTCTTCGTCTTTGCCGGGCTCGCCCACTTCTGCCACGCCATGCCGCATCACAATCAATTGCATCGGGTCTCCATAAGAGCAAAAGCCGGCGAGCACGTTCGCTCACCGGCCTTCGGCTCATCAAGCTGCGAGTTTCAACAAAATTACGGCCGGCTCTCACGAGGGGTCGGGCGGCTCTCGCGAGGAGAAGGCACGCTGGCCTCAGACGTGGTGCAGATGTCTTCAGCGCGCTCGGCCTTGAACAGGTCGGTCGCCATCTTCTCTTCTTCGCTGGTCTCGGAGTGCACCGAGATCAAGATGTTGCCGCCCTTGAGCTTGCCCTCGTACCGCTTGGCCTCAATCTCGGGGATGCCCATGCCGATCAGCGCTCCGGTGATGCCACCGACCGCCGCGCCCGCCGCCGCGCCGCTCAACGCCGCGAGAATCGGGCCTGCCGCGATCAACGGCCCGATGCCGGGTATTGCCAGGGCGCCGATGCCGGCCAACAGACCGAGGGTGCCGCCGACCGCGCCACCCGCGCCGACGCCAGCCACCGCGCCCTCAGGGGCCTTGGTGTTGTGCTCGTGCGCAAAGTCTTTGGTGCCATCTTTGTCGGGGAAAAGCACCGAGATGTCGTTGTTCTGAAAACCGAGCCCCTGCAACTTGGTGACGATTGAATCGGCCTGCGAGCGGCTCTGGGCGATACACATGACTGCTTTCTTCATGACGTGCTCCTTTGGTGTGGGTTTCTGAAAGAAAATGGTGCGGCGACTACTTCTTCACTTCGAGCTGGCTATCGACGACTGAGACGCCGTTGGCCTGTTTGGCCAAGGCTTCAATCGAGGTCTTCTCTTCATCGCTGCTCACCGGACCACGCAGGGTGACTCGCTTGTTCAGGGTGATGACCTTCACGTTCTTGGCGGCGAACGAGAGACGGTCGTCGTCCATCATGCTGCGGCGAATGGTGGCGGTGATCTGCGTATCTTCAGCGCTCATGCCCTGATCAGTCGGCGTCACCGTGTCATTGCCGCGGTCGCGCTCGTTGATCTTGGTGTTGTTGGCCTGCGCGGTCTGATCAGCCGCTCCGGGGTTGACGACCACCGCCGCCGGGCGTTCGGCCTTCACGGTGTTGGTGGTGCTGTCGGTGACCTTGACGCTCGTTTTCGAACGCGCGTCGTCACAAGCGCCCGCGGTAACGAGGGTCAAGACAGTGAAAAACATTCGGGTCTTCATGGGTGGTTCTCCTTGTGTGAGACCCCTTAAGCACTAACCGGACCAGCCCCACTCTCCCTGGAGAGCCACGCGTGACCGGGTGCAGACTCGCCACACCGTGCTCCAGCAGGCGGGGCGCGCCACACCACCCCGACACGACTGATCAGGGCTTCGGCTCGCTCTTTTTGCTGGCCTCGGCAGCGGCCTCCGCGGCGGCCTGAAGCTCGTTCTGCTGGGTGGCGATGCGCAAGGCGACCTCGGCAGCCTCCTCGGCCGAGGCGCCCGACGAAGCCTTGTCGTAGACCTGCTCGGCCAACGCATCGCGCGCCTGCTCGACCTCGCGTGCCGAGTCATCACCCGGCAAAGCGACCCGCAGCTCCTCGGCCATCATTCGAAGCCCGGCGGCGAACGGCAGGGCCAGCAACGCCCCGACGATGCCGCCCAGGCGACCTCCGACCAGCAGCGCGACCACGATCGCCGCTGGAGGCAGGCGCAGCGTGGTGCCGTAGACCCGAGGCACAATCACCCGGCTCTCGAGCTCCTGGTAGCCGACCATCAGCACGAAGACGAGCCCCGCCACCCCCGGCCCCTTCTGGAGCGCCAGCAGCACCGGCGGCGCCGTCGCGAGCAGCCCGCCCACGAACGGGAGCACATCGGCCAGCGCGGCAAAGGTCGCGAGGGCCACCGCGTTGGGGATGCCCAGCGCCGTCAGCATCACCAAGACGAAGGCGCCGATGAACAGCGAGGTGAGCAGCTGGCCGCGAATGTAGCCGCCGACGATCACCTCGAGGTTGAGCACGATGCGCGAGAGCCGCACATGAAACCGGCGCGGTACGATGGCGTAGAGCGCCCCTCGGGTGGTGACCGGGTCTGAGATGAAATAGATCGCCAGCACGATCGCGGTCACGCCGTAGCCCACGAGCTCGACCAACGTGCCCGAGAAGGTGATGGCCGCCGCCATGTCGAGGTGCGAGGTGGCGCCCTTGAAGTCGTACGCGGCGACCATGTCGGCGAGCGCATCGAGCACCGGGTACGTGCGCATGCCCTCGACCAGCCGCACCTGGTTCTCAGGCAGGTGCCGCATGAACTCGGCGATCTGCCCGAGCAGGGTCGGCGCGGTCAAAAAGGCGAGCGCCCCCACCACGATGAAGGCGCCCAGAAAGACGATGGTCACCGCGGCCCAGCGCTTGACCCCACGAGCGAGCAGCTTGTCGACGACCGGTGAGACCGTGCCAGCCAACATCAAGCCCGCGATGACCACGATGACCACCGGCAACACTTCGCGCAGCAGCCAGATGCCAAAGAGAATCAGAACGATGGTGAGCAGCGTTCGATTCGAGACTTCGACGCGGCGCGCGGGAGGCTGGGGCAGGAGGTCAGGCGAGGGAGTCATCTGATGAGAGGCCGTATGCAGACCCCGGGCCGTACCTTGAACGACTGCCCGCTCAGACCGCGGCGGCCGCCTGGTCGAGAAAACGCCCGAGAAGGGTGGCGAACACGCCCTTGACGCGGTTGGCCGTCTCGCTGACCTCGGCGTGCGAGAGCTTCTCGGTACCGATGCCCGCCGCCATGTTGGTGATGCACGAGATGCCCGCCACCTTGACGCCCATGTGCGCGGCGACGATGACCTCGGGCACGGTGCTCATGCCGACCGCGTCGGCTCCGAGGGTGCGCAACATGCGAATCTCAGCCGGGGTCTCGTACGAGGGCCCAGACAGGCTCGCGTACACGCCCTCTCGCAAGGTGACCTGCTCGTGCTTGGCCGCCGCTCGGAGCACACCCAGCAACGCCGGGTCATACGCATGGCTCATGTCGGGAAAACGCGGCCCGAGCTTCTCGTCATTGGCGCCAATCAACGGGTGGTAGCCCGCCAGGTTCAGGTGGTCGGTGATCGCCATCAGGTCGCCGACGCCGAAGCCGATGTTGATGCCGCCCGCGGCGTTGGTCACCGTCAGCGCGCGAATGCCCAACCGGCACAACACCCTGGCGGGAAAAGCGACCTGGGTCGCGCTGTAGCCCTCGTAAAAATGCACCCGCCCCTGCATCGCGACGATTGGCACGCTGCCGCGGTAGCCAAACACCAACCGGCCCGCATGGCCCTGCACCGACGACTGGGGAAAATGCGGGAGCTCAGCGTAGGGGATGACGGTCTTGCGCTCGAGCGAGTCGGCGAATTCTCCCAGCCCGCTGCCCAGAATCACGCCCAAGGTGGGCTCGAACCCCGGCGCCCGCTTTCGTGCAACCGCGACACATGCTTCAACCTGGCTCAGCAATTCAGTCGTCATACGCGTTGCGCAGATTACATGCTCTGCCACGCCAGGAGGCTCCCATGTGCCGTTTGTTGACCACCCTCGCCCTCGCCGTCTCGCTCTCGGTCTTCGCCCAAGCCCCCGCGCCGACCCCCGCTCCGGTGCCGAAGACGAGCCCCGAGGCCCCCGCTCCCGCACCGCCCACATCGGGAGCGCCCGCCACCGCGACCACCGCCGGCAAGGGCACCAAGAAGCTCAAGCCAATGCCAGCCCCCGCGCCTGAGCCCATGCCCGCGCCGGGCAACGCGAAGTAAAAAAAATCCCGCTCTCCTCAAGAAGGAGAACGGGAGGTTTTCTTCGAAAAGACTCGCGTTACAGCGTCTTGAGGTAATTGACCAAGTCGCTGACCTCGGTGTCGGTCAGCTGAGCCGTCTCGCCGTGCAGGTTGGTGTCTTTGTTTCGCATGATGCGAGCGCGCAAGGTAGTCGCGCTGCCGTCGTGCAGGTACGGCCCGCTGCGTGAGACGCCGAGCAGCGAGGGCGTGTTCAAGCCCTTCAGGTTGAACTCGACCCGGTCGGTGACGGGCCCTGTGGTGACCATGGTGCCGACGTTGGCGAACTTGTTGTCGGTGAGCGCTTCGCCGGTGTGGCAGCTCGCGCACTGCGCCTTGTCGAAGGCCGCCTTGCCACGGGCCAACGACTCGATGGGCATGCGCTCCTTGATGGCGTTGTCAGGCGAGGGGATGTTGGCGATGAACGAGGCGATCTGCGTCTCCATCACCGGTGACACGCCAGCGCCGCCCATGCGGCTCGTCACGGTGTGCGACATGAACGCCATCAAGTCGGGGAACTCGCCGTTCCAGTGAAAGGGAGCGGTTTGAGCCGTCATGCGGCCGGCCAATGACGGCGTCTGGCGCGGGCCCTCCATCGTGTTCCACACGTGGCCGTCTTCGCGGCCTTCGAGGTGGCAGCTGGCGCAGGCGATGCCGGTGCCCGGGTTGTTCATGCGCGCGTCGACGGCGCTGAAGAACAGCTTGCGGCCGATGACCACCTCAGTCGGCAGCACGTCTTCGCCGAGCTGGGTGGTGCCCACGTTCGAGATGACGCCGGCCTTCGACTCGAGGCGCGAGATGGAGTGATCGAACCCGTTGTAGACCCAGGCCTTCTGACCGTCGTGCGAGACCGCGACGCCGGTGGGGCCGGCGCCGACGTTGACCAGGTTCTTGACCGAGCCCATCGCGCTGCGGCCATCGAAGGTGCCCAGCTTGGTGGCGACGGCCAGGTTGCCGGTGTCATCGCTCGGAGCGCGCGAGATGGTCGGCACGATGGCCACGTTGTTCGACTCGCGGTTGGCGACGAACAAGAAGGCGCCGGTCGGGTCGAGGGCCAAGGCGACAGGGCCTTGTACCGGCATGCCTGGCAGGTTCGAGGTCAACATCATCGGGGGCCGCTCGCCCACGCCTTGCGCCAGGCAGGTCGAGATGTCGTCGACGATGGGCTGGGCCAGGGTATCGAAGGTGAGCACGGTGGGTGATGCGACGGCGGCCGCTCCGCAATTACCGCCTGCGTAGCCTGCGCTCGAGCTGCCGTTGGGCTCGAAGGCGCCGGTCTTGGGGTCGACGTTGCCGGTGGAGACATCGCTGAACGACTTGGTGGCCAAGACCTGGTCTGACGAGAGCAGCGAGGCCGCGAAGACCTGGGTGCCTTCGAGGTTGGTGACCAGGGCCTCCATGCCGAGCGCGTGAGCGGTGGTGATGCCGCCGAAGCCAGGCTCAGGTGGCCGCGCCGTGTCGTTGTTGATGCCGAGCGCGGTGCGGTTGAGCTGCTGGTAGAGGCCGCTGTTCGAGCTGATCACCTTCTGGTGCGCCAGGTCGACGAGCACCACGTCGCCGTCTTTGTAGAGCGAGATCATCGCCTTGTCGCCGGGCAGCAAGGCGAGGCCGCGGGGCTCGTGGCCGACGGGCAGCTCCCACTTGAGCGCCTGGGTCTTGGTGTCGAAGGCCATCAGGGTGCCGAACTCGGTCTCGTCGAGCGAGGCGGCGTTGACCACGAAGAGGGTCTTCTCGTCGCTCGAGATCGCCAGGCTGACGGGCTCGACGCCGACGTCGATACGGCTGCTCTCGGTGGTCTCACCGCGGCGAATGACCGAGACACTTCGGCCCAGGCGGTTGGTGACGTAGACGACGTCGCCAAGCGTGACCAACACCTTTTCAGGCTGCTTGCCGACCTGAATCTCGGCGAGCTTGGTGTCGGTCTTGGCATCGACCACGAAGACCGAGTTGCGATCGGCGTCGGCCGCGTACAACAACGCGTCGTCTCGGGTCACCGCGATCGAGCCGCTGGCCGAATTGCCGTTGCCTCCGGGAGAATTCGAACAAGCGACGAACGACAGCGCGAACGCTGCTGCGAGAAGACGGGTTTTCATTGGGCACCCTTCAAAAAAAGCGAAGACGGCGGGCCTGCTGCTGCGGAGATTTCCCCGAACGGAGGAACGTGTATTCAACACGTTCATTGAAGAAGAACGCAAGCCGCGACAAACCATATCGATCTCTATTCCCCCCGCGCGGGGTGAGCCCGGGGGGCTCGCAAATCGCCAGTCATTGCGTGGTATTGAGCGGGCATGACGCTCTTTGACGCCATCGCCCACGGAGACTTCGCCGCCGTCGAAGCGGCCCTCGACAGCACTCCCGATGTGAACCTGGTCGGCCACCAGGGCCGCACCCCGTTGATCGAAGCGGCGGCGCTTGGCCGGCTTGACGTGGTGCGTCTGCTGCTGCAGCGCGGCGCCGAGCCGGGGTGGAAAGACGAGTCTGACGAGACCGCGATCATGAAGGCGGGGGCGCACGGGTACCCGGCGGTGGTGGCGGCGCTCGAACCTCACGCCAGTGACGACGAGCGCGACATGGCCCGGGCCTTTCTCGCGGCGTTCGGCAAGGTGAACGGGCCTGAATACCAGTACGACGTCTCTCGCTTGCAAAAGAAAGTGGCCGACGTGGCGGCGCGCGCGGCGAACTTCGTGGGTCATGAAGCGCCGCTCAAGCGCCTCGAGCGGCTGGAGCGGGCCGAAGAGCACAAGAAGAAGTGATCTCTTGCCTCGCCTCTCGCGCGACGAGTAAAGGCCACGGCCCTATGAGAGCTCTAACTGCGTCGATTGCGCTGTGTTTGGCCGCCTGTGCCACGAGCACCACCTCGGGCAAGACCGAAGCCGGAGGCAAGGGTGCGGCCGCTGCCCAAGCCGAGAAGTTGGCGGTGGTGAACAACATCAAGTTCGACGTGGCCGCGTGCACCGCCAAACCGCTCGACACCCCCCTCAACGAGACGCTGCTCACCGCGGCGTTGCTCTCTGGCCGCCCGGCGTACAGCGAGTGCCTGCTCGACCCGAAGTCTCGCGCCAACGCGCCAGACACCCAGCTCGAGGTCAAAGCCAGCGCGACCGACGCCGAGGTGAAGTTCGACGTGAGCGGTACCAACCTCGACCCGTCGGGCAAGGCCTGCATCGAGAAGGCGCTCACCGCGATGGGCCTCAAGCCGCTGGTCAAGGGCGCGAAGCCGATTGAGATGAAGATCCCCTACGCGTTTTCGGCGGCGCAGGGCGTCAAGTGGGGCGTCAACGACCCGAGCGACATCGCCGGGCAGGTTCGCATCGCGCAGGCCCAGTGGTGTGACTGCTTCGCGGCGCTGGGCACGACGGCGCCTCCGAACCTGCAGGCCGGGTTGCACCTCTTCCCCGACAAGCCGCTCGAGGTCGCGATGGCGGCCAAAGACGCTGACCAGCCGCTGGCGAACTGCCTGGCCGAGAAGCTCAAGGCGCTCAACCCGAAGGCGACCCGCGAGCTGACCGTGCCGTACTTGTTCTTGTTGCTCAACAGCAAGGCGAAAGAAGAGACCGCCGACGCGGTGCCGACGCTGCAGTTTCACCAGCTCGACGCGATTGGCCAGGGACAGGAGGTCGAGGTGGCGATGAGCGTGGGCAACATCGAGCTCGCGACGACCGATTTCGCAGCCTCCGCCGGCAAGTACAACGCCAAGCCCAGCTCGGCCCTGATGAAAGACCTGCGCGAGAAGTGTGCGCTGATCTTGACCCGCGACGAGGCGTTGAAGACCGCGCTCGAGGGGCTCAAGGGCACCTATGAGCGCACCCAGAAAGTGGTCGCCTCGCTCAAGCCGTCTGACCCCGTGTGGGCGCAGATCGAGACCAGCGTGGGCGAGCGGCTCAAGGCCACGACCGGGCAGCTGGGCCCGGCGGTCGAGCAGAAGAAAAACCACAGCGCGACCTGCGCGAAGCTGAAGTAACCGCGCCGCTGATCAGGTGAGGGCTGTACACCCCACTCTTTGTTGCGTAGTGCGCAGTGTTTACGGAGCAAAACGGGCCTCCGCCGAGGGTCCCTCCTCTGAGCAGTGCGACGGGTGGTTTGGCGTGCGCCTTGCCTGCCCGCTCGCATGCGTTTTCGGCTCGTCGTTGCCTGTCTGACCGTCGCCGCTTGCGCTGATCAGCACACATCACCCTCGACGAGCGCCAACGCTCCCGTCGCCGCCACACGGGCCGCGCTCGATTCGAGCCCGACGTTGGCCAGCCTGGGGCAAGCCAACGTCGCGTTTCGCGCCTGGGTCGCGAGCTACCAATCGGCGAGCCCCCTGACGCGGCCCGGCATGGTCGAGCAAGGCACCGGCCTCGCCACCACCCGCCGCGCCCTGATGCGTGAGCTGCTGTTGCGCGACCCCGAGCACGCCATCGAGCTCGCCTTCTCGCCCCCCGAGCGCGGCGCCCTGCCCGGCATCATTCGCGAACGCGTCGAGCGGTGGCACGACGGCATCGCAACGCTCCACGTCATCGCCTCGACCGTCACCGACCCGAGCGCGCTCTCACCGGTCGACCGCTTCGTGACCTTCGACGACGCCGAGTCGAGCTTCTTGAAAGCCGGCGTGTTCGGCCGCCGCCTCAACCAACAGACCCAGCGAAACCTGAAGCTCCATGGCGTCGAGCTCGATGGCGTCATCGGGCTGACCGGGTCTCCCTTTCGCAAGCTGTGGCCGGGCGAGCACATCGACCTGCCGAGCGAGGCGCCCTCGCTGTGCCCTACCTCGAAGAACAAGGTCGACAGCGACCTGATTTTTCACGCCGGCGACACGGTGGCCGCGTTCTGCCTCTCGATGCACGCCGATAAAGCCGAGCATCGATTGGTCGAGCAAGAGCAGGCCGCCGGCATCCCCGCGACGGCGTGGTCGACGGGGCCCAAGACGGTGCTGATGATTCGGGTCGACTTCTCAGACCGCGCCGGAGACCCCATCTCCGACAGCTCGGCGACCAACCTCATCGATACCCAGACCAACAACTTCTACAAAGCCGCGTCGTACGATCAGACCTCGATGGCGCTCACGCTGACGCCGACCTATCGAATGGCCAAGACCGCCGCGGCGTACAACGCGGCCGATGATTTTCTCGGGCTGATGACCGACGCCCACGCCGCCGCGAAGGCCGCCGGCTTCGACCTGAACGCCTACACCCACGAGATCATCGCCTCATCGAACATCTTCACCACCGGCTGGTCGGGCCGCGGGTACGTCGGCAGCAAGGGCGTGTGGGTCAACGGCGATTACACCCTTCGCGTCGTGGGCCACGAGCTCGGCCACAACTACGGCGTCTACCACGCGAACTTCTTGAACGCGGGCCTCAGCATCATCTCGGCCCAGGGCGCGAACGTCGAATACGGCAACCCCTTCGACATGATGAGCGCGGGCGGCAACAGCTCGACGCACTTCAACGTCTGGTTCAAGCGCGTCTTCGACTGGGTGCCTTCGAGCGAAGTGCAGCTGGTCTCGGCGAGCGGCACCTACCGCATCTACGCCCTCGAGGCGCCCATCAGCACCGGCCTGCACGGGCTCAAAGTGCCTCGCACCGGAGACTCGAAGCAGCGCGACTACTGGCTCGAGTTTCGTCAGGCCTTCACCTCGAACCCCTCGGCGATGAGCGGCACCATCATCAACTTCGGCTACCCCTACAGCGGCGCCCAGGGCAGCCACCTGCTCGACATGACGCCCGAGGGCAACACCAGCGACTCGGCGCTGGTCATCGGCCGCACGTTCTCAGACCCGCTGGCCGGCGTGTACCTGACGCCGGTGGGCAAGGGCGGCACCACGCCCGAGTCACTCGACGTGGTCGTCAACGTCGGCACTTTTCCCGGCAACCGGGCACCGACCGCCAGCATCGCGTACGCACCGTCGGCGGTGAGCAACGGCGCCCAGGTCACCTTCACCGTGACCGCCAGCGACCCCGACGGCGACACCCTCGCCTACGCGTGGGACTTCGACGACGGCCAGCTCTCAGTCACCAACGCCGCGGCGGTGATGCGCACCATGGGCAGCGACCGGGTGCAGAACGTGCGCTGCACGGTGAGCGACATGAAGGGCGCGCTGGTGACGGTGGGGGTCTCGGTGACGGTGGGCACTCCGACCAGCTTCACGCTCGAGGGCACGGTGACCGAGGGCGGCGTCGGGCTCGAGGGGGTTCGAATCGATGACGGTACCCGGGTCACGCGTTCGCGCAGCGACGGTACCTGGCAGCTGACCCAGGTGCCCGCGGGTGCGTTCACCATTTCGGCCTCGAAGTCGGAGTACGGGTTTGCGCGAGGCTTTTCGGCCCCCCTGACGGTCGCGGCGTCGATGACCGGGCTCGATTTCACAGCCACGGCGAGCGGAGGGTACACGGTCAGCGGCACGGTGATGGCGAACGGCGCCGGCATGGCTGGCGTGACGGTCAGCAATGGCTCGCTCACCGCCACCACCGGCAGCGACGGCAAGTACAGCTTGAGCCCGGTGCCCAACGGCCGAAAGACGATGACCGCGACCAAGCTCGGCTGGCTCTTCACGCCCTCGACTGGCAACCCGGTCGAGGTGCTCGGAGGCAACGTCACCACCGACTTCTACGCCCAGGGCAGCTACCTCTCGGGCTCGATACCGTCGGCGGGGGTGGCGACAGCGCCGGTCGTGACGAACGGCGTGCAGACCACCACCTGCTATTCGAATGGCGCCAGCTCGTGGGCCTACAACCTCGGCGCGGTGCCCAACGGCCAGTGGAACCTCTCGGCCACCAGCCCCGGCGTGTCGCTCAAACCCAACGGGTTCACCAACCCGATCACCATCTCGGGCGCGGCGCGAAACAACCTGAACTTCTCGCTCGACGCGACCACCGCGTACCGAATCAGCGGCCAGGTGACCACCGGAGGCACGCCCTACCCCGGCGTGGTGGTGAGCGACGGCACCCGCAGCTCGACGACCGACACCCTGGGCTTCTACCTGCTGATCGGCGTGCCCTCGGGCACGTACACCCTGACGCCTTCGCACGCGGGGCAGACCTTCGTGCCGGCCACCAAGAGCGTGATGGTGGCGGGGGCCGACCTCACCGGCCAAGACTTCACGACGACCGATGTGAACGCGGCGCCTACGGTGGCGGTCGCGGCGGCCAGCTCGGCCAACCCCGCGTTGGGCACTTCGGTGACGTTGAGCGTGCTCGGAGCCGACGATCAGGGCGAAGCAGCCCTCACCTACACCTGGGTCGAGCAGGGCAGCGCGACGGGCAGCACCTTCAGCGCGAATGGCACCAACGCGGCGAAGACGACGACGGTCACGTTTGCGCAGGCCTTCACCCACGGCTTCGAGGTGATCATCGCCGACGCGGGGGGGTTGTCGGTGCGCTCCTCGGTGACGCTGAACGTGACGCAGGCCCCGGTGAAGATGACGATTTCTCCACCCTCGGCAAACGTGACGACTGGCGCGAAACTGCAGTTCAGCAGCATTCTGGTCGACCAGTTCGGCAAGCCCATCTACAGCTCGCCCTTCGTCTACAGCGTGCCGGTGGCGGCGGGCACGGTCTCGACGAATGGGTTGTTCACGGCGGCCTCGACCCCGGGTGGGCCCTATGCCTTGACCACGACGGCGGCGGGCAAGAGCGCCAGCGCGAGCGTACTGGTGACTCCGGTCGGAGCGCCCAGTCTCGTGCAAAGCGCCAACGCCAGCCCTTCTCCAGTCACCGGGGTGAGCACGTCACTGTCTGTGATCGCCAGCGACGACAAGGGTGAAGCGAGCCTGGTGTACGCGTGGGCGGCCCCGGGTGCGCCCGCGGCGGTGAACTTCTCGGCGAGCGGCACCAACGCGGCGAAAACCAGCGTGGCGACCTTCAGCCAGGCCGGTGACTACGACCTGGTGGTGACCATCACCGACGGCGACGCGAATTACATCACCAGCCTGGTGCACGTGGTGGTGCAGGCGACTCCGACGCACGTGGCGGTCGAACCGCAAGCGGCGATGGTGCTGGTGGGGGGCACGCTGACCTTGACCGCGACGGTGAGTGACCAGTTCAACCACGCGATCGCTCCGCCGCCGGCCGTGGTGTTCACCGTGTCGGGTGGTGGCACCATCACCCCGGCGGGCGTTTTCACCGCCGGGGCCACGGTGGGTGGGCCGTTCACGGTGACCGCGACGGCGCTTTCGGTGAGTGGCACCTCGAGCGTGAGCGTCAGCATGACGCCCGACACGATGGCGCCGGTGGTGGCGTTGACGGCGCCGCTGGCGAACACCCGGCTCGAGAGCACCGCGGCGTTGAGCGCGACGGCGAGCGACAACGTGGGGGTGGCGAAGGTCGAGTTCTTCGTCGACGCGCTGAAGGTCGGCGAGGCGACGGCCGACCCGTACACAGTGATGGTCGACTTCGCGTCGATTGCGAATGGAGCGCACGTGCTGACCGCGAAGGCTACCGACGCGGCAGGCAACTCCGCCACCAGCGACGGCGTGCCGGTGAACGTGGGCCCGTTGCCGATGGACCAGTCACCGCCGGTGGTGAGCATCACGGCTCCAGCGGGGGGTGAGACGGGGCTGGTGGTGGCGGTGGCGGTCAACGCGAGCGACGACGTGGCGGTGGTGAGCGTGAAGCTCGAGCTCGATGGAGCGGTGGTGCGAGACCTGACCACCGCGCCGTGGGTCGCGAGCCTCGACGTCGTGGCGGGTGCGCATTCGTTGGTGGCAATCGCTGCTGACGCGGCCGGCAAATCGACGCGGTCTGCGGCGGTGGCCTTCACTGCGCGCGAGGGCGTGGTGGTGCAGCCCGATGGAGGCGTGGCGGGTCGCACTGAGCCTGCGCGGGTCATCGGTGGCTGCGGCTGTGGTGAGACGAGTGGGGCTCCGCTGGCAGTAGGCCTGTTGCTGCTCGGCCTCGCGCTGCGGCGTCGAAGCCCCCGTTCGGGCTGAGCGAGTGCTGTTGTGCCACTGCAGCAGGCGACGACCCCCTTCGTCCTGAGCGAAGTCAAAGGAACGCTCCGAGCCACCCGGCTCTCATCGCTCCCCTGAACCTAGGTCAACGCCGCCGCCTCTCGCAGATGCCACGGTCTGCCGATGCGAACACCCATCTCTCTCTCTCCTTCTTGAGCTGCGCGGCCCCGCTCCGAACCGCCCCACCCTCGACCGAGCCACCCCGCCGCTTCGCGCTTGGCGTCGTTGAGCCCCTCCACCAGGCTCACCATCGACGGCGTCGAGCTCGCGGTGCACGACTCCGAACCCAACGGCTCGACGAAGCCGGTCTTGCTCTGCCTCCACGCCATCGGCCACGGCGGAGGCGACTTCACCACCATCGAACGAGCCCTCACGCCCCAGTGGCGCGTCATCTCATTCGACTGGCCCGGCCAAGGGTACTCGGCCCTCGGGCTCGAGCAGTTCGTCCTCTTGGGCAACTCCATCGGGGGACCCGGCGGCGTCGTCACAGCGCACCCATAGCGCATCTGACCTTTGAAGGCGTTTGCGCTATCACCCGCCGCATGGGTCGCATCTTCGAGACGCGCAAAGAGGGCATGTTCAAACGCTGGGACCGCATGGCGAAGATGTTCGCGCGGATCAGCAAGGACATCGCGATGGCCGTCAAGGCCAGCGGCGCCGACCCCGCGGTCAACCCCGCCCTTCGCCGCCAGCTGCAGAACGCGCGGGCCGCGAACATGCCCAAAGACAAGGTCGAAGCGGCGATCAAGCGGGCCACTGGGGCCGACGCGACCACCTACGACACCGTCGTCTACGAAGGCTACGCGCCCCACGGCATCGCGGTGTTGATCGTCACCGCCACCGACAACATCGTTCGCACCGTCGGCAATTTGCGCAGCTACTTCAACGAGTACGAAGGCAACCTCGCGGCCAACGGGTCGGTTAGCTACCTGTTCAAGCACATGGGGCGCTTCACGCTCAAAGCCGAGGGCCTGCCTCCCTTGGGCGAGCTCGAGCTCGACCTGATCGACCACGGCCTCGAAGACATCGGCGCGAGCGTGAGTGACAAAGGCGAAAAGCAGGTCACCCTGCGCTGCGCCTTCGTCGACTTCGGCAAGCTCCAGGCCGCGCTCGAGGCCAAGAAGCTCACCGTCGTGGCCTCAGACTCTGAATACGTCTGTGAAACACATCTGGCCCTCGACGAGGGCCAGGCGCGCGACGTGCTGGAGTTCATCGACCGGGTCGAGCAAGACGATGACGTGCAGCAGGTCTTTCACACGCTTCAGTAACCGGTGGTGGTCGAGTCGAGGCGGCCGTAGAGGCCGTGCTCTTCGCTCAGCGTCGCGGCGGTGAAGTAGAAGCTCTTGTCAGGGCTCAAGGCGATCGCCCAGAGGCCGTCAATCTGAAGCGCCTTGCCTGAGGCGTCGGCCAGCGCACCCAGCGAGACGACCTTCTCGGCGCCGGAGGCGTCTTTGGCGTGAATGTCGTACGCGTTGATGCGGCCGTCGCCGAAGTTGCCGACGAGCAGCTTGCCGGCCAGCGGCCCGAAGGTCGGAGGCGCGATCGCCAGGCCCCACGGCGAATTCAGCGCACCGCGCGAGATGAGGCGGCGCTCGAGCTTGCCGTTGAAGTCGTACTGGTCGACGTAGCCGCGGCCCGCGCCGTGGTCGTCATCGTGCCCCTCGGCGTCTTGCTTGGCGTAGGTGACGAACACTTTGCCCTCGAGCGTCTGCGCGTTGAACGGCGCATACCCGGCGGGGATGTTGGGGTCGTAGAACGCTCCGGCGGGCAGCGGCACCACTTCGTATTTCGAGTTGAGCACCGTCACGCCGGCGTTCTTGAACTCGGTGCCGAAGAGGCGGGTCTGGCCATTGGCCATGGTGCCGATCGCGAGGCCTTTGTAGTTGTGGGCGAGGTCAGAGAAGTTTGCGCGCAGCTGCACGCCGGCGCCGGGCTGCCAGCCGTAGAACTTGCCGCCTTCGCTGTTGAAGATGAACTTGTCGCCCGAGAAATCGGCGGCGACGCCGCTGAACACCTGGCCGGTGGGTGACGCCGGCTCTTCGCCCGCCCCCTGGGGGAAGGTGACGGTGAGCTTGAGCGCGCCGGTGCCGTCGTACACGGTGCTGGTCGCGGAGTGGTTGTTCGACACCCACACCGGGCCGGCCGGGTTGTACGCCACGCCCCAGGGGTTCACGAGGTTGGGGTCTTGCGTCGCCGCGCCCGGGCGATCAGAGACCAGGTTCACCTGGGTGATGCGAATCGACTGGTTGGTCTTCAGCTCGCTGCCGACCGACTCGGTCGCGCCGCCGGGGTCGACCTGGCTGCCGTCGTCAGGCACGCCACACGACGCGGTGAACAACCCAAAACCAAGAAGCCCAACGGTCTGAAGTTTCATGAGTGTGTCTCTTTCGGAAACGAGTGGTGCTGCTGACAGCCATCTGCTCTCTTGCCCCAGCTGCAACAAGGCGCAGACCGGCAAGGCAACGTTTCCGAAATGGAAAGTGGTGAGGCTTAGATGAGTGAGTCTTTGGCCCCGACGTTCTTGATGGAGTGCGCGAACCTGGCCGAAGCGGGCGTGGTGAAAGCGCTGCTCGAACAGAACGGCATCGAGGTGGTGATTCAGGCCGAGAGCGCGACGTCGATGATGCCGCACCTGCAGCAGATCATGGCTCCGCGGTTGTTGGTGCTCGAGCGAGATCTCGAAAAGGCGAAGGCGCTGCTCGGCGCTGAGCAGGTCAAAGAGACCACCGGCCACGGGTGGGACGGCGGCATTTGCGCGGTGCACGAGCGCGACGCGGTGGCGTTGTGCACGCGGTGCGGGTCGTTCTTGTGCGAGATGTGCGGGTCACTCGGCGACCCGCCGGTGTGCGAGAGCTGCCTCGAGCAAGAAAAGGTGCCTGAGCGGCGGGCGAGCCAATGGCCGATCGTCG
>JANLPS010000410.1:0-9283 GCA_031367385.1 Archangium sp. | reverse complement strand
TACCAGTACGCGACCTGCTTCGCGTCGTCGGCGCAGCTGTTCAAAGAGATGAACACGGGTGACGAGGCGGCACGAAAATCAGCGACCGAGCGGTACCTGACGCTGCTGCGCGCTGGTGGCAATGACCTGCCGATGAACCAGCTCAAGAAAGCCGGAGTCGACTTGGCCGAGCGAGCAACCGTGCAGGCGGTGGTCGATCAGATGAACGAGCTCGTCAGCCGCATGGAGAAAGAAGCCGCGGCGATTCAGGTCACTTGAAGACGGGCGAGTTGCGGTCTGCGTTGACGAAGAGCAGTCGCTCGCCTTTGCGCTCGGCGATGAACGCGTCGGCTTCGCTGCGCGAGTTGAAGGTGGCCTGGCCGACCGCGATGCCGGTATCGTTGCGGCCGCTGTAGGCCGTGTAGGTGCCGCCCGGGTTCTGATCGACCGTCCAAAACTCGTTTGGGTTCGAGCGCACCACCGGGCGTTCAACGACGGGTGGTCTGACCGGTGCCGCGACTTGAGGGCGGGCCGGGCGCGTGACCTCGCGGTACACCGGGTTCTTCTTCGGGGCGGGCGGCACGGTGCGCGCCCACTCGTCGAGGCTCAAGCCAGTGCTCGTACCGCCTCCGCTCGGCGTGAAGGCGTTCTCGGCCCGGAGCGCGTCGGCCTGGGTGCGGGTCAGCTTGTTGAGCGTCGAGCCAACGAGGGCGTAGGCGCTCGACTCGACGTTGCCACTGGCCTTGCGGGTCAACACCTCGAGCAGACTGCCGAGGCGGCTCGCGGTGGCCATCACGATCTGATCGCGCTTGGCCTTCGGCACGGTGATGCCCTTGCTGAGAATTTCTTGGCCGTCGGCCGCTGAGTACGAGCTCGGGTAGTAGATCGCCTCGCCGTCGCGCGAGAGCTCGACCCGGTGAAACTCGCTCACGGTTCTGCCGCCCGTTTGCGCCGATTGAATCGAGAGGGTCTTGCGCGGCCCAGGCGTCACGTTCAGCTTCACGCCGTAGCCCAGCGTCGTGCTGGCGGGGTAGAGCGCGGTGTCGCTCGAGAGCTTCGTGTACTCGGGCAGAACGAGCTGGCTCTGCGCAAGTCGGGCCACCAGCTCGGCGTGGGTGACTGCATTCGAGCTGCGAAGGGCTTTGGCTGCCCCAGAAATGGCGTTCAGTGCGATTTTCATGACGGTAGGGCCCGACGACGAGTGGACACCTACATTGTCCGACAGAGTCTGCTTTTGTTGCGTCAGCGGGCCAGAAAGGGCCTCTTGCCGAGGGGTTGCGGCCCCTCAACCCGCCGGGGGGTCGTAGGTCATTTCGATCATCGTCGAGCGAAAACCGAGCGAGGCGAAGAGGGCTTGCGATTGGGTGTTGGGCGTCGCGGAGTACAGAACGACCCGTGGCGCTCCGGCGGCGCGCAGGCGCTTGATGCCGTCGAGCATCAGCAGCTTGGCGACGCCTCTGCGCCGGTAGCGGTCGCTGACGAAGACGTCGTGCACCGCGCCGTGAGCGTCGAGCAACTTCGCCCAGTCACGTGGCTCGAGGCTGCCGTAGAGGTAGCCCGCCACCGCCCCGTCGGTCTCGGCGACGAGCAAGACCGTCTTCGGGTCGCGCTCGGCGAGGGCCTTGCCGAAGTACCACCGGTACCCCTCCTCGACTCCCTCGCTCAGAAAAAATCGACGGGTATCGAAGTGGTGGTGCACCCGAACGAGGTCTCCGGCCAACCTGCCGACCGCCTCGAGGTCACTCTTCGTCATTTCGCGAATCACGATCTCGCTCATGAACCCGTGTTACGAGCCCGCTCGCGAGGGCGCAATGACGGTGGCATCGGTGCAGGGTGATTCGACCAAACCCGAGTCGTATGAGCAGGTGCTCGGTGGGCAACGGGCGCAGGCGCTGATCACCGACCCGCCGTATTGTCTGCTCACCCGTCGCCGAAAGGGGGGCGACGAGCGCGACCCCAAAGGTCGCAAGATCGAGCGTGGCCCCCTCAAGCGCTTCGAAAACGTGCGCGCGTACCGCGAATTCACCCGGGCGTGGTTGTCACTGGCCGCTGGGCACCTCGACCCTGCAGCACCCCTCGTGATCTGGACGAACTTGCTCGGGCGCGAACCGATTACCACTGTCGCCGCTGAGCTCGGCTGGCAGCAGGCCTTGGGCGAATTCGTCTGGGGCAAGCGAACCCGCGAGGGCAACAGCGGTGAAGAGCTGCTCCGCGTGGTCGAGACCGCGCTCGTGCTTTCGCGAAGCACGCCGCCGCCCCGTGGCCCCGAGGCACCCGCGCTCCCGTGGGCGGTGGTCGCCGGGTACGACGATGATGGAGAAGCCCAACGGTGGGGCAACCACCCCAGCCACAAACCCTTCGGCGTTCTCGAGCCATTGGTTCGAACCTGGTCGGTTCTCGGAGCCCTGGTGCTCGACCCGTTCGCTGGCAGCGGCTCGATACCTTCAGCGGCCGTGAGGCTGGGTCGACGCGTCGCCTGCATCGAGCTCGAGCCTGAGTGGGCCGCCCGCGTCGCCGAGCGTCTGCGAGAGAAGCCATGAAACCAACGATTCTGCTCTTCGACATCGATGGCACGCTGATCACCACCGGCGGGGTCGGTCGAAAGTCGCTCACCAAGACTTTCGACACGCTCTACGGCAAGCCTGACGCCTGCGCTGGGTTCTCGTTCTCGGGCATGACTGACCGGGCCATCGCACGGCTCGGTTTGACCGCCATCTCGGTCGAGCCCACCGACACGGCCATCGCCGCGGTGCTCACCCAATACCTCGTGTACTTGAACGAAGAGCTGCTCCGCGCCGACCGCACCAAGTACCGCGTTCACCCAGGCATGAACGAAGCGGTGAACGCGGGCTTGGCCGCTGCGATGGCGGTGGGCCTCGGCACCGGCAACGTGCGTGATGGGGCGATGGCGAAGCTCAGCCACGTCGGGCTCGCGACCCTCTTCAAGTTCGGCGGCTACGGTGACGACGCCGAGCATCGCCCAGACCTCATTCTGCGCGGCGTCGAGCGTGGCGCGGCGCACCTGGGCATCTCACGTGAAGAAGCCCGCGTGGTGATCATCGGTGACACCCCCAAAGACATCGCGGCGGCGCAGGCGATCGGTGCCTTGAGCCTCGGAGTCGGCACCGGCGAGTTCACCTCGAAGCAACTCGAAGCGGTGGGCGCGACCTGGGCGTTCGACACCATCGCCGACGCTGGAGCGCTCGAGGCACTGCTCAAAGGGTAAGGGCACGTTGCCTCCATCGCGTGCGTCGCGCCGAGCCCTCACGTGCTGACGACGGTGTAGAGTCGCGCACCCGTGAGCTGGCTTCCTCCCCCTCGATTTACCATCGAAGCAAACCTCGGCCGAGGCGGCATGGGGCGGGTCTACCAGGCCTACGACGCCGACCACGGGCACCGCGTCGCGCTCAAGCTGCTCGATGCCCACGGCCCAGACGTCGTGGGGCGCTTCAAGTCGGAGTTTCGAACACTCCAAGACGTGCAGCACCCGAACCTCGTGACTTTGGGCGAGCTGTTCGAGCACCTCGGGTACTGGTTCTTCACGATGGAGCTGGTCACCGACGCGAGTGACTTCTTGCGCTTCGTTCGGTTGAAGACCGTCACCGAAGAGCACGAGCACCTCACCGCCAAAGTCGACGCGCTCGACCCCGTCACCACCCGGCTGGTCGAGGTTCAGCCTCAGCCCTTGCCCTCGATGCTCTCGGGCCCGCTCTTCGCCGCGTCGAACCCGATCGCCTATGACGAGGGCCGCTTACGCGCGGCGCTGAAGCAGCTCGCGCTGGGTCTTCATGCGCTCCACGCGTCGGGCAAGGTGCATCGCGACGTCAAGCCCAGCAACGTGCTCGTCGACGGTACGGGGCGGCTGGTGATCGTCGACTTCGGCATCGCTGGTGACGCACAAGACCGCCCGCTGCAGAGTGGTCGGGTGGTGCTCGGTACCGCTCGGTACATGGCGCCCGAGCAAGCGACCGGTGCGACCGCCGGCCCGGCGGCTGATTGGTACGCGGTGGGCGTGATGCTCTACCAGGTGCTCACCGGCCGCTTGCCGTTTCGCGGCAACGATCTCGAGGTGCTGCAGCAAAAATTGCAGAGCGATGCGGTGCCGCCCAGCGCGACGACCTCGAACGTGCCCGTTGACCTCGAGAACCTCTGCATGGGGCTCCTGTGCCGCGACGTGGGCGAGCGACTGACGGGGGCGCAGGTCTTCGAACAGCTGTCGATTTCGTCGGGCAGTGAGGAGGGCGTGACCCTGCCCTCGACCGGTGACGTCTTCGTCGGTCGTCGCGCCGAGCTCGAGCTGCTGATCACCTCGGCGGCTGCTTGTCGCAAGCGCGGGTCGGCGGTGCTGGTTCAAGGCGAGTCGGGGGTCGGCAAGAGCGCCCTGCTCCGGCACGCCCGCCGGGCGATGACCCGGCTCTCACCGCTGTCGCTCATCTTGGCGGGGCGTTGCTACGAGCGCGAGTCAGTGCCTTTCAAGGCGATTGACTCGGTGATGGAGAGCGCCGCCGAGTACCTCCGAGGCCGGCCCAGCGAGGCCAAAGCCGTGCTCGAAGAGGCCGACCGGCTGTTTCTCTCGCAGGCCTTTTCGGCGTTCTTGCACGAGGGTGAACGACTTGAACCCAGCGAGGCGCCGCGCCCGTTTGAATCGCGCGAGCGACTCTTCTCGGTGATTCGCGGCCTGATCAAGGCGATCACCAGGGAGCGCTCGGTGGTGCTGATGGTCGATGACCTGCAGTGGGCCGACATCGACAGCCTCGAGCTGCTGCAAGAGATCATGCGGGAGCCGAAGTTGCCGATGCTGCTGATCGCCGCGGCGCGCCCGCTGCCTGCGGCCGAGAGCCAGGCACTGGTCGACCGCTTGGGTCACGCGACCCGTATCGACCTTCAACCCCTGGGCGGCGCAGACGCAGAGCAGCTCGCAACGGCGCTGCTGGGCCTCCAGAACCTCACGCACCAGAGCGCCAAGCGCATCGCAGACGAGGCGAACGGCCACCCGCTCTTCGTTCAGGAGCTGGTGCATCGCGCGGCGCTGAGACTTCAAGAAAGCCTCTCGCTCGATGACGCCCTGCGCGCTCGTGTCGAGCGGCTCGACCTCGAGTCTCGCGGCCTGCTCGACCTGGTGGCTCTGGCGGGCAGCCCCATTTCGCAGCGCAGCCTTCAACTGGCGGCTGGGCTCGAGGCGAACGCGATGGGCAAGGCGCTGCACCGCTTACGGGTCGCGAACCTGCTGCGCACGGGGGGCCCGCGAGAGGGCGATGAGGTCGACACGTATCATGACCGCGTTCGGTCGGCCGTGGCCGCAGCGGTCGCGCCGAGGGAGGCCCTCGTACTGCATCGGCGGCTGGCCGAGGCGCTGACCGCCACCGACGCCGACCCGGAGTCGCTGGCGATGCACTGTCAGCTCTCGGGAGACACCCTGCTGGCCGCGGCGCACTACGCCTTGGCCGCGGAGCAGGCGACCTCTCGCTTCGCCTTCGAGCACGCGGCGCGGCTGTTCAGGCAAGCCATCGACCTCGACTCGGGTACGGCCCGTCAGCGGCATTGGTCACAGCGCGAGGCAGAGACGCTCGCCGCCGCCGGTCTGGCCCGGCGCTCCGCCGATGCGTTTCTCGCCGCCCTCGCCGAGCTGCCCGAGACCGAGGCGACTCCGTTGCAGTGGAGAGCCGCGGAGCAATTGATCAAGGCGGGGCGAATCGACGAGGGGGTCAAGCGGCTCGAGCAAGTGCTCAGCGCCCAGAAAATCGCCTTCGCGGCCACACCCCGTGCCGCGATCATCGGCATTCTCTGGGGCGAGCTTCGGCTCAAGCTCCGCGGTCTCAAAGCGACGGTGAAGCCGGTCGATCACATACCGCGTGAAGTGCTCGAGCGGCTCGACATCATCTGGGCCGCGACGGGGGCCCTCGGGGCGATTGAACCCGCGAAGGGGTTCGTGCTCAACGTGCGCGCGCTCCTCGAGGTGCTCGACGTGGGCGAGCCGGTCAGGCTCTGCAAATGCCTCGCGATGGCGGCGACCAAGAGCGCGGCGGGGGGCACCGTCACCACCCGCCGAACGCAGGAGTTGGTCGCAGCCGCGCGGGCGATGGGAGAGCAAACCGACGACCCGAGCGCGATGGCGTACGTGCAGTTTGCCGAGGGCTTGAGCTTTGCCCAGGCCGGCGCGTGGAAGCAGGGCTTTGCGCTCCTCGACCTCTCGCAGCAGACGATGCTGCAGAAGGTGCACATCACCGGCTGGGAGATTGACGTGATGTCGGTGTACGCCTTGAGGGCCCTCTTCTTTCTCGGGCGTCTCAACGACGTGAGGGCCTGGGCCGAGAAGCGGTTGCGCGCGGTCGAGGGCCGCGGAGACCTGTTCGCCGCGACCAACCTGCACGTGGGTTTTCCCAACATGGTGATGTGGTTGTTCGCCGACCAGCCCGAAGAGGCGCGGCGGGTCGCCAACGACGCGATGCGGCTGTGGTCGCAGCGATCGTTTCACTTGCAGCACTACTTTCACCTGATGGCGATGACGCAAGCCGACCTCTATGTCGGCGACGTGGTGGGTGCCTACGCACGCAGCGAACGAACGTGGTTGTCGCTCGAGAAGTCATGGCTGCTGAGAATCTCGCAGTTCTTGCGGGTTCACGGGCGTGAGCTGAAGGCACGCGGTTCGCTCGCGTACGGAGCCACCGCGTCGGTCACGGTCGAGCGCAGAATGTTGGCGAAGGTCGAGGCAGACATTCAGGCGCTGCAGCGAGAAGAACCGGTGTGGAGCCAGGCGCTCGCGGTGCTGCTGCAGGCGCAGGTGGCCCAACGGCGGGGCAATGCCCCGCAGTGCCTCGAGCGATTGACCTACGCCGCCTCGTTGTTCGACCAGGGTGAAATGGCGCTGTACGCGGCCCTGGCGCGGCGTTGGGTGGGCGTGGTGATGGGCAGCGCCGGCAAACCCCTCATCGATGCAGCCGACGTCTTCATGAAAAGCGAGGGCATCGTGAACCCCGAGCGTCTGGCCTTGATGATGGCGCCGGGCATGCTTCGCGCGTCGAGGTGAGGCTTTCGCCACGCTTCGTTACTCCGCGCAGGCCGCCGGGTCGGTGGCGAATCGAATTCGGCCGGGCCGGGGCGCCTCGATCGTCGACTTCGTGCGCTGCAGCCAGCCGACGAGCTCATCACGCAGGTTCTCGCTTCGGGTTTCGCCCAGGTCGATGCGTCGCGGGTCGACGGTTTCGAGAACCGCGGCGAAGCCCCCACCGCCACGCGCCAGATAGTCGGGCATCACGAGCCGGTAGGTCTTGTTCTTCTCGAGCGGCTTGCCGCCGACGGTCAACGTGCGGAGTCGATTCGACGTCGGGCAACGCACCAGCTCGACTTCGACTCCGGAGACCTGAACCACGCCCCGCTTCGAGCTGTACGCAGAACGCATGATGCTGATCAGCTGCTCTGCGGTCACTTCGAGGGTGGCGAGGGTGTTGTCGAAGGGCATCACTTCGTACAGAGCCCCGTACAGGAGCGGGCCACGCTTCAAGTCAGCGCGGAGCCCGCCCGAGTTGAGCACCCCGACATCAGCGTTGCTCATCGCCCGCATCGAGTCGGCCAGAAAGCTGCCAAGGGCGCTCTCTTCTTCGAAGTTTCGGCCCAGGGTGACCGGCACGGTGAGCCCGAGATCTCGGTGCTGAAGCTCGGCGACCTTTCGTGCGGCCGGCTCGAGCAGCGCCTCGACCGCCGGGTCGACCACGACGCTTTGGCCGTGAAACCTCGCCGGCACGAGCCTGACGTCTCCCGGGTGGGCCAGGAGGCTCTTCGCGTGACAGCCCGCGGTCGCGGCGTCAACCGTGCCGCAGAGATCGTGCAACTCGAAGCGGTGGTCGGTCACGTGCTTGGTGGTCGGGTCAACCGTCAGCTCGACGAGCCCGAATGACCGGCCCTGTGCACCGCTCTCGATGACCGCGGTGCCATCGACCAGGTGCGCGATGTACGCGTGGGTATGGCCGGCGACGACCGCGTCGAGCGTGCCCCGGGGCATCTCGCGGAGCATCTGGAAGATCTCTCCCGTATCGGTGTCGCAGCTGCTCAAATCGAGGGGCGCTGAGTTGTCAGAGCAGCCCCCGCCTTCGTGAACGGCAGCGATGACCAGGTCAGCGCCCCGCGCACGCAGCGCCTTGGCCGACTCGATGGTGGTCGCCGACAGCGTGCGAAACTCGAGCGATGCGACGTTGATTGGCAGCGTCGTCGTTGGCGTGCTCGGGGTGGTCAGCCCGATGATGCCGATGTTGACGCCATGCCGGGTCACCATAGTCGTACCGTCTACCGGGAGCCAGCGCGGGCGGGCTTTCGTGGCGACCTCGAACACGTTCGCGGTCAACAGGGGAAAGGTGGCCTCGGCGATGCGCGCCTTGAGCGCACCGAACGGGTCGAGCCCCGGCTTGGCCGCCGAGACCGGGCCGACCGGCCCATAGTCGAACTCGTGATTGCCGATGGCGGCGGCGGAGTAGCCAAGCGCGTTGTACGCGTCAATCACAGCCGAGCCCTCGGTCAGGTTGGAGATCAACGTGCCCTGAAAGAGGTCACCACCGTCGATCAGCACGACCCCGTCAGGGTTCTCGGCCCTGAGAATGCGCAGATACCCGGCGAGAACCGCGGCGCCGCCGAACACGAGGTCACCCGACGGCAGCGTTTCGTGCTGCGTGGCGACCCACCCGTGCACGTCGTTGGTGCCGACGAGCGTGATGCGAATCGGGGCCGCGCGCACGACGGGTATCGTTTGGCACGAGGCGAGCCCGAGACAGACAGCGAGCACTGATGCGGGCCGGAGAAATCTCACTCGCGGGGTCTCACGGAGAACAGGTCAAGGGCCCACCTGGGTCAGCCGGGCAGTGATTGCCACCCTGATCGACGATGAAGCCCGGGGTCAGTGGCGAGCCGAACACCGCCGGTTGCGCACTGGGCTGAAACACGTTGTTTCGAAAAACGTTGTTGGTCATCACGTAGTCGGTGTCGGCCGGTAAGCGCTCGCCGGGTATCGAGCTGAGCACGCCGTTGAAATTCATCTTCGAATACACCGGCGCGTACAGCACGGGGAAGTTGGCAATCACGTTTTCGCTGAAGACGTTGGAGTCGAACAGGTTGTCGTTGAAGAACACCGCGGTGTCTGCGGGGTGGTCAGCCGAAGCCGCGCGCAACCCATAGGTGCGGTAGAAAAAGAATGCCGCCTCGGTCTGCTTGATGCGGTTGTTGGTGAAAGTGCAGCCCGACACGCTGCTCCAGTAGAAGCCGGCGATGCCGTAGTAGCCGGCGATCGAGATGTCATTGTCGTCGATGGTGATTTTCG
>JANLPS010000385.1:0-16448 GCA_031367385.1 Archangium sp. | reverse complement strand
CGACGCGGTTGATGCCGACGACTTTGTCGGTCAAATCAAGGTCGTTTGGATTGATTGGAGTATTGCTCATGAGTGTAGTCCTTTAGAACTGAAGGCCGCCCTCACGAGCGCCATCGGCCAGGGCCGCAACGCGCCCGTGGTAGGGGAAACCATTGCGGTCGAAAACGACCTTTTCGATCTTCGCGGTCTTGCAGAGCTTCGCGACCAGCATACCGACCTGCTTGGCAGCGGCCTTCTTGTCACCGTCGTCGAGCTTGCCCTTCAGCTCTTTCGACTGCGATGACGCGAACGCGAGCGTGCGGCCGGTCGAGTCGTCGATCACTTGCGCGATGACGTGCTTGAGCGACTTGTAGATCGACAACCGAGGGCGCTCGGTGGTGCCGGCCAGCTTCTTGCGAATGCGCTCTTTGCGATAAATTCTGTGGGGCTTCTTTGCCATGGCGTTTTTTCCTTGTCCTTCCGGTGGTGATTGAGACCTCCACCACCGGATGATGAGCGAGACTGCGTTATGCAGTACCCGTCTTGCCCTCTTTACGTCGAACCGTTTCGTCGTGCAGCTTGATGCCCTTGCCCTTGTACGGCTCGGGCGGCTTGAGCTGGCGAATGTTGACGGCCGTCTGACCCAGCAGGTGACGGTCAACCGAACGCAAGGTCAGGTCGATGGTCGGCAACTGGTCTTCGGTGCGCGGCGTCTTCGCGACTTCGGCAGTGACGCCCTCGGGCAGGTCGAACACCACGGGGTGCGAGTAGCCCAGCGCGAAGTTGATCTGCTTGCCCTTCACTTCGGCGCGAAAACCGACGCCGCGAATGGCGAGCGCACGCTCCCAGCCCGTCGCGACACCCTTCATCGCGTTGGCCAAGGTCGCACGGGTCAAGCCGTGCAGTGAGCGGTGCAACCGAGACTCGGTCGGGCGGCTGATGATCAGGTGCCCGTCTTTGTTCTCGATTTTGATGTCGGGGTGGGTGGGGATGGCGATTTTACCCTTGGGGCCTTCAAAGCTGACCTTGCCCGCGGCAATCGCGACCTTCACCTTGTCTTCAATCTTGATCGGCAGTTTACCAATTCGGCTCATGGCATCTTTCCTTAGAACACGGTGCAGATGAGCTCGCCGCCCACTTTGGCCGCGCGGGCGTCGTGGTCGACCAAGACGCCTTTTGACGTAGAGAGAATCGCCACGCCCGTACCACCGCGAACGCGGGGGATCTCACGGACGTTGACGTAGCGGCGCAGGCCCGGCTTCGAGATGCGCTTGATGCCTTGAATGACCGGCTGACGATCAGGCCCGTACTTGAGCATGATGGTGAGCTCGGCCTGCGGCATTTTGTCGGTCAACACGTAGTCAGCGATGAAGCCTTCTGACTTGAGCGCCTTCGCGACTTCGGCCTTGAGCTTGGAGCCCGGCAAAGTCAGCTTGTCGTGACGTGCGAGAACTGCGTTGCGAATGCGGGTGATGAGGTCACCCACGGGGTCATTCACTGCCATGTGTTCTTCTTCACAAACGAGAGAGACTGTCCGCTCTCTCAGAGGAGACCGTCATGCCTGCCGGCCCAATGCCGGTGGTTCACGAAGGTCGTTTCTGCTCCGTGCTTTACGCGCGGAACGGAACTCCAAACGACTTCAACAAGGCCAGACCGTGCTCGTCGTTCTTCGCGGTCGTGACGATGCTGACATTGAGACCCTTCACCTTCTCAATTTGGTCGTAGTTGATTTCAGGGAAGATGATCTGCTCGCGAACGCCGAGGGTGTAGTTGCCGCGGCCGTCGAAGGCCTTGGGCGAGACACCCTTGAAGTCACGCACGCGGGGCAGCGCGACGTTGATCAAACGGTCGAGAAATTCGTACATGCGATCGCCGCGCAGCGTGACCATGCAACCGATGGCCTGGTCTTCGCGCAGCTTGAAGTTCGCGATCGCCTTGCGTGAGCGGGTCACGACCGGTTTTTGACCCGAGATGGCGCCGAGCTGGTCGACCGCCGACTCCATGATCTTGTTGTTCGCCAGCGCGTCGCCGAGGCCCATGTTGAGCACGACTTTTTCAATGCGCGGCACCTGCATCGGGTTCTTGAACCCGAGGTCTTTCATCAGTGCGGGCACGATCTCAGTGCGATACCGCAGCTTGAGTCGCGCGGGCTTCGCCTCGAGGCCTTCTTCGATGTTCGCAGCGTAGCCGGCCTTCTTGACGTCTTCTTTCTTGCGACGCTTCTCGGTCTTCTCGACCTTTTTCGGCTTCTCGGCTGCTGCTTCGGGCTTCTTCTCGTCGGCCATGGTCTTACGTGTCCTCGTCTTCGCGGCGCGCCTTGCTTGCTACAGCGTCGCGATACGCAATGAAATTTTAAGTGAAAACTGCTTCAGTCAATCGTCGCTTCGCACTGCTTGCACACGCGCTTCTTCTTGTCGCCGTCGACCTTGACGCCGACGCGGGTCGGCTTGTCGCACTTCGGGCAGACCAATGCAACATTGGCCAGGGCGATTGAGCCCGGCTTCTCGGTGATGCCACCTTCGGGGTTCGCACGGCTCGCACCCTTCTTGATGTGCTTCTTGACGATGCGAAGACCTTCGACGCGAACGCGAAGGGCCTCTTTATCGATCGAGATGAGCTTGCCGCGATTGGTCTTGAGCGAGCGCTCTCCACCCGACATCACTTGAACCGTGTCGCCAACTTTGAGCTTTTGCATGACTTAGAGCACCTCAGGCGCGAGCGAGATGATCTTCATGAACTTCTTGGCTCGCAGCTCACGCGCGACGGGCCCGAAGATGCGGGTACCGAGCGGCTCGAGATCTTTGTTGATCAACACCGCTGAATTGCCGTCGAACTTGATGTAGCTGCCGTCGGCCCGACGAATCTCTTTGGCGGTGCGAACGATGACCGCTTTCGCGACGTCACCCTTCTTGACCTTGCCGTTCGACAAGGCCTCTTTGATCGAGACGGTGATCACGTCGCCCACTGAACCGTAGAAGCGCTGCGAACCGCCGGCGACATTGATGCAGAAAACCTTCTTCGCACCCGAATTGTCGGCAACGTCGAGGACGCTGGTCATCTGAATCATGGTCTTGTTTCCTTTTTCCCTTGAACCTTGAGTGCCGCGGTTAGACCGCGACCGCCTTCACGAGAACCTTCACCACGCGCCAGCGCTTGTCTTTCGAGAAGGGGCGGGTCTCGGCGATCTCAACCTTGTCGCCTTCGTTGATGGTGATCTTCTTCGGGTAGTCGTGATCTTCGACGTGCGCCTTGTACTTGACGTGCGTCGTCTGAATCTTGCCGTACTTGGCGTGGGTGATGCGGCGGCGAACCGTCACAACGACCGTCTTCTGCATCTTGTTCGAGGTCACGAAGCCCGTGCGGGTCTTCGGGCGACCGCGTGAATCGACGGCCTTGGTGGTGGTGCTCGCGGTTGCTTCGCTCATGATTTTTTCGCCTTCTGGGTCAGAACCGTCAACACGCGGGCCAGGTCACGTCGGTGCGTGGTGCGTTCTGACGGGTTGTCGAGCGCGCCAGTGCGCAGCTTGAGCTGGTCTTGAAACAGGGTGGCCTTGAGCTCAGTCGCCTGACGCTGCAGGTCTTCAACGGTCAAGCTGTGGAGTTCTTTTGCGGTCGCCATGATCAATTCTCTTTAGATGTTCTGTTCGTTGCGGTGAACGATGCGCGTCATCACCGGGAGCTTCGCCGCGGCGAGCTTGAAGGCCGAGTGGGCCAGGGGCATCGCCATGCCGTCCATCTCGTACAAGATGCGGCCCGGCTTCACGACGGCCACGTAGTACTCCACGTTGCCTTTACCGGTACCTTGGCGGGTTTCGGCCGCCTTCTTGGTGATCGGCTTGTCGGGGAAAATGCGAATCCAGATTTTGCCACCACGCTTGATCTCGCGGCTCATCGCAATACGAGCGGCTTCGATCTGGCGCGAGGTGATCCACCCGGCTTGGAGGGTCATCAGGCCGAACTCGCCGAACGACAGCGTGTTGCCGCGATAGGCGCGGCCAGGCATGCGGCCCTTCATCATTTTTCGATATTTGGTTCGAGCAGGCTGAAGCATGGGTCCTCTAGATGTTTAACGGGCGGCCGGGTCGCGACCGTCGCGGGCAGCGTTGCCCTTGGTCGGCAGAACTTCACCCTTGCAGATCCACACCTTGCACCCGATGGTGCCGTAGGTGGTGCGACCAATGGCGTAGCCATAGTCGATGTCGGCGCGAAGCGTGTGCAACGGCACGCGGCCTTCGCGGTACCACTCGTAGCGGGCCATTTCAGCGCCGCCCAGGCGGCCCGAGCACGCGACGCGAATGCCCTTGGCGCCGAACTTCATGGCGGTCTGAATGGCCTTCTTCATCGCGCGACGAAACGCGATTCGGCGCTCGAGCTGAGTGGCGATGTTCTCGGCGACCAGCTGAGCATCGATCTCGGCCTTGCGAACCTCGACGATGTTCAAGAACACTTCGTTCTTGGTGTACGCCTGGAGCTCTTTCTTCACCGTCTCGATGCCAGCGCCGCGCTTACCGATCACGATGCCGGGGCGTGCGGTGTGCACGTTGACCTTCACCTTGTTGGCCGCGCGCTCGATCTCGACCTTCGAGACACCAGCGTGGTTCAGTGACTTCTTGACGTGCTCACGAATCTTGATGTCTTCGTGCAGCCACTGCGCGTAGTTCCGCTCCTCGAACCATTTCGAGTCCCAGGTGCGAATAACGCCCAGGCGGAAGCCAATCGGATGAACTTTCTGACCCACGTGTGCTCCTTGCCTTTCTAAAAGGCTACTTCTTGGCTTTCTTGACGGCCGCGTCAGTCACGATCACGTGAATGTGGCTCGTCTTTTTGTTGATTCGGGTAGCGCGGCCCATGGCGCGCGGCATGTAGCGGCGTGAGGTCGGGCCCTGGTCGACGTGAATCGATTTGACCCAGAGCTTGTCGACATCGACCTCGCCCTTCGAGAGGTCGGTGGCGTTGGCCATCGCGCTCTCGATGAGCTTGCGAACCGGCAGCGCAGCAGCGCGACGCGTCCACTTGAGGGTGCTGATTGCGCTCGCGACCGGCATGCCGCGAACCAACGCGGCGACGACGGTGAGCTTGCGCGGTGCCATGCGAAGAAATCGGAGGTGAGCTGTCGCTTCCATTGTGCTCAACCCTTCTTCGCTGGAGCCGCCGCGACTTTCTTCTCAGCCGAGTGGCCGTTGAAAGTGCGGGTGGGCGAAAATTCGCCAAGTTTGTGACCGACCATGTTCTCGGTCACGTACACGGGTATGAACTTGCGCCCGTTGTGAACGGCGAACGTGTGGCCCACCATCTCGGGGATGATGGTCGAACGTCGCGACCAGGTCTTGATGACCGTCTTCTTGGGTCCCTTGTTCATCGTCTCGACCTTTTTGGTCAGAGAAGGGTCGATGAAGGGGCCTTTCCATGTTGCTCGAGCCATTTTTCGTCAGCTCCTCTACTGGCTGCGAACGCCCTGACGGCGCCCGGAGACAATGAATTTGTCAGTGCGCTTGTTCTTGCGCGTGGTGAGGCCCTTGGTCTTCTTGCCCCAGGGCGAAACAGGGTGCGGGTTACCTTGACCAGACTTACCTTCACCACCGCCGTGCGGGTGGTCGACAGGGTTCATGGCGAGGCCGCGAACGGTGGGGCGAATGCCGAGCCAGCGGCTCTTGCCGGCCTTACCGATGCGAATGATTTCGTGGTCGATGTTGCCCAGCTGCCCAATGACCGCGCGGCAGTTGATCAACACCCGGCGAACGGCGCCCGACGGCAGACGAACCGCCGCGTAGTTGCCTTCTTTCGCCATCAGTTGCCCCCAGCTGCCGGCCGAGCGAATCACCTGTGCGCCGCGGCCAGGCTTCAGCTCGACGTTGTGAACGACCGTACCGATGGGGATGTTCTGGAGCGGGATGCAGTTGCCGGGTCGAATGTCGACCGTGGGCCCAGAGTGGAGCGTGTCGCCCACCGTGAGGCCGACCGGCGCGAGAATGTAGCGTTTCTCGCCGTCGGCGTAGTGCAGGAGTGCGATGTTGGCGGTGCGGTTCGGGTCGTACTCGACCGAGAACACTTTCGCCGGCACGCCGTCTTTGTCGAGGCGCTTGAAGTCGATGACGCGATAGCGACGCTTGTGACCGCCACCCTGGTGACGCCGGGTGATGTGGCCAAAGCCGTTGCGGCCGCCCGAGCGCTTCATCGACTCGGTCAACCCCTTGTTGGGGATATCGCGGGTGATTTCAGCGAAGTCGGAGACCGTCGTATGGCGACGCGCCGCAGAGGTCGGTTTGAATTTCTTGAGACCCATTAGACCGTGCCTCCTTCAAACAGCTCGATCTTGTCGCCCACCTTCAGGGTGACAAATGCCTTCTTGAAGTTCGAGCGCTGCCCCATCGAAGTGCCAACGCGCTTGATCTTGCCGCGAATGACGGTGGTGCGAACCGCCTCGACCGTCACCTTGAACTGGGTGCGAACGGCGCGGGCGATGTCGAGCTTGGTGGCCTTCTTGTCGACGATGAAGCTGTAGTGGCGAAACTTCTCGCGCGCACGGTCGAGCTTCTCGGTGATCAAGGGCCCCTTGATGACAGAATTGACGTCCATTTTCAGGCCTCAACCTTTCCCGAACCACGAACGCGGCTGACGGCTTCGCTGATGGCTTTCGCCGCGGCGACGGTCAGAACCAACGTCTTGTGGTTGAGCACTGATTCGACGTTGAGCCCTTCGGGGGCCAGCACGTCGAACTTGGCGAGGTTGCGAACGGCGAGGTGCAGCTTCGCGTTCTTCTTCTCGTCAATCACCAACGCATTGACCAGCTTCAGGCTCTTGGTGAGCAGGTCAGAAGCCTTCTTCGACTTACCGTCGGAGACGAACTCACTGACAATGACCAAGGCCTTCTCTGAAGCGCGGAGCGAAATCGCCGACGCGAGCGCATTGCGGCGCACGGTGCGAGGCGGGCGGTAAAAGTAGTCACGGGACTTGGGCCCCATGGCCTTACCGCCGCCGACCCAGTGCGAGGCGCGGGTCGAACCCTGGCGCGCACGACCGGTGCCCTTTTGCTTCCAAGGCTTTTTGCCGCCACCTGACACGAGCGAGCTGTTCTTCACGCCCAGCGTGCCGCGGCGACGATTGATCTGCTGCATCTTCGCGACTTCGTACAGCAAGTGCGCGTTGGGCTTGGCAGCGAAGACGTCGTCTGAGAGCTCAATCTCAGAGACCTTCTTCATGTTCATGTCGACAACGTCGAATTTGGCCATGACTTAGCTCTTAATCTCGACGTCGACGCCGGCTGACAGATCAAGCTTCATCAGCGCGTCGAGGGTCTGCTGGGTCGGCTCGAGAATATCGAGCAGACGCTTGTGGGTACGAATCTCGAACTGCTCGCGCGACTTCTTGTCGACGTGAGGAGAACGGAGAACCGTAAATCGGTTGATGCGCGTCGGGAGCGGGATCGGACCTGACACCCGCGCTCCAGTGCGCTTGGCAGTCTCGACGATCTCCGTGGCACTCTGGTCCAGGAGCTTCGAGTCGTACGCCTTGAGTCTGATGCGAATCTTCTGTGTCGCCATTCTCGATTGAACCCTTCTTTGTTGCGACTTCGGGCACGACAACGGTTGTTAGACCGGGATGAAGCTCCTAGTTTTCACAGAGCCGTGTTGCGAGGTGCGCGCGTATACGTGGCCTTTTTCGTGACGTCAAGGGCCTGAATTCAATTGGTGGTCTTTTGTAGGTACTCGAGCGATATCAGCGCTGTAGAGCGCTTACGACCTGTCGCCCCAAAGGTCGATGATCAGGAGGCCTTCGAGACGGTCGTCTCGGTGGAGGGCAGCTCTCGCTGGCGTGTCGAGCGCCTCAACTGCTGAACGACGTCGTGGAGATCAGCCTCCGGTGAGACGAGCTGGCCGCTCCGCCGCAAGAGCCTTGCCGCGCGGGAGCGAACGTTCCACCTCGGCTTCGACGACCTCGAGCTGAATTCGCAGCTGATCTGGTGCGGGCGGCGAGCGATTCATCAGATGAGCGATCTCACTCGGGCCTGCCGGGGCCGAGCTCACCGGTCGGGTCGAGGCCGCGTCGAACGAGCTCGGCGATCACCCGTCGGCAACACCCTCCCTCACGTGCAACATCGCGCGCGCGTACTCCGAGTTGTCCCAACGATGCGACAGGCTCGGAAACTGACAGTTCCCAACGTTGTCGCAACGTTGGGACGGGCTGACACGACGGCCGCCAACTCCCTACTTCACGACCTCGAGCTTGCCCGGCCGGCGCAGCATCTTCTCGACCTCGGCCAGGTGCACCTCTTCATCGTGCAACATCGTGCGCGCGTATTCTTCGAGCATGACGTTCTTGTCTTTCACCAGATCGAGCAGCTGCCGGTAGTCTTCGGTGCCGCGGCGTTCGTGCTCCATCGATTCTCGCAGCATCGCGTCGATGTCGTGCTGGTGCGTCTCGAGCAGCTTGCCGATGCTGAGCGACGGGTGCCCACCCAGTGAGGTCACATGCTCACCGGCCGTGGCGGCGTGGGCCAGCGACTCGTTCGCCTGCGCGCGCATCCACCCGGTGATCGGTATTCGCGAGTGCCCGAAGACCATCAGCGAATAATGCGTGTAGCGCACGACTCCGGCCAGCTCGGTCTCGAGAATGCGATTCAAGCAATCGATCGCTGCCTTCTGGTCTGCTTCGGTCAAGCCGGTGACGGCCATGGGGGTGCTCCTTGAAGAGAATGAACGAACGCAACCTAGTACTGCTGGGCGAACGAAAACCAAGCGAATCGAAGCGTTTGAGAATTATCGAAAAAAATTACAGACCCATGTCGATCTGCGGCCGCGCCGTTCGACGTGTTGCTGACGCACACCCTTCGCCAGGAGCACCACCATGCGATTCATGATGATCGTCAAAGCAACCAAGACCTCTGAAGCCGGCACACTGCCCTCTGAGGCCGAGCTGGTGGCGATGGGCAAGTTCAACGAAGAGCTCGTCAAATCAGGAGCAATGTTGGCCGGAGAAGGCCTGCATGCCAGCTCGAAGGGCGCCCGCGTGAGGTTCGCGAACGGCAAACCCACACCGGCGAAGTTCGCAAGGCCGAAGAAGCCCTTCGCAACCGAGTCGCAGCTCAACAGCGATAGCCGTCGTGCCATCGCCGCGGAGATGCTGTCGAAGGGTGGTCTTTCGGCAGAGGCCGCCGACGAATTCGAGCACGCCGCGGGGTTCACCAAGAACGAGCGCGAGCGAGCCGCTCTGCGAAATCGCGGGGCGGCCGCCGGGCGTCACCGGCCAAACACAGTCTCGGCCCGCGCGCGAGGGCGACAATGTGTGAATGAGGCGACATGTGCCTTTCCCCGTGTCGCACCGTTGAGACTTCTTTCGGCATGAGCGACCGTTCGTCCCCATGTCAAAAATCCCCCCTTCGTCGCGCCCTTTTATCGTTCAAACCGGTGAGCCGGTGTTGCGCTCGTGCGCGCAAGAGGTGCCGCTCGAACAGATCGCGACGCCCGAATTTCAGGCGTTGATTGCCAAGATGATCAGCACCATGCGCGAGGCGTCGGGAGTCGGCCTGGCAGCTCCGCAAATCGGCGTACCTTTGCAGATACTGGTGCTCGAAGACCGTGATGCGCTGATGAGCTCGCTCTCGCCCGAAGAGCTCGCCGAGCGCGAGCGGGTGCCAGTCGAGACCAAGGTCTTCATCAACCCGGTGTTGACGCCGGTCGGCGACGAGACGGTCACCTTCTTCGAGGGGTGCCTCAGCGTGTCAGGCTTCGCAGCCCTGGTGGAGCGCTGGCGAGAAGTCGAAGTCACCGGCCTCGATGAGCACGCGATGCCGCACACCTGGCGCGTCAAAGGCTGGCCAGCGAGAATTCTCCAGCACGAGGTCGATCACCTCAACGGCACGCTCTACATCGACCGCATGAAGCCACGCTCGTTCTCGGCGATGGGGCACATGCGCAAGCGGTTCGCCGGCATGTCGACCACGCAGATACGCGACCTGCTCGACGTCGATCGGCACTGAAGGGACCTCGACCTGAAGAGGCGCTCGTCGCGCCGTAGCCCATGACGAGCCCCGCAGATGTGTCGAGTCAGGCGTTGATCGCCGCCTCTTTTTACTCGCGAGAACAAAATCCGCACGCCGGGGCGCCCAGAGTGGAGCATGGTGCGCTGGCCGTGACTCGCCTGCTGCCACTCGCAGTCTGCCTCCTCGCGCTCTGCGGCTGCTCGGCGTCGTCTGTGACAGCCGCCGACGCGGGCCCGCCAGTCCCCTGCGACTTCGAGCTGCGCTGCCCCGGCTTGCGCACCTGCGATCGCTCCACCGGCCTCTGCTCGGCCCCACCGGTGGTCTGCGACGCACCCAAGGTCGTCTGCGGTACCGACTGCGTCTCGGTTCAAACCGACGCCGCGAACTGCGGCCGCTGCGGCACGGCCTGCTCGGCCTCGCAGACCTGCGTTCAGGGCAGCTGCGTGAGCACCATGACGAGCGCCTGTTTCCCCGCGTGCTTCGGCGGCACCACCTGCGTGAACGGCAGCTGCCAATGCCCCGGCACGGGAGCCACCTACTGCAGCGCCCTCTGCTTCGATCTGACCCAGTCAGCCGTCTCGTGCGGCAAATGCCTCTCACCGTGCCTCAACGCAGGCGCCGGCTGCGCGAAGGGCACCTGCACCTGCCCTCCCGGGCAACTCGCCTGCGGCAATGCCTGCATCGACGTTACCGCCGACCCGGCCAACTGCGGCGAGTGCGGCAAGGCCTGCCCGAGCTCCCAGAAATGCGAAGGCGGGCAATGCGTCACCGCGTGCACCGGCGATACCACCAACGCCTGTCACGACAACAAGTGCTGGAGCCTGCTCACCGATGCCCGTCACTGCGGCGCCTTGTGCCGCACCTGCCCCACCAACTCCACCTGTGACGCCGGTGCGTGCGGCTGCCCGGCCGGCGCCACCTCCTGCAGCGCCGGGTGCTTCGACACCACCCGCGACTCCGCGCACTGCGGTGGGTGCAACACCACCTGCAAGGCCACCGAGACCTGCGAAGCCAGCGCCTGCGTTTGCCAACCCGGGCTCACCCGTTGCGGCACCACCTGCATCAACCCAAAAATCGACGGAGCGAACTGCGGCGGCTGCGGAGCCCCCTGCGCGTCTGGCCAGAGCTGCGTGAATGGCAGCTGCACCGCGAGCTGTCCCGCTCCGGGCACGGCGTGTGGCACCGGTTGCCCCGACCTCGCGAGCGACGTGAATCACTGTGGCAGCTGCACCAAGGCCTGCGGCGCCCGCGAGCGCTGCATCAACGGCAGCTGCGTCGAGTCGACGCCTGCGCTCGGCTGTACCTCATGCCCGTGTGACTTCTGCACGTTCACCAAGCGCTGGCTGTGCTGCCCGACCCCCACAGGCCCGATCTGTTTCGAAGGTGAGGTGTGCCCATGAGGTTGATGCTCTTGGCCGCGGCAGCGTTGACCCTCGCAGGCTGCAAATGCGGAGCCCCTTCAGACACCACCCTGGGCCCGCTGGCCGAGACCAAGCCCCGCGAGCTCGGCCCCGACGGTTTTCTGATCGAGCAACCCGCGGCCGCTGAGTCGATCGCTGGCAGCTGGGTCTCGGTCACCGGGTGGCTCGACCCGGCCCGCTACAATTGGGTCGCGGTCGTCGGTGCGCCGGCAGACGGGTTCTACGAAGCCACCGGCCACGTCGGCATCCCCACTGTTCCAGTGAGCGTTCGCGCTGACGGCCGCTTCGTCGCCCAGCGCGTACCCCTCGCGAAGGGCCCCACCACCTTGACGTTGATTGCCTTTCACGGCGACACCGCCACCCTCACCCGCACCCTCTCGGTCACCGGCACCGACCCGGCGCAGGTGCCGATGACCGTCATTCCCACTCCGGCCTTTGGAGCCCCGCCAGTCGAGGTCACCCTGCAGGCCTTCGCCGCGACCACTGCCCCCACCTGGCAATGGGACTTCGAAGGCGATGGCACCTTCGACCAGGAGGGCCCCACGGCGACGCACTCGTACGCCGAAGGTCAGTACCTCGCCGTGGCCCGCACCAAGCTCGAAGGCCGCTGGGTCTATGGCGTCGCGCCGATCATGGTGAGCGGCACCGGGGCCGTCACCGACTCGAGCACCCAGGTGGGAGCGCCTCGCGCGATCGCGGTGCTGCCGACCCACGCCCTCGCCTCGCACGCCGGAGAGGCCGAAGAATTCGGCGCACACACCATCGCCGTCTCTGAAGCGAGCGCCGTGAAGCTCTTCACCGCGCATCTCGCGCCCATCGCGACCCTCAACGGCCTGAGCGACCCGACCGGAGTCACCACTGACGAGCGCGGGCGGCTCTTCATCGCCGACACCGGGCATGATCGAATCGTCTGCTTCAGCGCTGACGGCGCCCTCGATTCGACGTGGGCCGATGGCGGCAGCTTCACCGGCCCCGACGGCGACCCGCTGCGCAAGCCGCGCTTCTTGACCTACTTGCCGCACGACGAGCTGCAGAGCGACGGCGGTTACGGCTTCGACGGCACCTGGGAGATGACGGTCTACGAGGCCTCGGGCCGGCGGCTTCGCTTTGAGGGCTTCGACCACTGGTCAGCCTCGACCGAGCCCCGCGGTGCCGGCGTCACCCTCGACGCGGTGTACCTGCCACTCCACCCCTGGGGCGCTCCGAACGACTCGTTTACCTGGCACTCGAGCGGCGGCCACTTGTTTCGCGGCGGCATCTCAGGCTTCGACGAGGTCGCCACCGCCCCGCAAATGCGCGACTTCACCGCGGGTGGCAACGGCAGCGCTCCGTATTGGGCCGTGCTCGACGGCCAGGGCGTCTTGCACGAGTGGTACTTGAGCCGGTGGCACCACCGCGTCACCAGTCTGGGCTTCGACGCGAAGGTCTTGGCGCTCGACGTCACCGCGACCCAGGCGCTCGAGCGTACCCGCCGCCTCGCCGATGACCCCGCCGGCAGAACCTTCGGCCCCGCGGTGCTCTACCTCGCCGGCCCCGGCCGCATCGAGCGCCGGGTGGTCAAGCCGCTCTCAGAGGGGCCGCTGTGGTGAAGCTCACGCCCATCGTGCCCCTGTTGGTGCTCGCGTACTGGGCACCCAACCACATGGACATCAACGAGAACGTGTTGCGCAAGGGCAAGCCCTTCGCCTTCACCCGCGCCGACGGCAAAGAGGTGAAGACCGTCGACGACTTTCTGCGGCGCCAGTGGTTCATCTCGGAGGGCATCAACCACGAAGTGAAGGGCGTCGCGTTTCAGAAGACGAGCGGCAGCGTCATCTTCGGCAGCTACGAGCCCCCCGCGCTCGACAAGCCCTCAGATGGCCCCAACGAGACCCACAGCCTGGTGGAGTGGAACCGCTTCGGCGGCCTCTGGGAAGACGGCTTTCAAGACGGCAGCGAAGCGACCAAGTGGGGCGGGCTGCGCGCGGTGAACCACTTTCACAACCCGCTGGCGACCAACGGCGGCGGGTACACCGGCATTCGCACGGCCGACGGCATCGAGATTCACAAGCAAGACAAGACCGGCCTGCCCTACCTCGATCTCCTGCGCGTCGGCGCCTCGTCGACCCAGTGGGTGATGGGCGGCGGCGCCAAAGAGACCAACGCCTGGAGCTACCCCGCCGGCGTCGAGTGCCTGAGTAAGTTTGGCGTCAACATTCTGCCCAGCGAGCGCCAGTCAGGGCTCGCGTGTGCCTTTCGCGTGATGGGTCAGGTCGAACACCTGGTCGAAGACAACACCGTGCCCGATCACGCGCGCGACCTCGCCCACCCAGGCGATGGGTTCGAAGAGTACCTGCGCGACACCCGCCCCGATCTCTTCGCCAACGCTCCGCAGCCCTGGCCCGAGCTGCCGATGACGCTGATCGAGAGCAAAGGCCTGCGCGCCCTGTGGGACACCGACCTCTACTCCGCGTCGAACCCGAGTCAGGCCACGGCGGGCAAGGTCGGCATCGACGAGTTCACCCAGGCCAACTTCCTCGCGTGGAACCGGTTGGTGAAGTGGGTCTCGGTGCCTCCGCTGGTGCTCGAGTTCACCACCGTGCCCGACGCGCCCAACACGCCCTACCCGTCGCTGCCCTGGCCCCGCCTCGCTGAGCCCTCGGGCGGCGTGTACCCGAGCGCGCCCGCGACCCTGCCCCTGAGCTGCCTGGCCAAGAGCCGCCTGCTGCGAAAAAACGCAATCGATGCAACGTGTTGGCAAGGGTACGCCGAGCCGTTGATGAAGATCGCGCATGGCTACCCGCTCGACGTGCTGCGGTTGGGCCTGTGGCCGGCGCGGGCCGAGCTGGTGCCCGACACCACCTTGCCCCTCGATGTGCGGCGCTTTCGGCTGAGGGTCTGGCACCTGGGCAGCGGCGAGCAAGCCCTCACGTGGAACGTCGACGAGCTCAAGCTGCTGGGGCTGCAGCCCGAGGCGGCCCAGGGCGGAGGCGCCAACGGGGCCATCACGGTCGGCTCGGCCGCTGGCGTCACCATCGCACCGGGCACGATGTGGCAATCGCCGCCGTTCAGCCTCGAGATCAACGAGCAGACCGGGTTGATTGTGTCGTCTCACACCATGGTGTCGATCAAGGCGCACCTCGGCACTGGGCCGACGCAAACGGCCATCGTGATCTCGGCGCCGATACCCAATGGGTTGGGCGTGATTGACCAGCTGACGACCGACGTCGATACCTCCGCGGCGCCGGGCGAGCTCACCGGCACTCGAACGACCAGCGATTGCTGCGGAGCGATGGCCTGCTCGCCCTGCGGTGAAGACACCGACGTGCAGCAGCCGCATCACCAGAAGGTGACCGGCACCTTGAAGTTGCTGGCGAGCAAGGTCGACGTCTTGGGGGCCATCGCTGATTCGACGGTGCAGGCCGCGCAGCGCTTCGATGCCCGCATCGCCGGAGCCGCGGTCGTCGGCTACACCAAGGTCGGCACCCGGTACTTCGCGCCGGTGCTCTCGAACAAGATCAAGCTCACGGTCACTGGCCTCGACTGCATCGCGCCCTACTTCTGTACCCGAAAGGCAGACGCCCCAGACGCCGCCGATGACCCGGCGGGCATGCCGTTCACGCTCGACTTCGATACCGCTGATTTTCTCGCGGCCAGCGCAGGGCCTCCGGGCGCCACCCAATCGATCTACTTTCTGATGTGGACGACCTCGGGGGCGATCTTCACCCAGAACGTGGTGCTCTGGCCGGTGATGAGCACCAAGAACGTGCCCGACGAGCTCGCCCGCGGCACCTGCGACGGGGTCGGGCCGCGCTTCACGGTGCAGCAAGAGAACAGCGGCGGGTGCACCTCGAGCGCGCAGAAGACCCAGTGCAGCGGTACCTTCATCAGCTGGGTGCGGCGAGGCCTCTTCGGCCCGCTGCGGGGGTTGGCGGTGGCGGGCATCGATGACGGCAAGTTCTTCACCTTCACCGGCACGATGAAGATCGACCGCCTCGCAGACGTCAACGTCGGGGCGATGAGCGCGGTGTGCCCGTCGGTCTCCCAGAACATGGGCAACTACGACATCTCGTGCTTCAGCGACTTCAACTCGTTCGTCTTGCGGCAGACGCAGACCACCGGCATGGGTGCATGCCCGCCGCTGCCGGCCAAACCAGCGATACCGCACACGGCGCACTACACCCGCACCTGGCAACCGATGTCGCGCGACTTCATCGTCAAGCTGTGGGGCATCACCGAGCTGCCGGTGTCGTCACTCGAGCTACGCTGAGCCTATGGTCTCGCCATGCCGAAACCCATCGCAGGGCTCGTCTTCTTCTTAGCCGCGTGCGCCACCGCGCCAACCCTCGCGTGGGATGCCCGCAACCGGCTGGTGCACATCGACCACGTCGACCTCCAGCAAACCCAGGTGTTCGAAGACGCGCGCCACCGGTGGCTCAAGAACCTCGAGGCCGCTGGCGGTCACCTGCCCGACGGGCGGCCACTGCTGCTCAGTGGAGACGCCGTCTACTACACGATGTACCCCTTCGAGACCTGGAGCGACCTCGATTCCCGCTCGAAGGTCATCCAAGCCACCAACGACAAGGTGGGGCCGGCCGCGCTCAAAGACTCCGACTCGGGTGACGTGGCCCTCGTGCCTCCTCATCACTTCGAGATCTGGCGGCGGCTGCCGAGCCTCGACTATCTGGCCGCCAGCGGTGCGGTGAGCGACGAGAAGAGTGAGACGCTCACGGTCGAGTACCGGCGATCACCGTCAGGAGCCGAAGATGCGCGAGGTGACGCGGCGTGGGCGCAGGCGATGGCCGCGCTCAAGAAGGCCAGGTTCGCGTCGAGCTCGCGCGTGTACTGGAACCTCTACGGTACCGGAGAGCTGGTGCTGGTCTGGTCGAACCTGGGCGCGGGGGCAGACTGGGTAGACACGGTGCGGGCTCAACCTGACGGAGCCGCCATCGTCGAGGAGATCGATCGGCTCATTCCCCTGCGGCTGCGGGTGAAATTGAAGAGGCGACCAGACCTCTCGAACCCCGTTCATGCTGAGGGACTCGAAGCATCATCAATTCACTGAGGCACGAGCCGCACGGTGTGGCCTG
>JANLPS010000376.1:0-7698 GCA_031367385.1 Archangium sp. | reverse complement strand
ACCCCGAGGCGATCGAAGCGCAGCTGGTGGCTCGGTTGGGCGAAGTGCTCGACGCGGTGCCCTCCGAACCCGGGCTCGATGACGCGCTGAAGAGAACCCGTGGCACGATCGCGCGTGCGGCCTCGCGGTTCGCGCTGCGCTACGGGCGATTGCAGCGGGCCAGAGATCACCTCGAGGCCCAGCGCCTGGCCAGGCTCGAAGCGGTGCTGTCACCCCGTGGTGAACCGCAAGAACGGGTGCTCGGCCTGCCTTCGTTCGCAGGCAAGACTGGCATCGCGGCGTTGAAGACGGCGGTGTTCGCGGCGCTGGTGCCGTTCGACCCTGAAGTGAAAGACGTGTTTTTATGAGCTCCATCGGCATCGCCTGCCACTCGAACTTCGGAGGCAGCGTCGTCGTCGCCACCGAGCTCGGCATGTCGCTCGCTGAGCGCGGCCACCAGGTGCACGTGTTCGGAGCCGACGTGCCGCCGCGGCTCGACGTGAAGGCCAAAGGTGTCACGTTTCATCAGGTGACCAGCCCGCTGCACCCGCTTTTCCCCACGGGTGAATATGCGTTGGCGTTGGCATCGAAGATCGCGCAGGTCGCTTCGAGCGAAGGCCTCGAGGTGATGCATGTGCACTACGGCATTCCACATGCGACGAGCGCGATGTTGGCCCGGCAGATGCTCGGGGGGCACGCGTTCAACATCGTGACCACGCTTCACGGCACTGACGTGCTGACGCTGGGCATCGACCCTGCTTTTTACGGAGTGCTCCGGCACTCGGTGCTTCAGAGTGACGCGGTGACGGTACCGTCGGCGTACTTGAAGGCGATGGCCGAGCAGAACTTCGCCTGGCCCCGGAGCAAGGCGCCGATCGAGGTGATCGCCAACTCGGTTGATGTGAAGCGGTTTCGCCCAGCCGCGACGAAAGACTGGGAGCGCTTGGCTGCGCTGTTTCCGAGAGCGTCGTTTTCACCGATGCCCCGGGTGATGGTGCACAACTCGAATTTCAGGGCGCTGAAGAAGACCGATGACGTGGTTCGGGTGTTCGCGCGGGTCAAAGAGCACGTGCCCTGCGTGCTGGTGCTCATTGGCGACGGGCCCGAGCGCAAGGCGACCGAGGCACTGGTCGCTGAGCTCAAGTTGACTGATTCGGTGTGCGTGCTGGGTGAGCAGTCTGATGTGCCTTGGCTGCTGCAGAGCAGTGACGTGTTCATTTTGCCGAGTGAAACCGAGAGTTTTGGGCTCGCGGCGCTCGAGGCCCTGAGCTGCGGAGTGCCGGTCGTCGCGACGGCGGTCGGTGGGTTGCCAGAGCTGATCGCTGATGGGGTGACGGGGTATCTGCACCCTGTCGGTGACGTCGAGGCGATGGCTCGCAGCGTGGTGACGGTGCTCAGAGACGACGAGCTGCACGCGAGGCTCGCTGCGGCGGCGCGGGCGAGTGTCGAGAAGACCTGGCAACGCGGGCCGATGGTCGACCGCTATGAAGCGCTGTATCGGAGTTTGAAATGACGTCGTGCAAAGTGGGAGCCGAGCCGCTCATCCTGAGGGACTCGAAGGATGAAGCCCGAGTCACGGGAATGTTCACTCGCCGCAGCACGGTGCTTCGAGTCCCTCAGCACGAACGGGTTGGTCTCATTATTTTTATGCTCTTGGCTCAAACGGCTCTTGCTGCTCCCCGGCACAGCGGCGCCGAGATTCTGCGCGACGTGCGCAAGCTCTCGGTGGTTGGCACTGCGCTGTACGTCGCCGCGCACCCTGATGATGAGAACACGCGCCTGCTCGCGACACTGGCCAATGAGAACCAGGTTCGCACCGCTTACCTCGCCCTGACTCGCGGTGAAGGTGGCCAGAATCTGATTGGCCCTGAGATCGGCCCGCTGCTGGGCATGATTCGCACCCAGGAGCTCCTCGCGGCCCGCCGCATCGATGGCGCCGAGCAGTATTTTACCCGCGCGCGCGACTTCGGTTTCTCGAAGAGCGTCGACGAGACCCTGAGCATCTGGAACCACGATCAAGTGCTCTCCGATGCCGTGTGGGTCATTCGCACCCTCAAGCCCGACGTGATCATCACCCGCTTCCCCCAGGAGGCTGGCGACACGCACGGCCACCACACGGCTTCAGCCCGAATTGCCCTCGAGGCGTTCACAGCTGCTGCAGACCCGACCTTTCACCCAGAACAGCTCGCCCACACGACCGTCTGGCAAGCCAAGCGCATCGTGTGGAACGCCTGGTCGCGCGACCCGGGCGAGAAGGCCTTCGCGACCAAGCCGATGACGATGAACTCGAGCGTGTTCAGCCCGCTCCTCGGTCTCTCGTACGGCGAAATGGCCGCTGACAGCCGCAGCATGCACAAGAGCCAGGGCTTCGGAGCCGCTCCAGTGCACGGCCCTTCGCCCGAGCAATTCGTCTGGCTCGCAGGCGCCGCCGGAGCCACGGTTTTCGAGGGCATCGACCTCTCATGGAAGCGCGTCGCCGGTTCAGAGAAGCTCGCCGCCCTGCTGAGCAAGGCTTCGGCGGAATACAAGGTCGACCGCCCTGCCGCCTCGATACCGACGTTGCTGCTGGCCCTCGATGCGATGCGCGCGCTCCCTCAGAACCCGTACACCGCGCAGAAGCTCAAAGAGCTCACCGAAGTCATCGTCGACTGCGCCGGCCTCTTTCTCGAAGCGACTTCGGCCGATTTCACCGTGAACCCGGGCAGCACCGTCGAGGTCACCGCCACCGCGCTCGCTCGCTCTTCAACGCCCGTGGCGCTCAAAGGCGTGGCCCTCGTCGAGGGAGTCGCCAACACCCAGAAATTGACTCTCAAGGTGCCCGCCGAGGCCTCGCTGTCGAACCCTGCGTGGCTCGAGGCGCCTCCAGAGAAGGGCACGTGGGTCGTGACCGATCAACTGAAGATTGGCGTACCCGAGTCGGGGCCCGCGTTGACCGTCGACTTCGCTCTCACCTTTGGGGCCAACGCCCTCACCGTTACCCGCCCCGTCGCCTATAAATGGACCGACCCGACCGCAGGTGAGCGCTTCAGACCACTCGAGGTCTTGCCGCCGGTGGTGGTCAAGGCCAGCGCGCCGGTGATGATGTTCGAGGCCGCGCTCGCCAAGCCCCTGCGCGTCACCGTCAAGTCAACGGCCGACAACCAGGCGGGCACGATCGAGCTTCAGCTCCCCAGCGGGTGGGCTGCCGACAAGCCGAGCCAGCCGTTTTCGCTCGCAAAAAAGGGTGCCGAGGCCGAGCTCACGTTCTCAATCAAGCCGGGCCCGGCGAATGGCTCGGTGCTCGTCAACGTGAAGATCGGCAACGCGTCTTATTCACGCGGCCTGACCCGCATCGATTACCCGCATATTCCCATGCAGACGATGCTGCCGGTGGCCGAGGTGAAGCTCATTCGTCTCGCGCTCGTCAAAGGCAAAACCAAGCTCGGCTACCTCGCCGGTGCCGGAGATGACGTCGCCGAATCGCTGCGTCAGGTCGGCTACGAAGTGACCAACCTGACCGACGAGACCGTTCGTACCAAGCCGCTCACTGGCTTCGACGCGATCGTGATTGGTATACGCGCATACAATGTCAACCCGCGCATGCCGAGCGTGTACCAGCCGCTGATGAAGTACGTCTCAGACGGGGGCACCCTGGTGGTGCAGTACAACACCAAGAACTGGCTCAGCAACGTGCCCGCCGAGATGGGCCCGTACCCGTTCGAGGTGTCGCAAGATCGCGTGACCGATGAGAACGCCGCGGTCACCTTCGAGTTGCCGAAGCACCATGTGTTGACGACTCCGAACGCGCTGAGCGCTGCTGACTTCGAAGGGTGGGTGCAAGAACGCGGGCTTTACTTCGCCGGCAACTTCGATGGGCGGTACGAGACACCGCTGTCGATGCACGACTCGGGTGAGGCTCCGAAAAAAGGCGCGCTGATCGTCGCCAAGCACGGCAAAGGCACCTTCATCTACACGGGGCTCGCGTTCTTCCGGCAGCTGCCTGCGGGTGTGCCGGGTGCGTATCGACTCTTCGCGAACCTCCTCGCGCATGGCACCTGAAGAAGACCGGCCGCCGTTCTTCAAGACCTGGTCGGGTGCCTATGCGCTCGTGCTGGGGTGGCTGGTCGTCTGCATGGTGGTCTTCGCGATCATCTCGCGGGTGTACGCGTGAAGCCGCTCGACTGGGCGGTGTTGCTCGGCACCCTCGCCTTCATCGTCGGCTACGGCGTGTGGAAGACCCGCGGCATCAAGAACGTCGGCACCTACATGCGCGGCGGCAGCGACAGCAAGTGGTACACGATCGGCCTTTCGATCATGGCCACGCAGGCCAGCGCGATCACCTTCCTCTCGACTCCGGGGCAAGGCTTCGAAGACGGCCTGGGCTTCGTGCAGTTCTATTTCGGAGTACCGCTGGCGATGGTGATTCTCAGCGCCACGATCGTACCGATCTACTACCGCACCCGTGTTTACACCGCGTACGAGTACCTCGAGCAGCGCTTCGACTTGAAGACCCGTCAGCTGACGGCGTTGATCTTCCTGCTCCAGCGAGGCCTCGGCGCGGGCATCTCGATCTACGCACCGGCGATTATCTTGAGCACCGTGCTCGGCTGGCCGCTCACCATCACAAACCTTGCCATCGGCGCGCTGGTCATCGTCTACACGGTCTCGGGCGGTACCCGAGCGGTGAACCAAACGCAGCAGTACCAGATGCTCGTCATGCTCGGCGGCATGGCGATGGCGTTCGGCTTCGTGTTCTCGAAGCTGCCCGAAGCGGTCACGTTCGGCGACGCCGTCGGCGTGGCCGGAGTCTTCGGCAAAATGAAGCTGGTCGACTTCTCGCCAGCGCTCAACACCCGCTACACGATCTGGTCGGGCCTGACCGGCGGCACCTTCGTCGCACTCGCCTACTTCGGCACCGATCAGTCGCAGGTTCAGCGCTACCTCTCTGGCGAGTCGCTGACGCAGAGCCGTCTCGGGCTGCTCTTCAATGGGCTGCTCAAAGTACCGATGCAGTTGATGATTTTGTTCGTGGGTGTGCTGGTCTTCGTGTTTTTTCAGTTCGAAGCGCCTCCGGTGATCTTCAACTCGACCGAGCTGAACCGGGTCGCAGCATCGAGCGCCGCGCCGAGAATGACGGCGTTGCAAGCTGAGTATGACTCGGTGTTCGCGCAGAAGAGCGCGCTGGTCACCGAGTGGGTTTCGGCCCGCCACGCGAACGATGCGTCGAAGCGAGAAGTGACTGAGGGCGCGCTGCGTGCCGCCGAGATCAAGGGCAAGGCGATTCGCAGCAAGGCCCGGGCGTTGGTGGCCGAGGTGAACCCGCGCGCCAGCTCGAACGACACCGACTACGTGTTCTTGAGCTTCGTGATGAACCACTTTCCCACCGGGTTGGTCGGGCTGTTGCTCGCCGTCATTCTCTGCGCCGCGATGTCGGCCACCGCGAGTGCGCTCAACGCCTTGGGCACGACCAGCCTGGTCGACTTCTACCGCCGCAGCTGGAAGCCCGACGTCGACAATGACTCAGCGTTGAGAGTGACCAAGGGGTTCACCGTGCTCTGGGGCCTGGTCGCGGTGGGCTTCGCGATCTTCGCCGCGCAGCTCGACAACCTGATTCAAGCGGTGAACATCTTGGGGTCGATCTTCTACGGCCCGATGCTTGGTGTTTTTCTGGTGGGCTTCTTCTTCAAGTCGATTCGAGGCACTCCGGTCTTCTGGTCAACGTTGTTGTCACAGGCCCTGGTGATCGCGGTCTTCGCCTCGAGCGACATCGGCTTCCTCTGGTACAACGTGATCGGCTGCGGCGCGGTGGTGGTGTTGGCATTCGGGCTGAATGCGGTGATGCCGCAAGCCAAGGCCGGCGACGCAGCACGTTGATTGGAGAATCACCATGAAGACCCAGTGCCTGGTCGCGTTGGCCCTGACGGTGAGCCTCGCGGCGCGCGCGAGCGTGACCGAGCCCGACGGGCAAGTGGTGCCGATCAACTCCGGGAGTGAGGTGCAGCTCTCGGCGTTGTTCTCGAGCCGGTCTGAGACCCTCGACATGGTGACCGACGCCCACACCACGCCGAATCAGTTTTCGCCCCTGTGCGGCTTCACCGCCACCTATGTGCTCAACCAAGCCGGGTCGCACTACGGGCTGGCCTGGTACAACGACACCGGGGTCAAGCCGACGGCGGGTCAGCTGCACACGCTGGTGCCGGCGAACTCGTCGGTGGGTACCACCTTCAACGGCGCGTCGATCAAGTCTGACCCTGCGTACACGGGTGGCCTGGTCGGCTTCGCGTTGATCGGCGGAGAGACCCACTACAGCAACGCCTCGTACGACACCCTGTGCAGCAACTGCCAACCACCAGGGCCGTGGGTGACCGCGCTGATGTACGCCTCGACCGTCACGCCGAACGCGTTCTACGTCTGCTTCGAAGATGGAGCGACCAGCGCCTCGGGGTGGAACAACGACGGCGACTTCAATGATGACGTGTACTTCATCACTGGCGTCACCTGCGAAGGTGGCGGCCAGCCCTGCACGACTGCACTCAAGGGTGTATGCCGCGAAGGCGTCACCCAGTGCGGCGCGGGCTCGACGACCTGTACCCAGGTGAGCACTCCGGCGGCTGAGACGTGCAACGGCCTCGACGACGACTGTGACGGCCTGGTCGACAACGGAGCCACCTGCAGCGCCGGTCTGGTCTGCGCTCAGGGCGCTTGTGTGAATGGCTGCGGCGGAGAATTCGGCTGTGGCGGTGACCTCGTCTGCAAGGGCGACGTGTGCATTGACCCGGAGTGCGTGCCGGTGACCTGCGACCCTGGCCTGGTCTGCAGCAAAGGGCAATGCAAGGGGCCGTGTGACGGCGTGGTGTGCCCCGGCGTCGAGGTCTGCCGGGCTGGGCGCTGCGTTGACGCGTGCGCGTCGGTCACCTGTCAAGCGGGCCAGGTCTGCAGCGCGGGCATTTGCGTCACCGGGTGCGACTGCCTGCCCTGCGCGACGGGCAAGTCATGCGACATGACGAGCAAGAAGTGCGTCGAGCCAAGCTGCGTCTCGGTGGTGTGCAACGCCGGCACCTTCTGTTCGGCCGGCACCTGCGTCGATGACTGCGCGAACGCGAAGTGCCCTGGTGGGCGGGTCTGCCGGGTCGGCCAATGCGTCGCGGCACCCGATGCGGGTACGGCTCGAGTCGATGCAGGCATGACGCAAGGCCGCGCTGACGGTGGCAGCACCCGCTCGGACGGCGGGGCGGCGGGCGCAGACGGTGGGGGCAGCGGAGGCGGCATTACGGGCGGAAACGCTGGCTGTGGCTGCGACTCCACGGGGTCGGGGGCGTTTTTGCTCATGCTGCTGGTGCTCGCGCTGTCGACCCGCCGTTCGTGACGAAGTAAGTCAGCGGCATGACGCTCAATCGCCCACCTGCCTCGACCAAAGACGTTCTCGAAAAGACGTTGCAGACGTTGACCTCCGCGCAAGCACGGTGGGCGACGCGGTCGGTGCACGACAAGCGCGCCGACCTCGCCACCCTGCTCACGCGAACCGCCGACGCGGCCGCCGATTGGGTGTCAGCCGCGATTGAGGCGAAGGGCGTACCCCGCGGCTCAGCCGGAGAAGGCGAAGAGTGGATCTCCGGGCCCTGGGCGATGGAGTCGGCGCTCGCGGCGTTGTTGCGCACCCTCGAGCGGGTCGAGAAGAAGGAGCCATCGGTGCCCGCCGAAAAGGTGCGTTCATTGCCCAGCGGCCAGGTGGTGGTCGAC
>JANLPS010000365.1:0-20182 GCA_031367385.1 Archangium sp. | reverse complement strand
GCGCGAAGTTTCTCAACGGCTAAGACGTTTTCTCGTTCTTCTTCAGTCATGCAGGGGTGATCGTCACATTTCGCAAAGAGTTGATCTCATTGCTTCATTTTTCTCGGCCGCCAGGCGTTGCTGAAATCGAACGTGCACCCGCCAGGGAGCTGAACGGCAACTTTGTTCATGCCAGCGACGATGCCCCCCTCAGGTGGTGCTCCATGAAGTCTCGGTTCATCGCTTGCTTCATTGCGTGCGTTGCGCTCACAGGCTGTGGGCCCCAAGACGTCGTCCTCACGGCTCCCTCCCATGATGGTGGAGCCGTTGGCAGCGACGCAGGGGTGGCCGACGCAGGTACCGTGAAACCGCCGGCGTTCGATGCAGGCAAGCCTCCAATGCCGCAAGACGCCGGGAGCCCCTTCGATGCAGGCCCCCCCGCGGGCAGCACCGACGCCGGCGGCTTCATCGACCCGCCCGCCAGCATCTTCGACGTGAGCTACAGCTACGATTCGAGCCACATCATCAACAGCCCGCAAGCCGCGAGCTACGTGACTTGCCCTGGTGACGCGACGACCTATTACTACCACGCCCCCGACGGCACTCAGTCGTACAGCTTTCGCTACCTGCCGTCGTATTCGAACACCGAGTCGAGCCTGGCGTTCGTCGCTCCGACCACGCCGAACGCCACGTTCAGCCGCATCTCAGTCGCGGAGTTCAGCGGCCCCCCGACCACGCATGAGGTCACGATCTCGAGCCAACCCTGCGACTTCAGCAACTCGACCTTTGGCAATACGGCGACTTACAACTTCACCGTGGGGGTGGACCCGCCGAGCCCCTTTGGCTACCGCTTTCTCAAGCTCGAGCCGGGCAAGCTCTACTTCTTCAACGTTCGGCAACGCTTGTCAGATGGCCGCGCCACGTGCGGCGATGGCGTGAACTGCTCGTACATTCTCGAGTATCAGCCCGCTCCGTAGCCCCCTTCACGTTGCAATCGGGCTCCCCGCGCGTCGGCGGGTGCCACTCGAACCTCTGACTGCGGTGCGCGCTCGTCGCCGGGCCCACCGTGAACCTCGAGTTGCGGCCGCCGCTCGTCGCCTTGCCCCCAGTGAACCTCGAGTTGGGCTTTTCCCCTGTCGGTTTGCCCATTCGGAGACTCGAACCCCTTGATTCCGCTGGCCTTCAATTGGCCGTGAATACCTTTGGCGACCTCTCGTCGAACGGGCTCACTCGCAGGGAGGAATCACACATGATGACCGTGGGCGTGTTGTTGCTGGTGGGGCGAATGATTCTCGGACCGTTGCAGGGGCTGACCTCGAAGCTCGTCAAGAAAGCGCGAGCTGGCTTTCTGAGAGTGCATCAGGCGCTCGAGGTGGCTGAGACCGTGGTCGATGAGGCCGAGTCAGCGGCGCATGCCAGCGGGCTCGCAGTCGCCGCGGCTGACGCTGCCCAAGATGCCGCGGTCGGAGCGCTCGCCACGGCCCTCTCTGGTGATGGCTTTGGCCGATTGAACCCGTTCAAGGTGTTTGGCGTGATCGCTCCGTCGCGGCTGTGCGCGATGGGCACGCTCGACGAGGCCAACACGCTGATGGCGCTGGCACAGGCCGTCGCGGCGCACCCCGAGGCGCGGGCCGACTCACGACGGGCCGCGATTGAGGCCAATCGGGCCGCGCAAGCCGCCAAGACCGCGGTGCAGCGGCATCAGAAGAACCTCGAGGCGCGATCGAAGGCCATCACCCGGCGCGACCAAACGCTGCCCATGGAGTGGAAAGTGGCCTTCACCAACCTCAAGGCCGCGGTTCGCTACGCCGACATCACCGAAGGCACCTCGCACTACGACATGGTGTTCGCGCTCGCGAACAAGCGCCTCGCGCGAAAGAAAGACGCGTCAGCGCCCGTCGTTGACGACCCAGTCATCTGAGCGGTTCTTGGGCGCCGAACGGTTTCAGCCTGACTGTTCGGCGCTTTAGTAGTGGGGCGGCTTGTCATCGCGGCCGGCGTCGACCAGGCCCGGGTCGGCCCGCAGCTTCTCTCGCAGCTGCGTCATGATCAGGCGCATCTGGTCCATATCTTTTTGTTGTTGGTAGACGACATCTGAGAGGTCGCCGACCAATTTCTCGAGGTGGGCCGCACGAATTTCGACTTCGATCAACCGCTCATCAACAGTCATTGCTCCCGTCTACCCGAGCAAGTGTGCTGTGGCACGCGAGGCCTTTCAATGTTACCAGAGCCGTTCGGTCCCCCGAATGAACGCACCTGCAAAACAGCTCGCTCCCGATGACGGCATGTGGCTGAAAAGCCTTAGAGCCGACGTTCACCCCATGACCTTCAAAAAAGGTCGTCAGTACGCCGAAGCGCGCCGGGTCTCTGGCCTGACTCGCACTGAAACCGGCATCGCCGCGAAGGTCTCGGGCTCTGAGGGCGAGAAGTACGACGTGCAGTTGGCGCCGGCCGAGAACGGCAAGATCGAGTCGAGCTGCAACTGCGCGGTGTGGAACAAAGAAGGCCCGCACTGCAAGCATGTGGTCGCCGCGGCGCTCATCTATCTGGCCCGAATTCGGGCGATGCAGGTCGACGCCGCGCCCGCTGTGCAGCAGGTGCAGGTGCCGACCGAGCCCGGTGAGTCGGTCAATGACGACCTCTCGCCGCCGGTCTCTGATTTGCCGCCTGGCGCTGAGCCAGTGGTGCTGCCCGCGCTCGCCAAGCTCGAGAACTGGCTTGGGTTGTCGGCGCAGCCTGACCTTGAATTCGTGTACCGGCTGACGCCGACCAACTCGCAGACCGGGTCGCGGCTGTGGGTCATCGACGTGCGCCGCATTGATCAGCAGGCCAAGGGCCCGGTGCAGGTGAAGCGGTTGCTGTCGACCGGCACGCGCATCACGCCCGCCGACGAGCGGGTCTTCGCCGAGCTCTCCCGCCACGAGAGCCGTTACGACGCGAAGGTGTTGCTGGGTGATGACGACCTGGCCGACGTGCTCGATCTGCTCAAGGCGCGGCGGGTGATTTACCGCGGCACGCCGCTGATGTTCCCCGCTGAGCCGGCGCGGCCGATCATTCGGCTGCAGAACCGCCCTGATGGGGCGACCGCGCGCATCGACCTGCAGATGCCTGAAGGCAACTCGGTGACCTTGAAAGAGGTCGTCGTGCTGTCGGGTCGGCGCAGCTGGGTGCTCACCGGTCAAAACGCGCTGGTGCTCGAGCCCGATTTCCCACCGCGGCTGCTTCGCAAGTGGTTGCTCGAGCCGTCGATGTCGTTTCCCACCGATCAGCTCGACCGGGCGCTGTCGTTCTTCGCCGCGCACCTGCCGCGCTTTCGGCTCAGCCTGCAGGCCGATGGCATCGAGGTCGACGACAAGACCGAGCCGAAGTTCATGCTCACGCTCGAGGGCCGCCCTGACTACGTGAAGGCGCAGCTCGCCGCGAAGTACGGCACCTCGGTGACCGTGCCGGTGAGCACCTCGAGCGCACACTTAGGCTACGCGAGCGGTGGCTCAGGTGAAGATCGCAAGCTGTTCTTGCGGCAAGAGATCGCCGAGCGCGGCGCCGCCAAGCTGCTCACCGAGAGCCGCTTTCGGTACAGCGAGCCCGACCGCGCGTTCGAAGCGCACGGCGACGCGGCGATTGAGTTCTGGGCGCATGGCCGGCCGAACCTGCCCAAGGCATGGGAGATCTTCGCCGCCGCCGCCCCCCGCGTGCGCCTGCGCTCGAAGCTCAAGCCCAAGGTTCGCGTCAACATGGCCAGCGTGAATTGGTTCGAGCTCGATGCGGAGTTCGAGGCCGATGATCAAAAGGTCGACCTGGGCGCGGTGCGCTTGTTTCTCGACTCAGGGCGCAAGTTCATACCGCTCAAAGACGGCAGCTTCGCCGAGGCCGACCCGGCTGAGCTGAGGCTCGTCGCGAACCTGCTCGAAGAGGCCGGTGCGATGCCCGGCAAGACCAAGACGCGCTTGCCGCTGTACCAGGCGACCGCGCTCGACCTGCTCGCCACGATTGGTGACGTCGAAATTGAAGCGAAGGCCCGCAAGGCCATCGCTGAGCTGCGAGAGATCGACGGCATACCCGCGGTCAAGGCGCCCGATGGGCTGAACGCGACGCTGCGCCACTATCAAGAGGCCGGGTTGTCGTGGCTGTGGTTCTTGTTCAGGCATGGGTTGTCGGGCGTGCTCGCCGACGACATGGGCTTGGGCAAGACGGTGCAGGCCCTGGCGATGTTGCTGAAGATCAAGAACGAGCACGGGCATGCGCCGGTGTTGGTGGTCGCTCCGACGAGCGTGCTGCCGAACTGGGAGCGCGAGATCGAGAAGTTCGTGCCCTCGCTCACCAAGTTGGTCTGGCACGGGGCCGATCGGCGTGACTTCGTCGATCAGCTGACCAAGACCGACGTGGTGCTCACCTCGTACGCGCTGATTCGCCGCGACATCGTCGAGCTGCAGAAGGTGAAGTTTCGCACCGTGATTCTCGACGAGGCGCAGAACATCAAGAACGCCGACTCGGCGACCGCGCAGGCGTGCAAGTCGGTCGATGCCGATCACCGGGTGGCGCTCACGGGTACTCCGTTGGAGAACCGGCTGACTGAGCTGTGGAGCATCTTCGACTTCTTGATGCCTGGGTTCTTGGGCAACGCCGAAGGGTTTCACGACCGCTTCGAGCACCCGATCATGATGCAGGCCGACATGGGCGTGCGTGAGCGGCTCAAGAAGCGCATTCACCCGTTCATTCTGCGGCGGCTGAAGACTGAAGTGGCCAAAGACCTGCCTCCGAAGACCGAGGTCATCACCTGGGTCGACATGGATCCCGGGCAGGCGGCGCTCTACAAAGAGGTGCTCGAGGAGAGCCGGCGCAAGGTCTACGACCAGATCGAGAAGCAGGGCTTCAACAAGTCGCGCATGTCGATTCTGTCGGCGCTGATGCGGCTGCGCCAGGTGTGCTGCGACCCGCGGTTGCTGAAGTTGCCGCCGGGTACGCAGTTGCCGCCCTCGGCGAAGTTGGTTCGCTTTCAAGAGCTCGTCGATGAGCTCACCCGCGAAGGGCACCGGGCGCTGGTGTTCAGCCAGTTCACCGAGATGCTCGAGATCTTGAAGACGCAGGCTGATGCGCAGCAGATGCCGTATCTGTATCTCGATGGGCGTACGCGCGACCGCATGGCCAAGGTCGATGAGTTCAATGACCCGAAGGGGCCTCCGATCTTCTTCATCTCACTCAAGGCCGGAGGTACGGGCTTGAACCTGACCGCGGCTGACTACGTGATTCACTACGACCCGTGGTGGAACCCGGCGGTCGAAGATCAGGCGACTGACCGCACGCACCGCATCGGGCAGACGCGGGCGGTGTTCAGCTACAAGCTGATTACGCGCAATACGGTCGAAGAGAAGATTCTCGCGCTGCAGCAGCGCAAGCGAGAGCTCGCCGCGGGGGTGTTGGGCACCGATTCTGATGTCGGCAAGGCCCTGACCGAGCGTGACGTGGAAGATCTCTTCAAGATGGAAGAGTGATCGCGGCCGAGCTTCGGATTCGCCTCGAAGGCCGGATCGAGACCGTCGAAGCTGCGGTCTCGAAGTGGCACACAATCGCCAGCGCCTTGCGCCGACGCGATTGGTATCGGCACCTCGACCTGAGGGAGTTGCTTGATACGCCGGCCGAGCTCGAGGCCGAATTGGAGCTGATCCGGCACGACTCCGCCGGCCCACTCGTCATGCGGCTCAGCCAGGAGCGGGCCCGGGCAGCAGCGGCGGCGCGCTCATGTTTCGCGTGGCTGCGGCTCGAACCGAAGGGCGTCACACCGCTCGAGCTCGTCACCGAGCTTCGAGGGCACCTCCCGTTCGAAATTCAGGGGCGCTTGTCGGTTCTTCAGCCGAGCGCTCACACCCTGTCAGCGGCCGTTTCAGCAGCCATCGCGGCTCTGCCGTGGTGGGGGTCTACCGGTTTCGCTGACCTGCACTTCATTTCGATGATCGGCGTGATCATTTCGAGCGCTTTGTTCGTTGTGTCGGCGTTGAACGACGCAACGCCTTACGCGGTCACCAGACGTGCGATTCGCTTCGGCCGGCGGGCATTTCTCATCGAAGACCTCAGCGCCGTCGGCGCGGGCCAATCGAATCTGGTGTCGCTGTACCTCCGAGATGGGACGACAGCGACGCTCGACGTGAGGCACCGAACGGGAAAGGTCTACGGCGCCCTCGCGGCGATCGACCTTCGGCCGCGGCTCGCGCAAGGTGAGGCCGAGCAACCCGAGAAACCCCAGAGCGTGAAATCTGGTGCTTGATCGCCTACCACACTGTTTCGATGCCCAAGAACTGACGGAGCCGCTCGTCGGCGGTGACCAGTGCCAGCCCCTGCACCAATGCGGTCGCGGCGATGAGTTGATCTGCCGGGTCTCCATGGAAGACGGCACCGAGCGCAGTTGACCTGGTCGCGACCGCAGCGGAGATCGGCACGATCTCGACGGCCGTCTCCTCGACTGCTTGATCGAGCCATTCGCCAACTGGGCGATCGAGCCGCAGGCGGCCCTTCGCGCAGAGCATGGCGACCTCCCAGAGGGTGATGTCGGCGATGGCCTTCTGTTCAGTCTTCGCCAGCACGCGTTTCGCGGCCTTCGAGAGCTTCGGGCCGTCGACCGCCCACCAGACCCACACATGGGTATCGAGCAGAATCATTCGTCGGCTTCCCACGTGAGGCCGAGAGGAGAGACGACATCGTCATCGGCGAGAACGCTGCCCTTGAGCGATTTCTTCGGCTCCTTCGCCACCAGTGGCGCCAGCCGGGCAACCGCTTTGCCCCGCTTGGTGATGACCAGGTCGGCACCCGTTCGCGCCACCGTGTCGATGAGCTCCAGGCACCTGGCTTTGAACTCCCCAGCTCCGATGGTCTTCGTCATGGTCATTTCATATGGTCATCTCTCTCGAGGGGCAACCGGCGTGGGCTGAACAAATGTACATGTCAGTGTCTTCTGGTACGGTTCACGCGAACTGAACGGAGGTGCAGTACATGCTCGTTTCTCTGCGGCTGACGAACTTTGCGGTGATGGAAGAAGTTGAGGTCGCTTTTGGGCCTGGGCTGACGGTGCTCACGGGTGAAACCGGAGCGGGGAAGTCGATTCTGATCGACGCCCTGAGCTTGCTCGCCGGAGGTCGGGCCGAGGCCGATGTGGTGCGCGCTGGGGCCGATGAGACCACCCTCGAGGGGGTCTTCGAGCGCTCCGAAGTGCTGGGGCAACGGCTGCAAGAGGCCGGGTTGCCCGACGAGGGTGACGAGGTCAGCATTCGCCGCACTGTCGGGCGAAACGGGCGGGGCAAGGTGCACGTGAATGGCGCCCTGGCCACCGTCGGGGTGCTCGCGCGGCTGATGAAGGGGCTGGTCGACATCGCGGGGCAGCACGAGCACATGGCGCTCTTCGATGCGTCTCGGCATTTGTCGCTGGTCGATCGCTTTGGGGAGGTCGAGCAGGGGCCGCTGGTGCCGTACCGTGCGACCTGGGCGCTGCTGCGAGAGGCCGAGTCGCGGTTGCAGGCGCTGGGCGGTGACGATTCGCAAGTGCACACCCGGGCTGAGTTTCTGACCTTTCAGCTCGAAGAGATCGACCGGGTCAAACCCGGGCCCGGCGAAGACGCGCTGCTCGAGGTCGAGCGGCGACGGTTGGCCTCGACCGAGAAGCTGCGGCAATCGGCCGCCTCGTGCGAAGAGCTGGTGTCGACCCGCGATGGGGCCGCGTTGGAGCTGGCCAGCCGGGCGCTGCAGCTCGTCACCGAGGCCGAGAAGGTCGACCCGACCCTGTCGCCAGTGCGGCAATCGCTCGCCGCGGCTCAGGCCGAGCTCGATGACGCGGCCAGGGGGCTGTCTCGGTACTTGAGCAGCCTCGAGTCTGACCCTGCGCGTTTGAGCGAGGTCGATGATCGCCTCGATGCGCTGCGACGGTTGTGTCGAAAGCACGCGGCGCCGCTCGAGGGAGTCATCGCCAAGCGCGAGTCACTCGCCGCCGAGCTCGCCGAGCTTCAGCAGCGGGGCAAACGGCGGGCTGAGGTCGACGCTGAGCTCGTCACCCTTCGCGCGTCGGCCGCCAAGCTCGCGCTCGAGGTAACTGGGGCTCGCGTCGAGGCCGCAGAGCGCCTGACTGAAGCAGTGCAGCAGGGCTTTTCACGGCTGGCGATGGCGAAGGCTCGTTTCGAGGTCGAGATGCATCCGGTGGCCTTGGGTGCCGAGGGGGCCGACGCGGTGCAGCTGCTGTTCTCGGCCAACTTGGGCGAGCCTCCGAGGCCGCTGGTGAAGGTCGCTTCGGGCGGTGAAGCCTCGAGAGTGATGCTGGCGATCAAGTCGGTGCTCGCTGGCAGCGATGGCTGCGTCTGCTCGGTGTTCGACGAGGCCGACGCGGGCGTGGGGGGCGCGGTGGCCGATGCCGTGGGCCGGCTGATCAAAGAGGTCAGCTCGCACAGGCAGGTGCTCTGCATCACCCATTTGCCGCAGGTTGCCGCACATGCAGACGTGCACCTGCGCATCGAAAAAGGCGAGGTTCGCGGGCGTACCCGCTCGGTGGTCAAGAACCTCGACGCCGGAGAGCCCAGGACTCGGGAGGTTGCGCGAATGCTCTCTGGGGTCGAGGTTACCCGTGAGGCCCTTGGCGCCGCCGAGGCCCTGCTGCGCTCCGCTGCGCGCACAGTGAAGGCAGCGCGCGGGCGCAAGCGAAATCAACCTCCCGCCCGAGAACGGAGACTTGGTTGAAACGCTTCCTTGCTGTCAACGATGGGTCCGCCTAACCTGCGCGCCGTGGCGAAAACGGCTGGGTCTCGTCTGAAGGCAGTGTCGGCTGGTCTTACCGACGTCGGTCGGAAGCGAAACCATAACGAAGACAGTTACCTGGTTGACGAAGAGCTCCAGCTCTACGTCGTCGCAGATGGCATGGGCGGGCACGCTGGCGGCGGTACCGCCTCGCGCATCGCTGTCGAGACCATCGACCGCGAAATGCGCGCGGCCAAGGCGCACCCCGAAAACCCTTTTGCCTCGACGGCTGATCTCCAAGACTCGCCGCTGCCTGAGTTCTTGCGCGGCGCTGTCGAGAAGGCGTGTCTTGAGATTTACCGAGCTGCACAAGAAGACTCGCGGCTGGCCGGCATGGGCACGACGGTCATCTCACTTTGCGTACACCGTGGGCATGCGCTCTTTGGCCATGTCGGCGATAGCCGGGCCTATTTGGTGCGCGGCGACCTGATTCAGCAGATCAGCGAAGACCACTCATTGGTCAATGAGCAGATCAAAGCCGGCATGATTACTGCTGAAGAGGCCAAGCACTCGCGGTACAAAAACATCATCACCCGGTCGGTTGGCTTCGAAGAAGAGGTGCAGGTCGACGTCATGGGCATCGCCGTCGAAGAAGGCGATTCGTTCATGCTCTGCTCAGACGGCCTCGCGAACCTGGTTGACGACAATGAAATTCGTCAGGTGATCAGCTCGTCGGAGTTCAAAGAAGCTCCGAAAAAATTGGTTGATCTCGCCAACGAAAGAGGCGGCGACGACAACATCACGTGCATCGTCGTACGCATCGTTGATGTCGAGAAAATGTGAGGCATTCTCCCACGTTAGCTCGCTGAATTTCGGTGAAATTCAGTTGCAAGTGAAGGGGCCGTGGGAGAAGGTGCGCGCCCACTCCAGGGGCCTCCACCGCGGGCTCAAATGTCTTAAAGGGGCGTCTGTTGGCGAACGAGAGTTTTACCCTCATCGTCGTTCCAGATCGTCACGCGGAGGTGAAGCGCTATCGCCTTCGCCGCCGCTGGGTCTTCCAAGCGCTTGCCTTGGTGGGCGTGCTCGTGGCCGTCATCGTGCTCTCAACGGTGCATTATTTCTCGGTCGTCTCTGAAGCCCGAGAGAACCCTTCGTTGCGCGAAGAGAACCTGAAGCTCAAGAGTGAGCTGGCGCTGATTCGCGAGAAGCTCGACTACGTCAGCTCGACCATTGACCGCGTCGAGCGGTTTGACCAAAAACTGCGAGCAATTACGACGCTTTCTGACCCGCAACGCAACCTGGCGATGGGGCCGACCGAGCCTGAGTCTCCGGGCGTGGGCGGGGCGCCGAACCTGTTCGTGCGAAACAAGGCTGAAGAGTCGCCGCAGGCGCTGTCGGGCAAGCTCGAGAAGCTGTCGGCCGAGGCGACCCGGCAAGAGCAGAGCCTTCAGGAGTTGCAGGCCTATTTTCAGTCGCAGAGCTCACGCTTGGCGTCGGTGCCGTCGGTGTGGCCCACCCGTGGTTGGGTCACCTCTGACTTCGGTTCGCGCCTCGACCCGTATACGAGCGAGCGCGTCATGCACGCCGGGCTCGATATCGCCGGGCCGCATGGCAAAGACGTGATCGCTCCGTCAGACGGTACGGTGGTGTTCGCCGGGCTCGAAGGCGGGTACGGCAATGTGTTGGTGATCGACCATGGGTACGGCATCAAGACCCGGTACGGGCACTTGGCGAGCATTCGGGTCAAGCCAGGCGACAAGATCAAGCGTGGCCAAGAGATCGCCAACATCGGCAACACCGGGCGCTCGACGGGGCCGCACCTGCACTACGAAGTTCGCGTGAACGGCATCGCGCAGAACCCGCGCAAGTTCATTCTCGACGACTACTGAGCTGGGTTGGGTCGGGCGCGTGTGACACGAAGCGGTCGAACGGGGGCCTCAGTGCGGCCGCGTGGGCCAGATCTTGATTTGCGCTCCGTCCGCGACCGCGACCTGCGAAGCATCGGGGCTGAGCGCAACGGCGCCCTCTCGCTCCAGCGGGTAGGTCACCAACACCGACTTCTTCTCCACGTCCCACACGCGCAGGTGGAGATCGGCTGAGACGCTGACCGCGAGTGCCCCGCTCGCCGAGAGCGCCAAGGCGCTCAACGTGGTCGGCGGCGCATTTTCGAACGGGTCCTTTGCGGCTGGCAGCGACAGCGCTCCCAGAGACTTACCGGTCACCGCGCTCCAGAGGCGAATCGCTCGGTCTTTCGCGCTCCAGGTGGCGAGGGTCTTGCCATCAGCGCTGAAGGTGATCATCGGCGCATGGTTCGGCGTCGCGATGCTCTTCTTGGTCTTGCCGGTGGCGGAGTCGACCAAGGTGATGCCGCCCCCCGGTAACCCCAGCGCGAGGGTCTTGCCATCGCCGCTGAACTTGGCGCTCCGGCCGCGCAGGTTGAAGGGCCGCTGTTTGCCGTCGGCGACGGTGAAAAGAGTGGTCAACCCACTTGGCCCACTGACGACCACCAGCGTGCCGTCGGGGCTGAAGGCGAGCTCCATCACCGCGTCGGGGAAGGCGATGACGCGCTTGATGGCCCCGGTCGTCAAGTCGAGCAAGCGAACCTGAAGCTCGACGGTGCCGGTCGCGAGGGTGGTGCCGTCAGGGCTGAAGGCGATCGCGTTGGTCGCCGACTTGTCTCCAGCGATGGCGCTCTTTTCGGCACCCGATTCGAGGCTCCAGAGCCGAATCGAGGCGTCGCGACTGGCCGACGCCAAGGTGCCTCCGTCAGGGCTGAAGGCGAGGGCGGTGACGGCGTCGGTGTGCCCGCGCAGAACCGAGGGCCTGCCCGGTGCGAGCGGGTCGACGGGCAAGCTCACCAGCAGCGCGAGCAGCAACGAGCTCACCGGGTGCTCCGGCGGCGTTTCTTGAGTGAGGCGTCGCCCTGGGCCGCGCGGGTGAAGATGCCGCTGCGGCCTCCGCTCTTGAACTCGAGCTGAATGGCCTCGATGACCATCGCCCGGTCGGTCGATTTGAGCATGTCGTACACGGTGAGGGTGGCGGCGGCGACGGCCGAGAGGGCCTCCATCTCGACGCCGGTGCGCTCGACGGTCTTGACGGTCGCGCGCACCTCGATGCCGACGACTTTGGGCAGCACCTCGACTTCGACGCCCGACAAGCCAATCGGGTGACAGAGGGGAATCAGGTCTGACGTTTTCTTCGCGGCCATGATGCCGGCGATGCGCGCGGCCGAGATGACGTCGCCTTTTTCAACCCGGCCCGAGCGAATGGCCTCGAGCGCCGCAGAAGACATGCGAATGCGACCGCTGGCGATGGCGATTCGCTCGGTCTTCTCTTTGGCTCCAACGTCGACCATCTTCATGGGGTTGGGTCTAGCCTACCTCGCTCACCCTTTTGGCTCTCGAACGATGAAGCTCGCCCTGCCAGGCCTCGAACAGCAACGTGGCCAGCACCAGGGAGTGCGTAATCTGCCCGCTCAGCACGAGGTCTTTCACGCTCGCCCTCGGCACCAGCTCGACCCGCAGGTCTTCGCTCGTGTCAGGCTTCCCCGAGTTGACCCGGGTGCACCCCAGCGCCAAGTAGCTGTGCAGCCGGTTGCCCTGAATCGCGGGGTTTGGGTGTGACACGCCGAGCAGCCGCACCGTCTCGGGCCGAAACCCCGTCTCTTCTTCGAGCTCGCGCGCCGCCGCGGTGGCGGGGGCCTCGGTGCCATCGACCATGCCCCCGGGTATCTCGAGGGTGTTCGCCCAGATACCGAAGCGAAACTGCCTGACCAAGACCACCGACTGGTCGGTGGTAACCGCAACCACATTGACCCAATCGGCCGCGTCGAGAACGGTGCGAACGTATTCTTGGCCGTTTCGCGGGTCGGCGACGTCAATCGTGCGCACCTTGAAAATATGGTGATCGTGCGAATCTCGCTCGCGCAGCTTCACCCACACTGGAGGCTCATGGCTCATGTCATCGCCCATCGTGCGCGAAACCACCGGCCAAGCGAAGTGTTCACTTTCACGTTAGAAGGGAGGCCGTATGACGCCGCTCGAAGCTGCCACTGGGCTCGTGCTGCTCGAATTCAAGCACTCGTATGGCCTTGGTTTCGTCAGCCCGACCGGTCGCATCGTCACCAGCTTTCATGTCGTCGTCGATGAGCCGGAGATCACCGCGCATCTTCACGACGGCCGCTCGATACCCGTGCAGACGGTGAGCGCCATCGACTTGAAGCGCGACCTCGCGGTGCTCGACGTCGGAGGCCTCGACGCGACCCCGGTGCGCGGCGCCGGAGACCGACTCGCCGAAGAAGGCGCCACCTGCTTCGTCTTCGGCATGGTGCCCAATGAAGATCGCGCCCGCTGGGTCGAGGCGCGCATCGCCAGCATTCAAGTGCTCGGCCGCTCGCTGACCGTGTACCGCCTCGAGGGCGACATTCCTCCTGACGCGTCGGGTGGGCCGATCATCGCGCAAGACGGCACCGCGCTGGGGGTCGTCACCGTCGCTGAATCAGACGACGGGGTCATCACGCTCGGGGTGCCCTGGCGCTACGTGATGCCGCTGATTCAACAGACCTCGGCGCTGCCGCTCAAATCGTTGGCCGACACGTCGAAGCGGCCTCCGAAGCGGCAGGTGCCGGTGCACCCGCTCTCGCTCCTCAACGGCTCGGCGGTCGCGGGCCTCGAAGCCACCACCGCCGTGCTCTCAGGCGCGATTCGCGCCGGCGCCCCGGCGTACAACGAAGGCAACGTCAAAAAATGCTTCGACGTCTATGCCCAGACCGCACGGCAGCTGATCGACGCCCGCGGAGACTGCCCCGGCGTTCAGCAAGCCCTCAAGGCCGGCCTGACCCGCGCCCAATCGCTCGGAGATGTCGACCACCAGGCCTGGGCGATGCGCGACACCTTCGACGGGCTGCTCAGTGTGATCGAAAAATTCTTGCAGAAACAGCCGGTTGGCGTGGGGTCGAAGAAACCCGGCAAACCGACCTTGCTCAACTAACGAAGGTGCTCACGTGAGAGCTCTGGCCGGGTGCCTGTGTCTGAGTCTGGCCTGCGTGACCGCGCAGCCCGTGCTCGCGCCTCCCACGGGTGATGAGGTGACGATCTTCGTGCACGGCTACAAGGGGGCCTTTCTCGCCACCGCCGACGGGGAGCTCGCCTGGCTGACGCCGGGGCAGGCGTTCTCGCATGGTGAGAAGTCGCTCGCGCTGCCGTTCGAGGGTCAACGCGACACGCCGCCGCGCTACGGGCCGCTCACCGTGGTCGGGCCGATGACCAAGCTCACCATCGTGCCGTTGGCGATTGAAGAGACGCTGTACCTGCCGTTCATCGAGTGGGGCAAAGACCACCTCCCAGGGTTCATGGTCTTCGCCTACGACTGGCGCCAAGACATTCGCAGCAGCGCCGAGCAGCTGTGCACCCGCATCGAGTCGCTGGGCCCGAACCGCCGGGTCAACATCGTCGCCCACAGCATGGGCGGCCTCGTCACCTTGCACTGCCTGCGTCACGGCCCCCCCGGCGCGCGCGAGGCGGTGAAGCACGTGGTGTTCGCGGGCACTCCGTTCAAGGGCAGCGCCGGCCCGTGGGATGATTTGTTCATCGGCAACACCACGGCCCGCAACAGCGCGTTGATGCCAGCCTCGGCCCTGCTGACGTTTTCATCGACCTGGCAGCTGCTGGGCCCCGACTCCGATTTTCTGATCGACCAACAGGTCTTCGAACCAACACCGCTCGACCCTTTCTCGCCTGACACCTGGGTGAAACTCGGCTGGGGCGTGTTTCGCGACCCGACCCTGCGCGACAACCCGGCCTATCGCCGGCAGCTCGAAGCCCGACTCTGGGCCCGGAGCGAATTCTGGGCCGGGATGGGCGACGAAGCACCTACCGATGACCCCTCCACCAGGTGGAAGAGCCTCGCGATTATCGGCACCGGCCGCCCGACCGAGGCCAGCTGGGTGTTCAGGCCCGACCGCACTTTCGACTTCGAGCACCCCCGCTTGGCCGATGGCGATGGCACGGTGTTGACCGCGCGGGCGAACCCTCCCAAGCCGATTCACTCGGCGAGCTTCGAGACGGGCGCCGAGCACGCGGTACTGCTCAACGACGCGGCGGTTCAGTCGGCGATCGCCGCCTTCATCACTGAGTAATCGGCGCGGGGTTTTGCTCGGGTGGCAGGGCTTCGACCTTCTGCTTCAAGGCCTCGAGCCCGCGCTGAAAATACCCGCTCAGCTGGTGCTCGACCGAGCCGCGAAAGTAGCCGCCGAGCGGCAAGGGCAGCTTGCCGGTGTCGACCCACGTCACCCGCGTGCCTCCGCCTGAGACGGCGCTGTAGGTGAAGCTGCTGTGCGCGTTCACGGTCTCGCTCTCGATGGCTTCGTCGATCTCGACGCCGGTGCGGGGGTCGGCCGAGATGACCTCCATGCGGCCGTGGCCCATCTTGGAGCCCAACCACGACCACTTCGAACCGACGCCGACCTCTTCACCGTCGTAGGTATTGCGAACCTGGGGGTCGAGGTCTTTCGACCAGGCGGCCCATTCTTGCCAATTGCGAAACCCGGCGATGAACGGGTGAATGCGCGCGGGAGAAGCGTCGATCACGATGCTCTGCGTGACCTCCCAGCGGCGCGGCAACACCAGGCCGAGCACCACGACGAACAGCACGGCCCCGACCAGGCCGATGGCGACTTTTCGAAGCATGACCCGCTCCGCCGTATCAGATTCACCCACAGTTGACCCGTGGCGCCTGACGCGCGGTGTTCATCACCGCCTGGCATCGAGACAACCGATGGTCGCGACGCCGCACCCGCCTTGGCTCGCGCGAACACCGAAGTAGGTGCCAACAGCGGCTCCAGCGACGGCGACTCCGATGCCGACGATGACCCAGGGGAGCGCCGAGACGGTCGCAGCCGGCTTGGCCTCGGGCACACCGGCCACCACCAAGGGCACCTCGCGCGGGGCTGGCGCAACGGCTTCGGTTTTCACAGCGATGGGCGCATCGGCGACCGGTGAATCTTTGAGCCATTGGTCGATGCCGGTCAGCTTGGCGAGCGTCTGTTCGCGCTCGGGCTCCTGGGCCGGAGCGATGCCCAGGTATTCGCGATAGCGCACCTGGGCCTGAAGCATGACGCCGCGGTCTTGGGTCACTTCAGCCAAGCGGCGCAACGACTGGGCGACGTTGAACAGAAACAAGGGTCGCGGCGCGAGCGCGAAGCCTGCTTCGAATTCAGCAGCGGCCTCGCGAAAGCGGTCGACGGAGTAGAGCGCGCGACCGGCTTCGTAGTGTTTTCGCGCCTCGCTGACGTCAGGGGCCGTGGCGCTCAGAACGGCGATCATCAGAAACGTCACCGCTCGCACTATAGTGGTACTGGCGTGAATCGAGAAGCGGTCAGACCAGGCGGGCAATTTGGGCGCTACCGCCTGCTTGGCCCCTTGGCGAGTGGCGGTATGGCCATCGTTTATCGGGCAGTGCTCGATGGGCCTTCGGGCTTCGAGCGGCCAGTGGCCATCAAGCGCATTCGGCCCGATCTGGCCCGCGATCATGGCTTTCGGGTGATGTTGCTCGACGAGGCGCGGTTGAGCGGGCGGTTGCAGCACCCGAACGTGGTGCAGGTGCTCGAGTGCGGTGAGGTTGACGGCGAGCTCTACATCGCGATGGAGCTGCTCGAGGGCTTCGATCTGCGGGCCTTGATCACGCGAACGAAGGAGCTGAGTCGGTCGATACCCGCGCCGCTGGTGGCCTTCTTTGGGGGGCAACTCGCCGCCGCGCTGCACTACGCGCACAGCTTGCGAGACGATCACGGAGTCTTGAATTTGGTGCACCGGGACGTGAGCCCGACGAACGTGATGTTGACGACGCAGGGCGCGGTGAAGCTGCTCGATTTCGGCATCGCGAAGGCGACGGGCATGTTGCGCGATGAAGAGACGCGAACCGGCGTGGTGAAGGGCAAGTTCTCCTACATGTCTCCCGAGCAGGCGGGCGGGCATGAGGTCGATTCGCGCTCTGATTTGTTCGCGCTGGGCATCGTCTTGATCGAGCTGTTGACCTTCAAGCAGCCTTTTCGCGGCGAGAATGACCTGGCGACGTTGCGCTTGGTGCGCGAGGCCAAGGTGCCTCCGGTGTCGTCGCTGGTGCCCGGCCTTTCACCCGAATGGGACGCGGTCATGCTCCGGCTCTTGGCGGCCGAACCGAGCGAGCGCTTTCAGACAGGCCAGCAAGTCGAACAGGCCCTGTTGCCCCTCGCGGGCTCGACGGGCCAAGCAACCGCACGTGATTTCTTGCAATCGCTTGGGTTGGGCGCTCGGGTCGATGCCATTGAGCGACCGACTTCGAGCGTGGCGGTCGCGGCGCAAAGTGGGCCAACTCTCGAGGTGGCCATCGAGGTTCTCCCCGTTGCACGACCGGCGAGGCGGGGTCGCGTGTACGCGTCGGCGCTCGCGGTGGCAGCGCTCGTGATGATCACCTGGGTGGCGACGAGGCCAGCCGCGACGGTGGCGCCGGTCGTCGATGAAAAAAGACCGGCCGTTGCCGAGGTGAACCCACCGCCGCCGCCCCCACCGGCGGTGGTGCCTGCGCCGGTCGCCCCAGTGGCGTCGGTCGTGCTCGAGGTGCATGGGCCGAAGGGTGCGAAGATTTCGATTGATGGGCAGGCCGCTGGGTCGTTGCCGTTCGCGAAAGAGGTGGCGAGTCGAAAAGCCACGCGCCGCGTTCGGGTCGAGAAGGTGGGCTTCGTGCCTTTCGAGCGCGAGGTGCCGGGCGATTCGAGTGTGATTCTCGAGACCCTGTTGGTGGCCCCGAAGCGGGCGAGCGCGAAAGCCTCGGTGAAGCCGCAGAGCGATGTGCCCGACCCGTTTCGGTGATCCCGCCAGTCGAATTGTCGAACCAACTGTCCGGACAACGGCTGGCGCCGGGGTGAACCGCCCGCCGTTCTGACCCCTTGGGGGCGGCCTCTCCCGTGCAAACGCCCGCCGAATGATTCGTTGTCTCGCCGCGCTGATCGCCTTCGGTGGCTGCACCGGTTCAATCGTCGCCCCCTCATCGACCGACCTTGGCGTACACCACCCCATGCCCGGCGGGGGCTCGGGGGGAGGCGTTGAGGAGGTGACGCCCAGCGCCTGTGCCGCAGCGCCTACCGCCGCGCCGGCGCGACTGATTCGTCTCAGCCAACCCGAGCTGCTCAACGCCTTCGCGGCGGTCGCTGGCACCGTTGGCGGCGCCGCAGCCTCAGGTCTGGAGCCCGACACCCGCCTCAACGGCTTCTCGAGCAACGCTGACCAGAAGGTCGGTGACGCCTTCGTCGAGACGCTCCACCGAATCGCCGACCCGGTCGCCACGCAGATCGTCTCGCAAGGCGTTTTCACCGGCTGCGCGGTCACCCTCGCCAAGGCGGCGGCGTGCGCGAAGACCTTCATCACCGACACCGCCTCTGCGGCCTGGAGGCGCCCTGCAACAGCCGATGAGCTCAGCGACCTCATCGGGCTCTACGGCCTCGGTCGCGACGTCGAGACGACCGCCACCGACGCGCAGCGATTGACCCAAGGCGTGCAATGGGCCGTGCGCGCCATCGTGCAGTCGCCCAACTTCGTCTACCGCACCGAGCTCGGCAGCTCCACCGAGGGCACGCTCGCGATCGACCCCTACGAAGTGGCCTCGGCGCTGTCTTTTGCGGTGCTGGCCAAACCCCCCGATGGCCCGCTGCTGGCCGCCGCCGCCGCCGACGAGCTTCGAACGCCAGACCAACGCCTGGCCCAGGTACGCCGACTGACGCTTGCCGACGTCGAAAGCTGGCGTGCGAGGCAACGCCGCTTCGCGCTCGAATGGGCCGAAATCGACCTCAACTCGGGGGCCTGGGCAAAGCAACCCGCGGCCTACCCGCTCTTCACGCCCGCGCTCAAAGACGCCATCGGTCAATCAGCCTCGGCCTTCGTCGATGACTGGCTCGACCACGGCAGCACGCTTGCGAGCTGGTTCGACGGTGAGCACGCGTTCATCAACAAAACCAACGCGCCGCTCTACGGTCTGACCTCGACCTCTGAGACCTTCGTCAAGACGGTCGTGACAGCTCAGAAGCGACACGGCGTGCTGACCTTGCCGGCGTTTTTGGGCTCGCATTCAGACCCCGACGCGAGCTCGCCCGTGCTCCGAGGCTCGACGATCTTGCGTCGATTTCTCTGCGTGAATCTGCCGTCGATACCCGCCAACGTGCCGCCGTTGCCGCCGCGAACCATGTCGACCGCGAAGACCACCCGCGAACGTTTCGACATGCACACCAGTGCGGCCGCCTGCGCCGGGTGCCACGGCATCATCGACCCTGCTGGCAACCCGCTCGAAAACTTCGATGCGCTGGGCGTCTACCGCACCACAGAAAACGACGTCTCCATCGACCCGAGCGGCGGCTTCGTCACCACCCCCTCGAGTGATCAACCGCTCTCTGGAGTCGATGCGCTCTCGGCCGCGCTGCTCGCCAGCGCAGATGCCGAATGGTGCGTGGCGACACAGCGCCTTCGCTCATTGCAGGGTCGAAAAGAGGTCGCCGCGACCGACGCCTGCGTGCTCGAGCGAGCGGCCCAATCGCTTCACGACTCGGGGAGCGCCTGGAGCGCCTTCGAGACGCTCGTGGCCGACGAGAGCTTCACCACCCGACAGTTCACGAAGGGAGCGCCATGAAGACCGACCGACGAAGCCTGCTCAAGGCGATGGGAGGCCTGGCGGCCGGCTCGTATTTGAGCGGCCTCTTTCAAAGCGCCGAGGCCCAGAGCGCCACGCCGCTGCGGTTGATTGTGGTGAACAGCTGCCATGGCTACGCGCCGCAATTCTGGCGCCCGCGCCTCGCCAACGGGTCAGTCGCCGAGACCGGTTGGTCGCTCACCTTCGACCCCGACTCGACCCTCGCGCCGCTCGAGAAACACAAAGAATCGATGTTGATTCTCGAGGGCCTCGACCTGGCCGTGCTCTATCGAAACGGCGCCAGCGGCATGACCGGTCACGCGGGCGGGGTGATCTCCCCGCTGACGGGCAGCGACGCGCGCAGCGCAACCGATCGCCGAGCGAAGTCACCGTCGCTCGACATCGCGCTCGCGTCGTTGCTCAAAGTGCGGCCGCTGTTGTTTCGCCAAAGCGGGTACGCCGGAGCGGCCACCGGCATCAGCTTCGATGCGACCGGAGAGCCGATCAACTGCCTCTACGACGTACGCGACGTGTACAACGACTGGTTCGCGAACGCGACACTGCCAACCAGCGACATCGCGGGGCAGGCACGCCGACAAGCCGCCGAGCTCAAAGTGCTCTCGACGATTCGCGCCGATGCCGCCCGACTCAACCTGCGGTTGCCCGCGGCAGAACGGCCGAAGCTCGAAGCGCACCTCGACTCGCTGAGCCTGATCGAACAACAACTCAAGGCGCCGATTGCGACGAGCTGCGCCAAGCCGGCCCAACCTCCGCCGCTCAAGTACGACAACACCTGTATGTGCAGCAACTACGACCCCATCGTCGAGGCGAGCCAGCTGCT